>NZ_CP098755.1:2031500-2378000 GCF_023746555.1 Brevibacillus ruminantium
ATCAAGACCCACCATGATATAATGGAGGTTAAGAAGACGGGTAGTCCAAAATCGTATGATCGGATTATCACTTCCCCGTTTCCTGGTTTCCCGACTGATTTGCAAGCACAGTTAATGGTATTTCTTTCTCTGGCCAATGGAACAAGTGTGATCAAAGAGACCGTTTTTGAGGGAAGATTCAACCATGTGAACGAATTGGCCAGAATGGGAGCATCCATTTACGTCGATCTGGGGTCCGCGATTATCCGCGGTGTGGAGCGACTGTCCGGCGCGAGCGTGGAGGCAAGCGACCTTCGGGCCGGTGCTGCTCTTGTACTGGCAGGGTTGGCAGCGGAGGGTACGACTACGGTTTCACAGATTCACCATATCGACCGTGGTTATGAACGGCTGGAGTTGCAGCTACAGCAGTTGGGTGCCCGCATCACCCGAGTGTCGACATAGACCCAAGAAATCAAGCGGCATATCTATGCCGCTTTCCCTGTTTTGTAACATGACAGTAATTTATAATGATCCCAGTTTTTGTGTGCTCGCATGAACGGACAAGCTTCCGGTGCAAGCGAGTCGGACAAGCAATATGAAAGCTTGGCGCGTGATCATGCTCGTGCAGCGAGGAAGGGTTGAGTCATGGCGGTTATTGAAGATCGGATTCCGCATGTCAAAGAGCAGCGACCGAGGCGCAAAGGAAATCGAAAGCTTATCTATTTACTCGTACTGTTCTTTTTGATTGTCTTGATCGTCCTCTTTATTCGCTCGCCTTACAGCAAGGTGCAGGAGATACAGGTGTATGGGAATGACATGTACACACCGGAAGAGATCGTCAGTCATTCCGGTTTGACGATCGGTATGCAGTTTTTTAATGTATGGGAGTATCAGGTGCAAAAAGCAAGCGAACCGCTTGAGGGAGTGAAGGAGATTAAAGTGGAGCGCTCCTTTCCCGGAGTAATCCGTTTGCATGTCACCGAATTTCGAAGAGTGGCTTTCTGGAATGGACAGGACGGCAGCCGAGCGCCGCTTCTGGAAAATGGCAAGGTGCTTCGACAAGTCGATTTTTCCAAACGTATCGTGGACAGGCCCTTGATCAGCTTCTGGCAGTCACCCGAGATGCTTCCCACCCTGGCGAAGGCATTGGCCAATCTGTCCCCCGCCGTGTTAGGAGAAATTTCCGACATTGCGCTGACGCCTACCGTATATGACAAACAGCGGATTACGCTGTATATGCGCGACGGGAATGAAGTGAGAAGCGTCGTGTACAAGCTGGATACCATGCTCAACTGGTATCCGACAATTGTGAAAGAACTGCCCAAAGGAGTAAAAGGGGTTCTCTCGTTGTTTGAGCAGCCTTGGTTTGTGCCTTACACGAATCCGGGTGCGCCGATTCAGCTTCCCGCCGGCGAGTCAAGCCCCAAGCGCTCATAAGTATTTGCTAGAAGGGGAACGGTTATATGGGGCGTCGACATAAATTTAATATTTACCTTACGCTTGTCACTTTTTGCACAGGTTTCCTCGTAGCGACTTCCGTCGAAACGACCAAGCTGCTACAAAGAGAGAGGATGAACGATCAGCTTTTTCAAAAAGAGACCCAATTAAACGAGCGGATATTGGCGGAAAAAGAGCAAAACCGGCACCTTGAGAATCAATTGCTCGACTTGCAGCGGCAAGTGGGCAAAGTGGAAGAAGCGATGGCACAGAGAAAATCAGAAGCGGGGAGTATTCTCAGTGAGCTGGAGGCAGCGCGGATGCGAGCTGGTGTCGTACCGGTTGAGGGCCCGGGTGTCATCGTTACGATGCAGGACAGCCAAAATGCCGGAAGTGCACCGGATGTAGCAAATTACATCGTCCATGAAGAAGATGTTCGTCTGGTAGTCAATGAGCTGCGGGCAGCAGGGGCTGAAGCGATCAGCATTAACGGACAACGTTTGGTGAGCAATTCGGCTATTCGCTGTGTGGGTCCGACAATTATTGTCAACGGCATTAAGTCTGCAGCGCCGTTTGTAATTTCTGCAATTGGAGATCCTCACACGTTGGAATCAGCCTTGCATCTTCCAGGCGGTGTCATGCAATCTCTGCAGGACTTCGTACAGATTGATCTGGCCAAAAAGGACAAGCTAAAACTTCCCGCGTATGTAGGCGACGCCAAGACCAAACATTCCTAGGTGAAGGAAGCGTTTCTGATGTTGCAAAAAAACCGTAAAATCACATTTATTCTTGCTATTATTAGTGCTATCATAGGGGTTATGTTGACCATCCAGCTAAGGAGCAGCTTTCACCCGGTTCATAAAGAGTCGCGGAGTATTGCTGAGTTGCGTGCGTCTCTGCAGAAGGAACTGGAGAAGCACAAAAATCTTTTGGCGGATATTTCTAAGTACAATCAACTGTACTATCAGTATGAAACTTCACTAAATGAGGATGAAAGCCTTTCGGTTATGAAAGAAGAGCTTGCCCGGAATCGTAAACTGGCAGGTATGGTCAGCGTCGAGGGAAAGGGAATCGTGCTGCAGGTAGTTGAAGCTGCGCTGCATCATGCGGAACTGGGCCACGATGGAGAAGTGACCGAGCCTCTGGTAGGTGGTTATACGAGTGACGAGGAAGACCTCAGATGGCTGGTCAATGTACTTTTTGCCAATGGTGCCCAGGCGGTCTCGATTAATGGTCACCGCATGGTCGCAACTACACCGATCCGCTACGTCGGCGATTCGATCCAAATCGATACGAAGACCATTCAGCCACCGTACGAACTGAAAGCGTTGGGGGAACCTGAAGTGTTGCTGTCTGCCCTGAAGCTGGAAGGTGTGGAAGAAAACTTTCGCATGGCCAATAAAGAGATTATTGCCGAAAAGCGGGAGAAGTTGATTGTTCCTGCACACAGAGAGCAACGCCCCATCCAATACATGAAACCTGTCAAAGAAAAAGGAGAATCCTGACATGTGGCTCCCGCTTATCGGACTCATCGTAGGTATCGTGGTTGGTTTTTTGCTGGATTGGCGTGTCCCGCAGGAATACAGCAGCTATCTGTCGATTGCACTGCTTGCTGGCTTGGACACGATTTTCGGCGGGATTCGCTCCTATCTGGAACGAACATTCAATGTGCGCATCTTTATGTCCGGCTTTTTCTTTAATACGCTGTTTGCAGCCGGGCTGGCCTTTATCGGCGGATTTTTGGGAATCGACCTCTATTTAGCTGCGATTGTGGCATTTGGCGTACGTTTGTTTAACAATCTGGCGGTCATTCGTCGGATCGTACTATCCCGGTGGATAAACCAGCAGGAATAGAGACTCATCCCGAATTGGGAAAAAGGTCATATTTTTACAAAAAATCGTGTTAAAAAAAAGGGAATGGTACTTCTGTGTGGAATAAATTACGCAGATGTGTTCACTTCACGATGACTAAAGACGTAGCAAGGGAGGTGTCACAGGTTTGGTAAGCAATGAACTCATCGTCAGCCTAGACATTGGAACTTCTAAAGTACGCGTCATGATTGGCGAGGTAAACAACGGTTCCATCAACATCATCGGAGTCGGACAAGCACACTCGGAAGGAATCAAAAAGGGTGTGATCGTCGACATCGACCAAACTGTGCATGCCATCCGGGAAGCTGTAGACCATGCCGAGCGCATGGTAGGGGTATCGATTGACGAAGTTTATGTCGGTATCACAGGGAACCACATTGAGCTGCATGAAACACAAGGGGTTGTCGCTGTATCCAGCGAGGACCGTGAAATACGAGAGGAAGACATCCAACGAGTCATCCAGGCAGCAAAGGTTGTTGCCATACCGCCCGACCGTGAGATTATTGAAGTTGTACCGAAAGAATACATCGTAGATGGGCAGGGTGGCATAAAAGATCCGCGAGGTATGATCGGCGTCCGTCTAGAAATGGAAGGCACGATTGTAACCGGGTCTAAAACTGTCGTACATAATATTGTGCGCTGCACGGAGCGGACAAATCTCCACGTTTCCGGGATTTTTCTGCAGCCGCTTGCCTCCAGCACGGTAGCTCTTTCCAAAGACGACAAAAAAATGGGAGTCGTTTTGGTAGATATTGGTGCCGGTTCTACGACAATCGGTGTATTTGAACAGGGAAAACTGGCAGCAACGACTGTAATTGGAATTGGCGGCGACCATATTACCAATGATATCTCATTAGGACTTCGGACTCATACGGACGTAGCCGAACGAGTCAAGACCAAAAATGGCTGCGCTCTGATCGACGAGGCTTCTGAGGATGTAAAATTCAAGGTGACGCGTATTGGCAGTGATGTGGAAAAACAGTTTACTCAGGTGGATCTAGCGAACATTATTGAACCGCGTGCGGCGGAGATTTTCCATCTTGTCGAAGATGCCGTGTACAAGCTCGGGTACCATGATGACATAGCCGGCGGCTACGTTTTGACTGGTGGCACAGTAGCGATGCCAGGCATGCTGGAATTGGCAAAAGAGGAGTTAGATGCTCCTGTCCGCGTCGCAATCCCCGATTACATAGGGGTGAGAGACCCTGCTTACACAACTGGTGTCGGTTTGATTCAGTACGCCCTCCATCAGTTGGAGCGCCGGAGTGTGCGGGTAGCTCCTCCATCGTTTAAAGGGGCACAAAAGTCAGCTGTTTCTTCCAAGCCGAAAGAAGGGGCCGGCTTGATGGACAAAGTAAAGAACTGGTTCAGCGAGTTCATTTAAGAGTTGCTGTAACCGAATACTCCGAATTTGGTGAAGGTACCGATTCACCAAGCAGCTTCACCACACAGAAGCTTTTCTCAAGTTGAATTGGGGAGGACTAGCAAGATGCTGGAATTTGATATGGACATGGAATCCTTTGCGCGAATTAAAGTAATTGGTTGCGGCGGTGGCGGAAGCAACGCGGTCAACCGTATGATTGCCGGCGGTGTGAGAGGAGTCGAATTTATTACTCTCAATACAGACGCGCAAGCTCTGCAACTCTCCAGTGCTGACATCAAGCTGCAGATCGGAGAAAAACTGACACGAGGACTGGGAGCCGGTGCCAATCCGGAAATCGGAAAAAAAGCGGCGGAAGAAAGTCGTGATCTGATCGAGAACGCCCTGCGCGGCGCAGATATGGTCTTCGTCACAGGCGGAATGGGTGGCGGTACAGGTACTGGTGCAGCACCTGTCGTAGCAGAGATCGCCAAAGAGCTGGGCGCTTTGACTGTTGGTGTCGTAACTCGCCCGTTTTCCTTTGAGGGACGCAAGCGCTCGATGCAAGGTGAGCTGGGAATTGCAGCATTGAAGGAAAAGGTAGACACACTGATCGTTATCCCGAACGATCGTTTGCTGGAAATTGTAGACAAGAACACCCCGATGCTGGAAGCATTCCGCGAAGCGGACAACATCCTGCGCCAAGGGGTACAAGGGATATCCGATTTGATTGCGACACCAGGTTTGATCAACCTGGATTTTGCTGACGTTAAAACCATTATGACAGAGCGTGGCTCTGCTCTGATGGGTATTGGTGTGGGCAGCGGTGAAAATCGTGCGGCTGAAGCAGCAAGACGCGCTATTTCCAGCCCGCTGCTGGAAACATCGATCGATGGGGCGCGCGGTGTGCTGATGAACATTACGGGCGGCACCAACCTGAGCTTGTATGAAGTAAACGAAGCGGCTGATATCGTATCCTCGGCTGCTGATCCGGAAGTAAACATGATTTTCGGTGCCGTGATCAACGAAGATTTGAAAAACGAGATCGTCGTAACGGTGATCGCTACGGGCTTTGAAGACAACCAGCGTCAAAACGCTGCACAGCGCCGCGTTCAACAGCCTGTCCAAACCAGCAACCGTCCGACGCCAATTTCCAATCAGTCTCAGCCACGTGCGAAGGAAGAGGAAGAAGAGAAGCCATTCTTCTCGATGAGCAATCTGGACAACCTGGATATTCCGGCCTTCCTGCGCAATCGCCGCCGCAACAAGAAGTAGGCGAAAGCAACTATTCATGTACGCAGTATCACATAAACACAAAACAGGAATCCGACGGGATCACTGATTTTGACGAAAGCCTTGTTCTTTATGAGAGCAAGGCTTTTTCCCATTTTCTGAGGTGCTTACTTTTTGGCACAGGGTGGGTATCTTCTACCGTTTCGTATATCTAAGCGGAATCTTTTCAAAGGCCACCTCAAGGCGGAGCCATAGCGAGAAGAAGCATGTTTCCCTGCTCAGCTCCGTATTCCGCCCACATGGATGATTCACTGTCCGCTCCGGGGAGATTCGCGGGGGATCGCAAAAGCAGAAAAGCTCCGAGGTCATCCCAAGGTTGCGCTCCTTTTTCCCGCGAATCCCCCCTCCGCTGAGCGAGAGCTCCACAGTCGCAACGCAGGAAAACATGCTTCTTCACGAAACCGGAGCTTTTTAAAACAATGTGGGTGGACCAAGGACGAACATAAAGACATGCAAAGTTCAAGAAATGATGGAAGGAATGATCTAACTTTCCCTCATTTTAAAAGTTCGAAAGGAGCAGTATGTCCGGAGAAGAATCATGTTTCCCTGCGGTGCGACTGTGTAGCCCAGCTCAGCGGAGCAGCGGATGGCGGGAAATAGGGGCGCAACCTTGGGATGACCCCGGAGCGAAACGGCTTTTGCGGACCCCCGCCAGCCGCTGTGGAGCGGACAGAAATACTTCCCTGCAGGGCGGAATACGGAGCCAAGCAGGGAAACATGATTCTTCTCCCTACAGCCTCGTTGCGAGGATTTAAGGCGGAGGGAGTACTGTAAGAAAGTATTAACAAAAAAAGGGAGATGGTCAATAAAAAAAACGCGGTGTATTTTCCGCGTTTTTGTCGCAAAGAAAGTATTGGTTTTAAGCAGGAAAACGCCCTCATTTTCTGTAGATTTCCACCCAAAATTCTTCTACAAAAAATCCGAAAAAACACGGTCAAGAATTGACAGACTTTACATACACATTGATATATACTGGCTTTGGTCGGTGAGCAACACTGATTGTACGATGGTAGAAACCTCTGACAAAAGACCGGATGGTCGGGTTTGATCGGACGATCGGGGGTGAGAACAAAGTGATTGTGTATCTTGATATCATTCTACTCCTCAATCTGGCCATTGATACCTTGCTCTTGTGGTTCACGGCGTATTTTCGCAAGGAGCGGGTGCGATGGTGGAGGATTATTCTTGCATCCTTGTTTGGATCAACCTATCTCGCCTTTTTCTTTTTTCCCGTTTTTGCTCCCATGTACCAATGGTCCGTCAAATTGCTTTTTTCTGTCATCATGCTGTGGATTGCCTTTGGCCGAAAAAGGTTGCTCGGGTTTTTGCATAATCTGATCCTCTTTTATTTCGTTGCCTTTGTCTTCGGCGGAGGGGTGTTTGGACTTCAGTATTTTCTCTCGACGCAAAACGAGGTCATCAGCGAATTGGTAACGGTACATAGTGACGGCTTTGGCGTCGGATTTACACCCACGCTGGCAATCCTGTTGGCAGGCTTTGTCCTCGTATTTTTCTTGAGCAAGCAAAGCTATGCCGCGATCCAGCAGCCACGAAGGGTAGAAGCAGTTCTGGCGGAGGTCGTAGTGAAGCTCGCAGGTGAAACCGTCCTTTGCAGGGGGCTAGTCGATACGGGGAACCAGCTTTATGAACCGATCACCCGAACCCCTGTAATGGTTGCGGAGACTCGATTGTTTGCACATATCCTGCCCGAAGCCCTCATTGGGCTAAGCAGCAACAGCGAGCAGCCCTTGGATCAGATGGAGGGGATATGGGAGAAGCTGACACCTGAGTGGCAACCCCGTCTGAGGTTGGTACCGTATCGTAGCGTCGCCAGTGGCATGAGTTTTTTGATCGCATTCAAACCAGATGAGGTGCTGATTGTGCAAGACGGCAAACGTTATCTAACCAAAAAAGTACTGGTGGGTCTCAACCCGATTCCCCTGGCGGCGGACGGGCAATACCAGGCCATCGTGCATCCCGCGATGATCGAGACCTCCCTTGAAGAAGAATATCCAGTACGCGAACAGGAGGGCTAACAAATATGTATGTCAAACTTCGTCTGCAATTACAATTACTCTGGTACCGAATCCTGCTGTGGACTGGTGCACGTGCAGAGGAAATTTACTATATCGGAGGAAGCGAGGCCTTGCCTCCGCCGCTGACGCGGGAGGAAGAGGAGATTCTGCTGGGGCGCCTGCCTTCTGGTGATCCGGCGGTACGGAGTATGCTGATCGAACGAAATTTGCGGCTCGTCGTTTATATTGCCCGCAAGTTTGAAAATACAGGAATCAACATTGAAGACCTTGTCAGCATTGGGACAATCGGTTTGATCAAAGCGGTCAATACGTTTGATCCGGAGAAAAATATCAAGCTGGCTACTTACGCCTCACGCTGTATCGAAAACGAGATTTTGATGTACCTGCGCAGAAACAATAAAATCCGCTCCGAGGTATCCTTCGACGAGCCGCTCAATATTGACTGGGACGGAAATGAGCTGCTGCTCTCCGATGTTTTGGGGACGGAAAACGATACGATTTACAAAAACATTGAAGACCAGGTGGATCGCAAGCTGCTGAAAAAAGCGCTTGATAAACTGACTGAGCGGGAGCGAGTCATCATGGAGCTGCGATTCGGTCTCGCTGGTGAAGAAGAGAAGACACAGAAAGATGTCGCGGATCTTTTGGGCATCTCGCAATCCTATATTTCTCGTCTGGAAAAGAGAATTATAAAACGGTTGCGAAAAGAATTTAACAAAATGGTGTAACGCATATTTTCCCAATCGAGGGAGATACTGTTCCTAAACCGTACCAGAGGGTGGCGATAGCCACTTCTCGTCCGGGGACGCGTCAGAACGCGGGCTTTCGAGACAACCGGGTTAGGAACTTTTTTCTTGCTTCGAGGAGGGAAAGACGTGACGCGCAATAAAGTAGAGATTTGCGGGGTAGATACCTCCAAGCTTCCGGTGCTGACCAACAAAGAGATGCGGGAACTGTTTGAACGTCTGCAAGGCGGTGAACTCCCAGCGCGGGAAAAGCTGGTAAACGGCAATCTGCGCTTGGTGCTCAGTGTGATCCAGCGATTCAACAATCGCGGCGAGTTTGTTGACGATCTGTTTCAGGTAGGATGCATTGGTTTGATGAAGGCCATCGACAATTTTGACCTCGGCCAGAACGTGAAATTTTCGACTTACGCCGTGCCGATGATCATCGGGGAAATCCGCCGCTATTTGCGGGACAACAATCCAATCCGGGTATCGAGGTCTTTGCGGGATATCGCCTACAAAGCCCTGCAGGTCAGGGATAATCTCACCAACAAGCATTCGCGGGAGCCCACCATCATGGAAATCTCCCAAGAGCTGAATGTTCCCAAAGAAGACGTGGTTTTTGCACTGGATGCGATACAGGACCCCGTTTCCTTGTTTGAGCCGATCTATCAAGACGGGGGCGACCCGATCTACGTCATGGATCAGATCAGTGACGATAAAAACAAGGATGTGATCTGGGTCGAAGAAATCGCGCTGCGTGAAGGGATGCAACGGTTAGGCGAACGGGAAAAAATGATTATCTCCATGCGTTTTTACGAAGGAAAGACGCAGATGGAGGTGGCCGAGGAAATCGGCATTTCGCAAGCGCAAGTCTCTCGACTGGAGAAGGCGGCGATAGCTCACATGCAAAAACACGTACAATCGTAATGATGGATGGGTCCTAGTCCTGCGGAGTGCTACTGCGGGGCTTTTTCTTTTCTTCAGGTTCGGACATAATCGCCCAACTGTTCATATAATGAAAGAGAAGGGAAGAAAAGAAGGTGAGACGGATGGTGAAGATTTCGGACTTCCAGACCAAAGAGGTAGTGAATATTTTGGACGGCAAACGGTTGGGGCAAATATCCGACTTGGAAATCGACCTTCGCCACGGGAGGGTAGAGGCCATCATCGTCCCAGGACCAGGAAAGTTCCTGGGGTTCTTTTCATCCGGAAATGATTTTGTTATCCCTTGGCGCAATATTGTGAAAATCGGCAAAGATGTTGTTCTGGTTCGAGTGGAAGAAGCCCTCCGGGTGGATGCAAAGAACAACGCAGAGGATGAATATCGCTCGTAGAAAGGCAGAGGGAGCCTTTCTTTTCTTTTTGGCTATGGTATCATAATCCATAGAAACCTTGCGCTTCGCAAACAAGAGGTGAAGAGATGAACGAGCCGTTTATGGAACAGACAAACGCAGCAGGACTTCGCTTGCAGGAGTGGGAAAAAGCGTTTCCCGGTCTGGTCGCAGGCTTCACCATACGTACGGGCGGGGTAAGCGCCGAACCTTATGGATCTTTTAACATGGGGCTGCATGTGGGCGATGATGACTCACATGTGGTAACCAATCGTCGGCTGTTGGCCGAATCATTGGAGATGTCATTTGATGCCTGGACCTGTGCGGATCAAGTGCATGGCAATCGAGTTTGTGAAGTGACGGCAGGGGGAGCAGGGAAAGAGAGTCTCCGCGATGTCATTCCGGCAACCGATGGCCTGTTTACCAATAAAGAAGGAGTATTGCTCACTTCGTTTTATGCAGATTGTGTCCCGCTCTATTTTCTTGACCCCTCGTCTGGTGCAATCGGACTTGCCCATGCAGGCTGGAAGGGGACGGTTTCCCGAATTGCCGAGGAAATGATCAACGCTTTTTGTGATACATACAAAACGAAAACGGAACAACTTTGTATTGCGATCGGACCTTCGATTGGCGGATGCTGTTATGAGGTAGATGATCGGGTGATACAAGAGGTGCGCAAGTCTGCTCGGGAATGGCCGCATGCAGTAGTCTCCTTGAAAAATGGGCGCTACATGCTGGATCTCCCACGGTTGAACCAGGAGATTTTAGAAGAGTGCGGAGTAGCGCCAGAAAATATCCTGCGCACCGGATGGTGTACAAGCTGCCGTACAGACCTTTTCTTTTCACATCGCAAAGAAGCCGGCGTGACAGGGAAAACAGGACGGATGGCTTCCTTTATCGGCTGGCGTAAACGGTAGACACAATTTTGACGGGAAAGGACGTTACGCAAAGATGACCCACGAACAACAACTGCTGAAAGAAAGACTAGAGAGGATTGAGAAAAGAATCGAAGCTGCCTGCATACGTTCGGGGCGAAATCGCAATGATGTCAAAATCATTGCTGTTACGAAATACGTGGATGGCGATACGATTGGGGATCTGTTGGAGATCGGTGTAAAGAATATTGGGGAGAACCGGGTTCAAGATGCCTTGCCCAAACATGAACGGTGGGGACAGCGCGGGATCTGGCATTTTATCGGCCATCTTCAAACCAATAAAGTAAAAGAGGTGATCGGCCGGTTTACTTATGTTCACTCTTTGGATCGACTCTCTTTGGCAGAAGAGATCAATAAGCGGGGGCAAGCGCTGAATATTGTCGTTCCTTGCTTTTTGCAGGTAAATATTTCCGGAGAAGAGACAAAATTTGGCCTTAGTCCCAATGACGTATTGGCATTTCTGCGCGAAACCAGTAATATGAAACATATAAGGATCGCGGGATTGATGACCATGGCGCCTCATGTCGAAGATCCGGAAGAGGCACGGCCTGTATTTAAAGGTCTGCGAGAATGGATGGAGCGGATCAATGAAGAGCAGTTTCCGCATGCGGAAATCACAGAGCTGTCGATGGGAATGTCCAACGACTTTGAGGTAGCGATTGAAGAAGGGGCTACATATATCCGGCTCGGCTCTGTATTGGTCAAGCCGGACTGATTACGTATGCGAGAGGAGGATGGCTATGAGCGTCATGAATAAAATCAAAGGATTTTTGGGATTGGAAGATGAGGAATACTTTGAGGAGACAGTGATCGAAGAGCGAGAGGAACAGGAGCCTGTCAACAACAAAAGACAACAGCAGCTGGGACGTGCCAACAATGTCGTGCCTTTCCAGACGAGGGAGAAGGAGGGAATTCGTCTGATCCTCTGTGAACCACGTCAATACAGCGATGCTCAGGATATCGCTGACAACCTTCGTCACCGCCGGCCTGTTGTGGTGAATTTGCAACGGGTGGACAAGGAACAGGCAAAACGCATCATCGATTTTCTCAGCGGTACTGTCTATGCGCTGAACGGCGATATTCAAAAGGTAGGCGACTATATTTTTGTCTGCACACCAGATCATGTAGATATTCAGGGTACAATTTCCAGTGTCGTGGAAGAATAGGAATAAACTCTTGTTTCAGATCCCGAGCAGTTCTGATTGCGAGCGGTTTGGAACAGGCTAAAGGGTGAGTGAATGTTATCCGTCTTGTTTACCATTATTAATTTCGCGTTTACAGTATATCAGTTTATGGTGATTGCGTATGTGCTCATGTCTTGGGTTCCGCAGATGAGAGAGACCGGGATTGGTCAATTGCTCGAAAGATTTGTAGAGCCTTATCTTGCTCCATTTCGTCGGTTTATCCCGACGCTTGGATTCATCGATATCTCACCAATTGTTGCGTTGATTGCGCTTAATTTTGCGCAAAGCGGTCTGCAGACAATCCTCATCAAAATGTCGCAGATGTAGGTGTATGCGATGAGTATATACAATCATTTTCGAAAAGAAGAGCTTCCCTTTGTGGAACGGGCGCTGGAGATGCTGACGCTGGTGGAGCGAAAGCAGGCCATGCGCCTTACTGATTTTCTGGACCCGCGACAGTTGGCGATTATGCAGAGTTTGACCTCCCAAGTGCACGATGTGGCAGTCATGCCATATGGCGGCTTCGAGGGCGCTGAGCGTGTCCGGGTAATCATCCATCCCGCGTATTTTGATCCAGAGCCTGCGGATTTCCACCTCACGCTGCTGCACATCGGAGCGGACCAGCGCTTTCATCGGCTGGAGCATCGAGATGTGATGGGAGCCCTTTTGAATGCGGGGCTAAAACGTGAAAAATTTGGCGACATGCTTGTCGATGAGCGCGGATGCTATGCAGTCGTGGCAGACGAGGTGGCTGACTTTATCTGTTCACAGGTGACCCATATTCACAAGACGCCGGTTACGTTTGAAAAGGTGGAGTGGGAGTCCTTTGAACCGCCCGACGAGCAATATCAGGAGAAAACCATTACGGTTCCTTCGCCGCGCGTAGACGCTGTGATTGGCGAGGTCTACCATCTTTCACGGGCCAAAGCATTGATCCCGATTCGCGGGGGCAAGGTGAAAGTGAATTGGAAGGTGGTGGATGATCCATCTAGCTTGCTAGAGGCGGGAGACATGGTTTCTCTGGCTGGATGGGGGAGATTCAAGCTGCTCGATGTAGCCGGACCGACGAAAAGCGGAAGAATTCGTATGAATATCGGCTTGGTCACATAGAATGATATCACTGAAATATTTGCAAAATCCGGCAGGAAATGATGAGGAAGCTGTCGAATTTGTCAGTACGATTATTCGGAGAAGTGGGGGGTTCACGTGCCTTTAACGCCGTTAGACATACACAATAAAGAATTCAGCACTGGATTTCGCGGATACAATATTGACGAAGTAAACGAGTTTCTGGATCAGGTTATCAAGGACTTCGAACTCCTGATCAAGGAAAAGAAGGAAATGGAAGAGCGGATCGCGATCCTCAATGAGCGTGTCGATCACTATAAAAGCCTGGAAGAGAACTTGAGCAAGTCGATCTTGGTTGCTCAGGAGACGGCTGAAGATGTAAAATCAAACGCTCGCAAGGAAGCACAACTGATTCTTAAAGAAGCAGAAAAAAATGCGGACCGTATCGTAAACGAGGCACTGGCGAAATCCCGCAAGATTGCGATCGAGATCGAAGAGCTGAAAAAGCGCGCGTCTGTGTATCGCATGCGTTTCCGTACGCTGCTTGAAGCGCAGTTGGAGATGCTGGAGAACGGTGCGTGGGATGATATCGAACAGGCAGATTCCACATCCGCTGTTCTGGCTGAATAAGACATTGACGTCAAGGCTATGATGGTACTATAATAATTTGAAACTTTTCTTTACAATTTTACATCAACTGACAAACGATGAACGGGACGAGTAAGCGCACAAGCACAGTCCAGAGAGCCGGAGAAGGGTGGAAGCCGGCCTGTTGCCTGCCGTTGAAAATCACCCGGGAGTTCAATAGCCGAACACCGCCTGACAGTATGTGCAGCGGTCAGTAAGTGAGCGCGTCATTCCCGTTATGAATGGATCGAGTGAAACAGCGATTTGCCGTGCTGGCAAGACGTCTGTTTAATCAGGGTGGTACCACGGGAGCCTTCTCTCGTCCCTATTGGGATGAGGAAAGGCTTTTTTACATTTTCTGTAGGAGTGGATTTGACGATGGATTATAGCAAAACGCTTGCGCTGCCAAAAACCGATTTCCCCATGCGCGGGAATCTGCCAGCCCGTGAGCCGGATATGCAGGCAAAATGGGACGAGATGGATATCTATCGAAAAGTGCAGGAGCGAACAAAAGGACGCCCGAGCTTTATTTTGCATGACGGCCCTCCGTACGCTAACGGGGATATCCATATCGGACATGCACTGAACAAGGTATTGAAGGACTTCATCGTCCGTTATAAATCGATGGCTGGGTTCGATTCCCCATACATTCCCGGCTGGGACACACATGGTCTGCCGATTGAACAGGCGATCATCAACGCTCAGGGATTGGATCGCCGCAGCATCGAGGTCAATGACTTCCGCAAGCGCTGTGAAGAGTACGCCTGGAGCTATATTGACAAACAGCGTGACCAGTTCAAGCGACTGGGGATTCGCGGTGATTGGGAAAACCCGTATGTAACCTTGCTCCCTGAGTACGAAGCTCGTCAAATCAAGATCTTTGGTGAAATGGCCAAAAAAGGCTACATTTACAAAGGCCTGCGCTGTGTATACTGGTCCCCGTCCTCAGAGACGGCACTGGCTGATGCCGAAATCGAGTACAAAGACAAACGCTCTCCATCCATCTACGTCAGCTTCCAGGTGCAGGATGGTAAAGGAAAGCTGGATACCGATACAGGTGTAGTCATTTGGACGACCACACCGTGGACCATCCCGGCGAACCTGGCGATCTCCCTGCATCCAGAGCTGGAGTATAACGTCGTTAAAGCGGACGGACGCAAATTCCTGCTGGCCAGCGGACTGGTGGAAGCGGCAAGCAAGGAAATCGGGTGGGAAAGTGTAGAAGTGCTGGCTTCCTTTAAAGGCCAAGAGCTGGAAGGCGTCGTAACCAAGCATCCGTTCTACGACCGTCCATCGCCGCTTATCCTCGGCGAGCACGTCACGCTTGATGCAGGTACAGGATGTGTACACACAGCTCCTGGCCACGGGGAAGACGACTTTGCGATTGGGCAAAAATACGGCCTTGGCGTTCTGTGTCCGGTCGATCACGAAGGAAAAATGACCAAAGAAGCGCCAGGCTTTGAAGGCTTGTTCTATGAAGATGCCAACAAGCTGGTTACTGAAAAGCTGAACGAAACGGGGTCATTGCTGAAGCTTGGCTTTATCACGCACTCCTATCCGCATGATTGGCGGACGAAAAAGCCGGTGATCTACCGTGCGACGGAGCAGTGGTTTGCCTCCATCGACGCATTCCGCGACAAAATGCTGGAAGCGATCAAAAACGTACAGTGGATTCCGCATTGGGGCGAAACGCGTTTGGCCAACATGATCGCCGACCGCGGAGACTGGTGCATTTCCCGTCAGCGTGTCTGGGGTGTACCGATCCCGATTTTCTACTGCAAGGATTGCAACGAGCCGATTATCAACGATCAGACGATCGAGCATGTCTCCGAGCTGTTCCGCAAAGAGGGTTCCTCGGTCTGGTTTGCCCATGAAGCAAAAGAACTGGTGCCTGAAGGTCTGTCCTGCAACAAATGCGGCTGCACGGAATTCCGCAAAGAGACGGATATCATGGATGTCTGGTTTGATTCCGGCTCCAGTCATGAAGCGGTGCTGAGAGAGCGCGGCTTAAACTGGCCTGCCGATATGTATCTGGAAGGCTCCGACCAATACCGCGGGTGGTTCAACTCTTCACTTTCCACGGCCGTTGCGGTCTATGGCACCGCGCCGTACAAAGCGGTTCTGAGCCACGGCTTCACCCTGGATGGTGAAGGGCGGAAGATGTCCAAGTCGCTGGGCAACACCATCGTACCGCAAGAAGTCATCAACAAGCTGGGTGCGGATATCCTGCGTCTGTGGGTGGCATCGGTAGATTATCAGGCGGACTCGCGAATTTCCGACGCCATCTTGAACCAGATTGCAGAAGTGTACCGCAAAATCCGCAACACCTTCCGATTCCTGCTGGGGAACCTGGATGGCTTTGATCCGGCAAAAGATCGCGTGGACTACGAGCAATTGAGCGAACTGGATCGTTTTGTCCTGGCCAAGGCAGCACAAGTCGTCAAACGTGCACGCAAGGCTTACGATGAATACCAGTTCCATACGGTATTCCATGCCGTGCATAATTTCTGCGTGATTGACTTGTCTGCTTTCTACCTGGATATCTGTAAAGACCGCCTTTATGTCGAAGCGCCAGACAATGTGAAGCGTCGTGCTGCCCAAACCGTCATGTACGATTGCCTGTTGAGTTTGGTGAAGCTGGTAGCGCCGATCCTGCCGCATACAGCAGATGAGGTATGGAGCTTTATTCCAGGCGTAGTTGAGCCAAGCGTGCAGCTTACCGATATGCCGGATGCAAATAAACAGCACCTCGGATTTGCACAGGATGCCCTGAACAAATGGAACGCTTTCCTTGCGATCCGCGACGAAGTGCTGAAGGCAATGGAAGAAGCGCGCCGCAACAAGGTATTTGGAAACTCCGTAGACGCGAAGCTGGCTCTGTATCCGCAAACGGAAGAAGTGGCAAGCGTCCTGTCCTCCATGGAGGATCTGGCTGACCTGTTTATCGTCGCTCATGTCGACTTACACCCGCATGGTACTGCGGCTCCTGCTGAAGCGACGGCTTTGGAGGGCATCACCGTTGTGGTGGCGGCTGCGGACGGCGAAAAATGCGAGCGTTGCCGTGTCGTCAAGCAAGACGTTGGCGCAGACAGTGCCCATCCGACCATTTGCAAACGTTGTGCGACCATTGTCAACGAAAACTACGCTGGTGTCTCAGAGTAATCAATAAAAGAATCAAGTGCAAAAATAGCGGACTTTCAAGCCGCCCCGGCCTTTTTGGCATCGGGGCGGCTTTTTTTTCAAAAAATGGTCCTTTCTCTTTTGATCATTAAAAAATCCAGGAAGAAGCAGAATGTACGGAGAAGAATCATGTTTCCCTGCGGTGCGACTGTGGAGCCCGGCTCAGCGGAGCAGCGGATGGCGGGAAACAGGGCCGCAACCTTGGGATGACCTCGGAGCGACACGGCTTTTGCGGCCCCCCGTCAGCCGCTGAGGAGCGGACAGTGAATCATCCATGCAGGGCGGAATACGGAGCCAAGCAGGGAAACATGATTCTTCTCACCCCGGCTTCGTAACCCGGGCCGAGGTCCGAGATGAACCCAAAGGCTACCTATCAACAGAATAATCGCTCAAAACTTTTAAAAGAACACCTGCAATTTCCTCGTCATCTTGAACCCTGCCATAGCCCACCCTCATCAGAGCACGGACTCGGGTTAAAGTTGTGTGGGAATAGACATACTACCCTTCAGGGATAACAAAGGAAGGACGGTGTCATACGTGGACAAAGAGAAACTGGCCCGCTTCAGGGAGCAACTGCTGGAGCAGAAAAAGGAACTGGAAGACCGGGTGCAGGATCATTATGGCATGCGTGAACCGATGACGACCTCTTTACAGGAATTTTCCATGTACGATAACCATCCGGCCGATATCGGCACGGAGATGTTTGAGCGAGAAAAGGATCTGGCCCTCGACAGTCTGGATCGAGAGACATTGAAAGAAATCGATCAGGCACTGACCAGAATGGAAGAAGGCACCTACGGCGTATGTACCGTCTGCGGGGAGAAAATCCCGGAAGAGCGTCTGGAAGCCCTTCCCCAAGCGCAAACCTGCAAGGAGCATGCACCCGCACCCAATATCAATCACTCCCGCCCGATTGAGGAGGAGTTTTTGCAGCCGCCATTTGGGCGAACCTCGCTGGATGAAAAGGAAGGACAAAACGGTTTCGATGGAGAGGACGCCTGGCAAATCGTAGAGGCATGGGGTACATCCAGTACACCATTTTCCTTTGTCGATAACGACAAGACCGATTACAAGGAAATGTATATCGAAAGCGATGAGCCGGACGGGTTTGTGCAGGCCGTCGAGGAGATCGGCTACACGGACATACACGGCTATCATGGACCTGACAGCATCAAATTCATGCGAAGCGGCACATATGAAGAGTACATGCGCAAAGGGGAGGGTAAAGGACAATTCCTTTCCTATGAAGAGGCTCTGGAAGAGCGAGCCGAGCGAGAAGGGCGCAATGACTTGATGTAAACCAGGGGGCCAGACAGTGACATGCAAATCGCGCGCGTGGAGACGTTTCCTTTGCTGCATAGGCTCAGTCAGCCGTATGGGGACGCCAATGGGTATAAAAAATATCGAAGCTGCTTTCTGATACGAATTACCACCCAATCGGGTCTGGAGGGTTGGGGAGAAGCGGTGGATTGGCTGCCCACTCTGGAAAAAGGATTTGTCGAGCGGATTACCCCGTATCTGCTGGGGAAGATGGCGACAAATCGCTTGGATCTGGTTGCGACAATCGCAAAATGGCATCAACGATCCGCGACTGCTGTCAGTATGGCGCTGACTGAAATCCTTGCCAAAAAAGCGGGAGTGTCCCTGTGTGATCTGTGGGGGGGAGCCTTGCATGAGAAGATCCCTGTCTACGCTTCCTTTCAGTCCTATACCGACCGGGAAGATTGGCCACTCCATGCTGTCCGCCATGTGGAGTCGCAAATACTCCAAGGCTTTCGGCAGGTGAAAGTAAAAGTAGGCGGCCGCCCCTGGCAAGAAGATCGCAAGCATATTGAAAGACTGAAGGCGTCTATCCCTGACCATATACAGGTTGCGCTTGATGCCAACCAAAGCTACGACCTGGCGGAGGCACGAAAATGGGAGCAGGTCTTTTCCCGGTATGGCAACTGGCTGTGGCTGGAGGAACCTATGCCGATGTCCAGGACTGCCGAATATGAGAAATTGCGCCCGCTGCTCTCCGTTCCGCTGGCAGGTGGCGAGAATTTGATTAGATGTGATCAGTTTTTACCTCTGTTAAAGATGGGGGCCGTTGATATTACACAGCCCGATCCCATGCATGCAGAAGGAATCGACAGCTTTCGGGAAAATGTCCATCTGGCCCGGAATTTTGGTCACCGCGTCTCCCCTCATGTATATGACGGTGCTCTCTCACGTCTTTATGCCATTTGTGTTCAGGCCTGTTTGCCCGCCTGGAGCAAGATGGAGGGCGAGTCGATTGAGCCAGTGGAGTGGGATGTGATGGAAAATCCGTTTACCTCGCTGTTTCCGCTGGCCATGAATAATGGATATGTAGGTGTTCCCAAAGCGGTGGGGATCGGTGTGGAACCCGATTGGCAGATTATAGACAAGTTGCGCTGGGATGGCGGCGCATATGTCTAATACGAGGAGATAGGAAATGGCGCAAAACACAAAAAATCTGATAGGTTTGACTGGGATACCGCTGGTCATGGTGCTGGGCAACTCGATGCTCATCCCTGTTTTGCCCACAATGAAAGCGAAGTTGGATTTGACTGCCTTGCAGACGAGCTTTCTGATAACGGCATTTTCCATCTCGGCCGGGATTGTGATCCCGCTTGCCGGTTATCTGTCCGATCGGTTCGGACGTAAAATTGTCATCATCCTCTCCCTGGCCTTGTACGGAGTAGGCGGACTCGTGGCTGGGCTCGCAGCCCTCTGGTGGGATAAACCGTACATGGTCATTATGCTGGGGCGCGTGCTGCAAGGGATAGGGGCGGCAGGAACAGCTCCGATTGCGATGGCACTCGCAGGCGATCTGTTCAAAGGGGCATCGGAAAGCCGCGCACTTGGCTTGATGGAAACCTCCAATGGCCTGGGAAAAGTGCTAAGCCCGATTTTTGGCTCTCTGCTTGCAATGATTGCCTGGTACATGGTGTTTCTGGCATTTCCCATCATCTGCGGTGTCATCCTGTTGCTTTTTCTCTTCTTTACCAAAGAGAAAAAGCAGGAGAAGCAACCGCTGCCGATCCGCCAGTACCTGAAATCGATCGGGCAGGTATTTCGCACGCACGGCCGTTGGCTGATACCCGCTTTTTTTATCGGGAGTATTTGTCTGTTTACGCTGTTTGGCGTTTTGTTTTATTTATCTGATCTGCTGGAGGACAAATATAAGATCGACGGCTTGCTGAAAGGTGCTTTTTTAGCGGTTCCCTTGTTGGTCATGAGCATTACGGCATATGTGACCGGACTCATCATCAAAACGAAGCTGGGGTTAATGCGCCTCTTCGTGATTATTGGGATGTTCATGCTCGCTACTTCGTACGTGATCGCAAATTTTGTCAAAGGCGCCTATGCCCTGACCGGGGTCTTGATCATCGGAAGTGTGGGGACGGGTATGATCCTCCCTTGTCTGAACAGCATGATTATCGGAGCCGTGCAAAAATCAGAGCGGGGTATGATTACGTCGCTGTACAGCGGTGTCCGTTTTATCGGCGTGGCGGTGGGGCCTCCGGTCTTTACTTGGCTTTTGAATCTGTCACGGAGCGTCATGTTCCTCTCGATCGCAGGTTTGGCAGCAGTCTTTGGAGTTGTGGCGATTTTCTTTTTAAAGCCAAAGCAAGCAGCAGCGGGGTCTTCCAAGCAGCAGGCCGAATCAGGATCGTCTTCACAGGAGGACGATGAAAAAGCTAAGCAAATGGAAGCGATGCAACAAATTGCAGAAATTCTGGGCGTTCAATCAGAGAGTGAAGAAGAGAAGCGCAGGGTGAAAGCGATTCGCCAATTAGGCTTTGATCCGAACGACTTAATGAAGCACTTGTTCAGCCCAAAGGGGAAAAAAGAGAAAGAAAAAAGCTGACAGGCATTCACCCCGCAGCAGGGGATGGCTGTCAGCTTTCTTTTTTTGGAGATGAAGTAAACGGATGTTCACTCAACCTCGTCAATGTGTATGGATAGACATCGTCATAAAGATAGCGGCTGAAAGGAGATTGCCCTTTTACATTCTCTGGGATTTCATCAAACCAGATGGCACCCTCTACATCGGTGCCGATCGCTTGTTCCTGCAGAGAAAGCACCCGGGCGACGTAGATGTCCTTAACCATGTCATTTCCCACGGTGTATTGACCAATTCTTTCGATTGCGTCCAGCACTGCGCCGGTCTCTTCAAAGGTCTCCCGAATGGCTGCGGCGATACTGGTTTCACCGGGCTCTACTTTCCCCCCAGGCAGTTCGATCCCGCGCAAACGATGGCGGGTGAATAGCAGCTTCCCCTGCCAAAAGGGAAAGATCAGCACGTGTTTGGCGACCCGCTGCTGGTAGACAGCAGGGTCATAGGTAAGGGTTGCCGGATAGCCAAAATCATCGAGAAAATGATGCATGGGGTCATTGCTCCTTTACTTGGAGGGAAATATGCTTGACTGCTTTCATGGCTTGACCGATGGCCAGAGAGAGACTGGCGTATTCTGCACCGTTAGTCACGTCACCGACCGCATAGATCCAGGAGGAGCCCGTACCTTCTGTCTGCTGAAGCGGCCCCGCCAGAAGGTAGCCATCCTGATTTATGCCGAGAAACTGGTCTAGTCCATCCAGGTTGGCATGCACGCCGATCCTGGGCAAAATCCGGTCAACGTGGAGCGAAGCAGGGACATTGGCACGCGGCGAATGCAAGGTGAGCACAACTTTTTCGCCCTCTTCGCGATAATCTGTGATGTTCGTTTCCCAGAAAATCTGCAGCGACGGATGGCCCTCGAGCAATTCGGCCCATTGAGCACGGGCGCGCAAATGATTGCGACGAACCAACAGATAGACCGCTCGTGCATGCGGGATGAGATTATGTACACTTTCCGCAGCCCGATCCCCGCCACCGATAACAGCGACATCCAGTCCGGCTACACTTTTGGCTTCCGCGGTGGTGGAGAACCAGGGAGACAACAGCCGGGAACAGCCATCCAGGGCGGGAATCTCGTTCGGGCTTACACCTGTAGCGATGATGAGGTAATCGACCCGATACGTCGTTCGGCTGGTCGTGACCGTTCTGCTGGAGGGATCAATCGCGGTGAGAGATTCTCCCAAGCGAATCGACTGTTTTTGCAAGGCTGGATGGGAAAGCAGTTCCCGCCTAAGCGCCTCTCCATCTGGATAGATACCGGGCGGAAAGTCCCAAATGGCATTGCGAATCTGGGATAGCTGCCCGCCCAGTTGTTCCTCTCTTTCGATGAGCACACAACGAAGTCCAAGACGCTCGCACCAAATGGCGGCAGACATCCCCGCAATGCCGCCGCCAACAATTAGTACCTGTATATGTTCCACACGAGTCCCCCTCTTCCCTAAAAGAGACTGTTGAACAACCTCTATATTGCGTTATTATGCGAATATGGATAGCTTTAGACTACCCCTTTCACAGGGCGAGTGCAAGAGTGTCGTGGGGACAAAAGGATGCATCATCAGTCACGGGCCGTCAAAGTTTTACAAAAACGCTTTCAGATATGGTAGAATGATACATAATTTTACAAGAAGATGAACTTCTCTGTCTTTGAGGGAGTGACTGGACGTTGGAGAATACGCAGAAAAACGGGGTACCGACAGCGAAACAAAGACGGGCAAAGCGGAATAAAAAAGGTCTTCGGCTCTGGCTCATGCTGACGAGTTGCTTTCTGATAATGGCGTTGATCGTCGGTGGAGGTTACGTACTCTCCAAGCTGGATGATACGCTGGACGAGGTCACGGATGACCCGTACAAACTGCCGGATCAGCCTGTGGTGGAACAGAAGTACGAAGAAAACAAATCGCTCTCCATCTTGATCATTGGTACGGATACGAGAAAAAATGAAGGCATGCTGAATACGGATGTCTTGTTGCTCGCAGTCGCAGACCCCGATGACAAAAAAGTGACGATGGTCTCCCTGCCGCGTGATACCAGGGTAAAGATTCCCGAGTACCCGGATTACCATAAGATCAACGGTGTATTCGCGCTTGGCGAGGGAATCCGGCAGCGCGCAGAGAAAAAGGGAGAGCCCGTCACAGAAAATGGCGTTACGCTGTTGAAAAAAACTGTTGAAAGCATGCTGGGGATTCCCGTTGACCACTACATACTCCTTGACTTCGACGGCTTCAAGGCCGCCATCGACAAACTGGGAGGGGTGGAGGTAACAGTAGATCGCGAGCTGGTCTACGAACTTCCGAGCGGTGGTGTCTACCGTACGCTTAAGCCTGGCAAACAGGTGCTGAACGGGGAGCAGGCTCTCGGGTTTGTACGGCACCGAGTAGACAGACGAGGGTCAAGATTTGATTCCAGCGACTTCGACCGGAACCGGCGCCAGCAGGAAGTCATCCGGGTCGTGACCGACAAGATGACGTCGGCTGATGGATTGACCAAAGCGCTGGCCGTTTTGGAAACGGCAGGGAAACACGTAAAGACAGACCTGTCCAAGGATCAGATCAAGGGCTTGGCGCTTGATTTTCGGAGCTTCTCCTCGGACAAAATCGTCTCACTTGACAATGGTGCTGTATGGCAGTATCCCTATACTGTATGGCCCCGAGAAAGCATGAACGAAGTTCGCCGTATTTTGCTCAGTGAGCGAGGCATAAAATCCGAGATAGCCATGAGCGATGCGGCGATATCGGATGTAGCGCGAGCAGAGCCGCGCAAGCCCAGCACCGGAACACAGTCGACGACGGGAAGCAATGCGAACTCTCCGAAGCCGCAGGACCCGAAACTGGTGGGTGAACAGACAAAGCCGGCTACTCCGGCAGCTTCAACGAAACCGCCAGCCAAGGCACAGCCAGCGAATCATCAGGGTGAAAACGCTCCGCCACCAGACATTGGCGGGGGCGAACTGGCTCCTGAAAACATGCCTCCTCCTGATATCATCAGCCCGCAGCCATGGGAGCCCAACACACCATCCATGGAGCAGAATGGCGGACAAAATGGATAGGAAAACAAACGAAACGACTGTAACGATAAAAACGACAGACGAAGAAACCTAGAAACGCATGAACGAGGGAGGCAGATCAGATGCCCTCCCTTTTTTCTTCTTTCCACGAACTGTAGGCCTTCAATTTCCACGTAACGGCTCGCAGGAGAGGAGAACCATGGTGTACAATAGAGCTTGAACAGAAGCGAGTAGGGAGAAATGAGATGAAGGTCGTCATAGCAGAGAAACCGGATCAGGCGATGAAGCTGGCGGGACCCTTTCCACATCGAAAAAAACAAGGATATTTGGAAATCACACCAAACCGTCTGTTTCCACAAGGGGCTGTCGTTACATGGGCCATCGGCCATATCTGCGAGCTGGTGCCCCCGGAAGCGTACAATCCAGCATGGAAAAAATGGTCCTTGCAGAGCCTGCCGCTGATCCCGGAAAAGTTTCGGCATCAGGTGACGAGAGCAAAAGCCAAGCAATTTGGCATCATCAAGCAGTTGCTGAGACGTCCAGATGTGCGAGAAATCATCCACGCCGGCGATGCCGGGAGGGAAGGGGAGCTGATCGTCCGCACAATTATTGAGCAATGCGGTGTGAAAAAGCCCATGAAACGCTTGTGGATTTCGTCTTTGACGGAAAAAGCGGTGGTTGCCGGATTTGAATCGCTTCTCGATGAAGTCGAAACAGCGAATCTCTATCAGGAGGCGTACAGCCGCTCCTGTGCTGATTGGCTGGTCGGAATGAATGCTTCCCGTGTCTATACCATCCTGTTAAAAAATAAGGGAATTCATGATGTGTTTTCCGCCGGACGTGTTCAGACGCCGACCCTCGCCCTGGTGGTCAAGAGGGAAAAGGAAATCGCCAATTTCAAGCCGGAGCCGTTTTGGGAGGTGCTGGCTACCTTCCAGATGGATGGAAAAATCTACGAAGGCACCTGGCAGAAGGATGGCGAGTCTCGAATCAAAGAGCCGGAATTGGCAGAGCGGATCACCGCGTTTTGTCGGGGTAAAGCAGCAAGCGTGGCAGAGGTCGTACAGGAGCGAAAGGAGTATCTGCCGCCCTACCTGTTTAACCTCTCGTCCCTGCAAGCGACAGCAAACCGGCTGTATAAGTTTTCACCGCAAAAAACGCTCGAGGTAGCGCAAAAGCTTTATCTGAAGGGGTATCTTTCCTACCCTCGTTCCGATTCCAGCTTTGTCACCTCGGAAGAAGCACGGACATTTCCCGAGATTTTAGCCAAGCTGGCAAAACAGTCCGATTTCAGCGGGTATTTCCCCACTGCCAAAAACTCAGTTGCGGGAGACAGGCGTTACGTCAACCAAAAAAAGGTGACGGACCACTATGCCATCATCCCCACGGAGCAGGTTCCGACAGTATCCAGACTTGCCGATGAGGAACGAAAAATTTACGATCTGGTGGCCCGGCGGCTGATTGCCGCTCACTGTGAAAGCGCCTTGTTTGATTATACAACCGTAATGACCCTGGTCGACGGGCGCGCCACGTTTGTCAGCAAGGGCAAAGTACAAATCCGTGCAGGCTGGAGGAGCGTCCTGTTTGATGAGGAAAAAGAGAGCGACGATGCGTTGCTGCCTCCGCTTGCAGAGGGTGAAGAGGGACAGGTACAAAAGGTAAAGGTAAAAGAAAGCAAGACACAGCCACCTAAGCGATATACAGAGGGGCAACTGATTACTTTGATGAAAACAGCGGGGAAGCATTTGGACAATCAGGAGCTGGAAAAGGTCCTGATGAAAACGGAAGGGCTGGGAACAGAGGCTACGCGGGCCGGGATCATCGGGATGTTGAAGCAGCGAAAATACATCGAGGTCAAAAGAAATCAGGTCTTTGCCACCCAAAAAGGCATGCTTCTCATCGAGGTGATCGGAGACAAGATCCTGGCCTCGCCGGAGATGACTGCGCGCTGGGAGCAGCGACTTGCTGAAATCGGGCAGGGTCAGGCATCCGCACAAGCTTTTATGGAACAGGTAAGAAAGCTGTCCCAGAAAATTGTGGATGATGCCGTCGAACAATCCGCGCATTGGAATCTGCAAAGCTATGAAGTGGCGGAGCTGCCGAAGCAAACTTCCCGGTTTCGCCTGGGGAAAAAGGTGGCAGAATGTCGGGTTTGCGGCGGCGATTTGGTAGACAAAGGAGATTTTTACGGCTGCGCCAATTACCAGAAGACGAAATGCAGTGTCACCGTGTCCAAGCTGATTATGGGCAAGAAAGTGACGGAAACCAATGTCAAAAAGCTGATGGAGCAAGGAAAGAGCAACAAGATCAAGGGCTTCAAAAAGGGACAGGACAGCCTTGATGGTTTCCTGGTCTGGGACGATCAGGAGAAAAAGGCAAAAGTGGAACAGGGGTGAGGGAAGTTTTTTTCGGGTTTCCCGATTGTTTTTGAAACTTCCGTACGATTGATCCGTAGGTATATAGTAGAGAAGAACAGCGACAAAAGTTGGGCTTCTGATTCCTTAGCTGAGGAGGAAATGAATCATGTCCATTTTTAAACGTTTACGTGACCTGACCATGTCAAATCTGTACGCGCTGATAGAAAAAGCGGAAGATCCGATTAAAATGACAGATCAGTATCTCCGTGATATGCAAGAAGATTTGGCAGAAGCGGAAAAGGCAGTAGCCGCTCAAATCGTTCTGGAAAAGAAATTCAAACAGTTGTATGAAGAGCAGGAAGCGCTTGTGAAAAAGCGGGACGAACAGGCTCATGTGGCGGCCCAGGCGAAAAATATCGACCTCGCCCGCAGAGCGTTGGAGGAAAAGAAAGCGGCCGAGCAGAAAATGGCCGAATACAAAGCTGGCTACGAGCAAAACAAGGCTGCTGCTGACAACCTGCGTGAAAAACTGACCGAAATGAAGAAGCAAATCACCGAGTTGAAAAACAAGCGGGAGACGCTGGCTGCTCGTGTGAACGCGGCCAAAGCTCAAAAGCAGATCAATCAGTCGATGTCTGGATTTGATTCCAGCACAGCCATGGCTGGCCTGAAGCGCATGGAAGAGAAAGCCATGCAGCTGGAAGCAGAGGCAGAAGCGAGCGGTGAATTGTACAAAAAAGAGTCGTCTCTCGATGACGAGATCGCCAAACTGAACAAGGATCAGCAGGTCGAGGACGAATTGGCTGCGCTGATGAAAAAATATGAGGGGTAAGCCGCTGATGCGGTTCCCCCTTTTCTTTCGCAAAGATTGAGCTGTTTGACCTTGAGCTGTGGAGGGATTGCGAGTGGCCTGGAGAGAAATTCTCGCCATGTTCGTCTGGACAGGCGCAGGTGCCATCCTGTTGTCTGTACTGATGTGGGTGGATTCGCTCTTTACCAAATACAATGATTTGACAGAGATGAAAAAGGGTAATGTCGCCGTGACAACCCGGTTCGTGATGAAGTTATTTGCCCAGGGATTCATTCTGTCGCAGTCAATCACGAAGTCCAATGATCTCTGGGAAGCATTGCTTGCTTCCGTGGTATCATTTGTGATTTTATTCTTGCTGGAATGGGTTGTGGAAAAAATACTGCAAGCAGTTGCGGGGCTCAACCTGGATGAAGGTACGAAGCAGGGAAAAGTCGCGTATGCGCTTCTTGCAGGCTCCTTCCACGTGGTAGGCGCCCTGATTATTGGCGCATGTCTGTAGGAACTGTCGTGTAGTGGAAAGAGAGGGGTTCAGTGATGAGTGTATGGAAGCGAATTCAAAACATCTTCGCCAAGCATGAGCTTCCTCAAGGGGAATTGAGCCTGCTGACGGTTGGACCTGGAGATGTCGTCGAGGTATCGCTATCGACCTATCAAGTGACGGGAAAGACTCGAAATCTCAACCGCAATGCGGTCATGCTTACCTTGCAGGATGGCAGCAGGATACGCTACCTTCTCATTGAAGAGCGGGAGCGGACGGTTTATCAGCTGTATGACATGATTGACGGCCGTCTGGATTCTCCGGAAGAGATTCCGACGACGATTGAGATGGATGATCATGCCTATCATTTAGAGGAGCAGTATTTTGGCAAAGTGACAGCACTTGGAAGCGCGCCGTTTCAAGCTTCCGGGGAGCAGCATGTCTGGCAGTATCAATCCGATGACAGGAGATTGCTTCGAATCGAGTGGCAAGACGGACGCTTTTTGCTTTATGAAGGGGAAAGTATTCTTCCGGCTGACGTACAGGTGTTGCGCGGAACTTAGGGGGGAGGAAAGTGCCACAGCAATTGATGAAAGCGATCAAACTCATCCTGATCCCTGCTTTGTTCCTGCTTGTGCTTGCCGGGTGCAATACGCAATCAGTAAGCAATAGCTATCCCTTGGAGTCCATCATCTCCAAGGATGGCGGGCAAACCTCCAAGATATATCGAGCGGAGAACAAAACCGTGCCGGAGGTCGCCCAGGAGCTATCCGAACAGAGAACGCCGGATGAAATCTCGAAGGAAGACGAACAGCATATGTTTCTCGTCTATTCCGACGAGTGGTACCATCTGCAACAGGATGAGGCCAAACCAAGCGATACAATCATTGAAGTGGATTCCAAGGAGTTCGTCCGCCAGAACTACGATCCTTCCTTTCTCGAAGGGTATATCCTTGGCAGCTTGTTAAGTGATCTGTTCCATGGACAGAAAAACTACCCCGGCTCTTACCGAGGATACACCAATAAGGAGGTTTACAAGCCTTCGGGTACCTACCGAACACCAACGGTTGAAGAGAAGAAGCAAACCCCGCCCATCACCACCCAGGGAAAAGGAAGCATTATCAAGCGGGGGACGAACAAAACAGACACAACCGTCGGATCGGATGGAAGTCTCACCAAGAAAAGGGTAGACACCTCCAGTGGATCTACCGGAAAGATTACTCGTTCAAGTGAGAAGGGTGCAAGTTACTCAGATGGTTCCAGTTCAAGCAAGAAATCCTCATCCTCCATCTTTTCTCCACCCAAACGATCATCAGCGCCACGTACCAAGGTCGGAGGCTACGGACGCATTACCAAACGAAGATGACCCGCTCGAAGCAGAGCGGGTTTTTGTTTTGTTCAGCGAGAGGTGCAGAAAGCTCTGAGGTGAATCGACAACCGGATTAATATATTGTTATAGTTATTTTATAATAACTGTTATAACAAAAATATCAGGTTATTTACATATTTCAAGAACTGTATTATTATAATTTTGTATCTGTATTACATGGAGAGGCAATTCTAATCAGATCCAAAACCAGTGAATGAAAAGAGGGAGAGGAAATGTTGAATCGGAACCATGTTACCACTCATCATCTGGAGACTTTTCCGGATACGGAAGGCGGCAAGCGTTTTCAACAGGCTTATGAAGCCAGCCTTGGACTTTGGCCGGTTGCGTACGAAAGGTTCTATGTTCCCACCAGATTTGGCCAGACGCATGTCGTGGCATGTGGGCCGGCTGACGCAGAGCCGTTGGTTCTGTTGCATGGGGCCTTGTTCAGCTCGAGTATGTGGTACCCCAATGTTGGAGAGTGGAGCAAGCAGTATCGCGTATATGCCATCGACGTTTTGGAAGATCAAAATTTGAGTATCCCCACAGTGGGCTGCAGGAACAGAACGGATTTCAAAGAGTGGATGATTGAAATCTTGCAGCATTTGCACATTCAAAAGGCAAAACTGGTGGGCTTATCGCTGGGCGGTATGCATGTCATCAATCTGCTGGTACAGGCTCAGGAATGGATTGAGCGGGTTGTCGTCATCAGTCCGGCCGAATCATTTGTTCCGTTTCACCCGGATTTTTACACCTACGCCTACGGTTTGTTTCAACCAGGAGGGGTGGAGCGATTTGTGGACTGGATGTTTGCGGACCGCTATACCATCCCGGCCCCGTTTTTACAACAGTATCGTGCGGCTATCAACTGGTTGGGTGAGAAAGAAAGCCGCCCTCCCGGAGAAAACGGTTTTCCATATGTGTACTCCGACGAGGAGCTGTCATCCATACACGTACCTGTCCTGCTGCTGCTCGGAGAGAAGGAAGTCATTTACGATCCGCGGGCAGCACAAGAGCGTGCAAAAAGATTAGTGCCGGGAATCGAGACCATGATGGTCCATGGAGCAGGGCATGTCCTCTCCATGGAAAGACCTTCATTTGTGAACAAAGCAGTCACGGCGTTTATGAGGGACGACGGTCGAGCAGAAAAGCGAGAGGGATAAAACGATAAGCAGGAAAAACAGAGGTGTCTCCCCAAAAGCTCAGCTTTTGGGGGCACCTTTGTTTCGTTATACGGTATTCAAGCCAGAATAGGGCAGGTGCCTAACACCGGGCATGGGTAAACATCATAGAGTGATAGTGATTAGTCAAAGACCCACATAAGGAGGTTTCATCATTGTACTCCCAGTATCGAGTCTACTTTCCGTACATCAGTCCGTTCGACCCGTGTCCGCCGCAGCGCGTCAAGTCATATGTGGTGCCCCCCCAATTATTCATACAGTTTCAACCTCCCAATCTCCCGCAATTTTCACCCCGGGAGGCCCTCCAATACGGAACACTGTGGCCAGATTTGTTCAGCCCCTATGAGGGGCGCAGCGGCAGAAGAGAAGAAGGGAGGAGGAAAAAATGAGCGAAACCACTCCGGTCGATGAACGGTACTATCAGCTGTTACTCGAACTGCAAGCACTCGACTTTGTGCTGGTGGAATTGACACTCTATTTAGATACGCATAGCAATGACTTTGATGCCCTTCAACAATTTAACCAAATCTCCGAGCAGCGTTGGAAAATCGCTTGTGAATTTGAAGAAAGCTATGGTCCGCTATTGCAATTCGGTCTCAGTTATTCGCGATACCCCTGGCAGTGGAACGACACACCCTGGCCCTGGCAGGTATAAAGACGAGGAGGAGAACACATCGTGTGGGTATATGAAAAAAAATTGCAGTATCCTGTCCGGGTAAGCAAATGTGATCCGCGCATGGCCAAATTTTTGCTGGAGCAATACGGCGGAGCAGACGGTGAACTGGCCGCAGCCCTACGCTATTTGAATCAGCGCTACTCGATTCCAGATAAGGTCATTGGGTTGTTAACGGATATTGGGACCGAAGAATCAGTACACTACAGATATCGATAAAAATGCGCTCTTATATTTTTGGAAGCTTCGGATACAGCACGAGAGTAAATTGATTGATCGCCTCTGGATTCCACCTCCCACCTCTTTCTTTACGATAAGTCGCCTGTTCCACAACTGATTTCAGCATTGCGTTTTTCTTTCCAGGATCGTCTGTTTTTTGATAAACCTCAATGACGTGTTCAACCTTCGGAATTGTTTCCACCCTAGCAGCTATTCGCTTTTGTTCAAGCTCTATTTCTTTTTCAGCTTGGGCAATAGTTTCCCGTATCTCATCGATCTGTTTCGCAAGAGATTGAGAACGTTCCATAAACACTTCGATTGAATAAACTTTTAACTCCAACAGGTTGTGGGCTTCGTTTTTTTGGTTATTCAAATCATCAAATTTTTTTCTTAATGATTTAAGCATTTCTTCATGGGCTTTCAACTTCATTTGGTCGGTTCTCTTTGTTTTGGGCTGCTTATCTTTCCACTGTGCCTTGTATGATTTTAGCCATTCTCGAAGAGACTGGAGTAATCGTTCCTCGATGATGTGAAAATAGGAACTGACGTTGGGGCAATCTTGACTCGGACAGATAATAGATGATGGATTTTTGTCTCCATAAGGCCGCAACACCATAGGTCCACCACATATATCACACCGTATTAATCCTGCGAGAGGATTGCTTATTTTCCCCCGTGGAGCTGGAGTGTGGCCATGATCTTGCATGATATTTTGAGCAAGATCAAACGTAGCCTCATCAATTAATGGCGGGTGCATCCCAACTACTTCGACCCATTGATCCCTGGGCTTTCTCGGCCTGCTTTTTCCATCACGTCGTTTGATCAGAGGACGGGAGCCCCATCGTACCCGACCAATATAGACGGGGTTTCGAAGTAGACCGTTTATCGTGGCCACCGTCCATTTACTATTTCGAGCTGTAGGAACCCCCATCGTATTTAAGTGCTTTGCCAAACGAGCAGTACCCATACGCTTTTCTGGATCTGGGTCAGTGTATAGAGAAAAGATCAATCGCACGATCGGAGCTTGATCTGTGTTCGGTTCGAGCGACCAACCCTTGCCAGGGAGCTTTACCCGCTGATAGCCATAGGGGGGAGTGTTTCCCACATATCTTCCGTCCCTCACACCATCAACCCGCCCTCCTTGCAGGCGCCTCGTCGTCGTCTTAAATTCCCTACGAGACATAAAAAGACCAAACTCAAAATATTCTTCGTCGTCGGAGTTTTGCGGGTCATAGACACGCATTGGGGTGACAATGAGAGTGTTCGAGTATTTAAAAGCATTTGCTACGATCCCCTGATCCATCGTATCCCCACGGGCTAGACGTTCCACTTCGACTACGAGTATCCCGGTCCATTGCTCGTTTTCCACATCCTCAAGCAGCCGAATCATTTCAGGACGTTCTGAAATTCTTTCTCCTGATGTGGCAGGTTTTTCGCTGTAGATTTCTGTTATGGTGATACCGTAGCGTTTCGACAATTCGATCAAGATACGCATATGGCGTTTATAGGTGTCTTCCTCGCCTCGGGCCTCTGCCTCAAGATCAATTCGTGATTTTCTGAGGTATGCAGCATATTTTCCATAAGGAAGTCTAGACAAGACATTCACCTTCTTTAATTCGAACAATCATTTTATGTAAGAAACACAGTGTAAGGTGAGTACCATTTATACTATTCTGGTACAAAGTGCAACTATACAAAAACATTTATCTTCAGTAATTTCGCCAGGTCTGCAACTTGGATGACCAAATGGTCAATAGATGGCCCAGCCACTTTTACAAACAAGGGCAGTCCCCTAAGTAACACCGCATATACATCCCCCGAAGGGAGTGGGTGATGTGCGCAAAAAAATCGAGAATCCAAACATCGTGGAGACCTACATCATTAATGGCTCCACCATCCACATTGCTGACAATTGTATCCGAACCGACCCTCAGGAAATTGAGAAAATCATTGACGACTTTCATGCAGCAGGATGGGCAATACACCAAGAAGGTGAAAACAAGGCCGGTTAATCACCGGCTTGGAAGGACAAGCCTCACACAACCGAAAAGAGTACCGAAGAGCAGAAGCGAGAAGGAAGATGGAGAACAGTAGCCATTTCGCAGTGTACTGGCCGGACATGGATACATAGTGGAGAAATCTGCCTACAGGTGCAATAGTGGCGGTTGGGGAATGGGTGGACTACCTGGAAGTAACGGGATGTAGGGAAGTGGGGGCAAGCTCTTATCGTAGGATAAAAATTGGAAAACATTGCATAGTGGCAAAGTAAGCGATTTAGAAAAAAAGAAGGCTGTCGAGGATTGATATGCTCCCCTTTAGGTAGACAGGTTTCATAAAAATACCGCTACTTGAAGGGGAGCTTTCTTTGTCAGTTTTACGGCCGGTTATTCAGCTGTAGTTTCCCAACCACTCTGACCTTGAAGGGGGGTTCTTAGGGCATAATGTTTCCTTGGCCCGGCATATTTCTTTTTGCGGCCGGGTTCTCCCTTTGCCACAGGCTTACTTTTCAAGACCAGGTTCTTTTTGCCGGCAGGTTTCTTCAACAACTGCTGTACAATGGTATAGCCGATCAGGTATGCTGGCGCGGTCGTATTGCCGTCCACGGTGAATGGAATGAGGGAATCATCGGCCACAACCAGGTTTTTCACCCCGTGCACATGCCCTTTGCTGTTGACTACGCCGCCCTCCGCAAGCGGTGCCATCCTTAGAGCGCCTTGCTGATGGTGGTTATGATCGAAATTTTGTTTGATGAACTCCTCCAGCTTACGGTCGTTATCGATAATGTCGTCTGTAGGGGTGGTGAGACGGTAAGTTGGGTCGATGCGCCGAAGTTCAGCTGCAATATTTTTGATATAGATTTTGTAAATGTTCTTTACCGCCTCCAGATCCGCCGGATGATCCAAAAATCCTTCGTCCGCCAGAACGATTTTGAGTGGATCGTTATTCTGGATGCGAATTGTCCCCCGGCTTTTCGGGCGCAGGTAGATAATGGCGATGGTAAGCGACTGACGCCCGCCGATTCCAACCAATTGCACCGCGCGGCGGTGTTTATCCGCCCCGGGCGCCGGATCGGGGAGGAATGCTCCACCGGTATAAAGAGCACTCGGATCGTTATCAGGGAGAGGTTTGTCCCCTGGATTAGTGGTAAAAGTAGCGAACGTAAGGGTATGGTTTCTCAATCCCTTTCCCACGTTCGGGTTATTGAACACTACGGGTATGCCTGCTGCTTGCAAATGCTTTGCCGGCCCAATTCCGGATAGCATCAACAGTTGACTACTATTGATCCCGGCAGAAATAATCACCTTCTTGCGAGCAAAGGCTTGAATGCATGCGCCCTCTTTTAGAAACTCTACGCCCCGGGCCCGCTTATCGGCAAAAAGCACGCGAATCGCCGTCGACTTGTACATAACTCTCAGCTTTCGGCTGTTAACACCACGGCCATTTGCAGCTATGATATCAGAGGAAAGAAAGGCAGTGGAGGAGCTTTCACGGTGCCCATTTGGCTTTTGAAACAATTGCCACCGGGTAAAAGGGCCGAGTGGTGTCTGTGGATCGTTGTAGTCAAGAATTTCCCGAAAACCGGTTGCCCGTGAAATAGCGGTAACCAGCTTCTTAGCCATAGCTGTCGGATTTTTTGGTGCTTGTCGGATGTCAACCGGGCCACGAAATCCGTGAGCTTGGGGATTATTTGATTCCCCGTTGTATTTCTCAATACGTTTAAATCGTTCAATGGCCCGTTTTGGTGACCATAATGCACCTAAAAGACTTTGCCATTCCCGCAGTACATCCGTGGTTGGTCTCACATACTGCTCGCCGTTTATGGAAGACCCCCCGCCAGAGAGGCGCCCCGTTGTCCACTCAAACGTCCGATCATCCAGATTGCTTTGGGGAACGCCTTCCCCTTGCCAGAAATATTGCGGAGAAAACTGCTCTTCCAATTCCGGAGCAAATGTAGAATCCTTAATGGGGGTATCCTTATCGTTATTTTCGCCCGCCTCTAGGACAAGAACGGAAGTATTCTTATCGTCCGAAAGTCTCTTGGCAATGATCGCACCCGCAGGCCCCGTCCCAACGACAATATAGTCGTACACCAAATTCTTACGATTGCTCATTTCCGCTTCTCCTTGGTTACATTATTGGGCTAATGTAGAATATTCCCCCGTTTTGTCCAAAGTGACATTGATGGTAGAATAATTGTTAAAAATGGATGAAGTCATTAAACGACTTCCGGAAAGTTTGATGATCAGACAGGTTATGTGTCCAGATGATTTTTTCCGCCAATGCAGCATCGGTGTTTTCCGAGAAACAATAAGTGAGAAAGATGTTCTGTTCATAGAAGGGCCAAATTATTGATAAATATAATGTACCGAAGAATTCGCACATCTGGAAATGATCGCCACCATGGTGTATAAGCTGACGAAGGATGCCACCCCCGATCAGTTGATCGAAGCTGGACTGGGCGCACACTTTGCTTCACACGACAACGCTCTTTTTTATGAAAATGCTTCTGGTGTCCCCTGGACAGCAGCCTATATACAAGCCAAGGGCGATCCCATCGCAGATTTGTACGAAGATATCGCCGCGGAAGAGAAGGCCAGAGCGACCTATCAATGGCTGATCGACATGACCGACGACGTCGATCTGCAGGACGGCTTGAAATTTCTCAGAGAGCGGGAAGTCATTCACTCGCTCCGCTTCCGGGAGGCAGTCGAGATTTTGAAGGAAGAGCAGGATCGGAAAAAGTTCTTTTAAAAAAGGGCCACCGTGCAGGTGGGCTTTTTTTATGTATGCTTGCGAGCAGGGCGCAATAAGATTCAATCCTTTGTTTATCAAGCTCTCTTAAATAGTCATCGTTTGGACAGATTCATCTCAAGCAGGTTCTCCACGATAGAACCATCCACGTTTTCTAACATCCCAAAAACACCTAAAGGCCTTTAGCCAAGGTGTGCAAGGGAGTAATGGTTGAGCGGATACCATTTACGCAAACCAATTGACATAGATAAAGCCGGTAAATGCAAAGAAATTCGACAGCAGATGAGCGAGGGTGCTTGGCAATATGGATTTGTATCGGTACGAAAACCAGCCCCACACAAGGCCCATAAACACAGCCCCGCCGACAAAGGCAAGGATGCCGCCGTCCATGCCAGAATCCTTTACCAGAGCTGGAGCCAGATGCCAGGAGCCGAACCAGAATGTGGGGTAGAGAAAACCAAGCCACAGATTATGGGGAAACAGAGAAGGGAATACACCGCGCCACAGCATTTCTTCCAAGGGTGCGTTCACGATGGCGAAGAGAAGGGCAAGCAGAATGACGTTTCTCCCAGCCAAGGGGGCATAGGGAAGGAAGACCGCCATGCAGGTGGCGATGGCCGGAAGGGCAACGAGTGCAGTCGCTATCCATTGTTTGTACGAAACATCAGCAGGGAATCGCCATAAAATGGAGGATGGAGGGCCAATGAACAAGAGGGTGACGGGAATGCACCATACGAGCCAATAGACGATATAACCGAGTAAATACCCCAAAGTATCGCCGTAGTGCCGTACCAAAAGCTGAAATACTGTGATTTGTGTCAAAACAAGTGCGGGAGCGATGACCAAAAGTGCTTTCTGTTTACTGGATAAAGTATTCATTACGGGATCCCTCGCAAGATATGGAAATGAAATAATTTTCACTATATCATACATGTTTCCAATATTGATCGACTGTATTGTTGAGCGAAGGAAATTTTTGCATTTGAAAATGATCGCCAGCATGGGATGGTAAAATTTGCTATAATGGAAGTTGTACGGAAGGAAAGTAAAAAGATAGACTGATATGTTTAAATCCGATTTCGTAAACAAAATCCCTAAATCGCGAACCTCAAGCTCACATAAAATCCCTGGAAGGCTCGCGCTCCGCTTCTGGCAAGGCTTTTCTGGGTTTTGGTACTGATTTTATAACTCACAGGGCTAACTTATTAAGAGGTTCGCGGAAATGATGTCCAAAAATCATGTGTAGCAAGGCTTTTGGACGTATGCTGTCGCTCCTTACGCAGGAGCGTGGATTGAAACGGGCAGATCGAGATCAACGTTGAAAGCGATAAAGTGTCGCTCCTTACGCAGGAGCGTGGATTGAAACCGGACGTTCGGCGCACCTTCCGCAGACGGTCAACGTCGCTCCTTACGCAGGAGCGTGGATTGAAACCTTGAGGAAGGGCTTTGCATAATAGAGCTTCCGACCGTCGCTCCTTACGCAGGAGCGTGGATTGAAACACGCAATCCCGTGGATCATATCTTGGGGCATTTCGCGTCGCTCCTTACGCAGGAGCGTGGATTGAAACCTCAGACGGCGTAGCGCTCGTATCGCTCTCTGCGCTCGTCGCTCCTTACACAGGAGCGTGGATTGAAACGAGGACAGCGTACTGCCCGCTGGAAAGACATGCGCGATGGTCGCTCCTTACACAGGAGCGTGGATTGAAACCTTTACCAATGTTGGAATTTGGAACTTTGTCAGGGTCGCTCCTTACACAGGAGCGTGGATTGAAACCTCCTTTCTGTCGTTAATCTTACTTTCGGGTCCTCGTCGCTCCTTACACAGGAGCGTGGATTGAAACGCAAGTTTTATGGGGGTGGATTGTCAACACCAAACTAGACAGATTTCTTAAGTGCAACTTCTTTGTACGCTATAGGACTCAGATAACCTAATGTGGAATGAATCCTTGTTTCGTTAAACCATTTTATATAGATTCCCAGCTCCTTTTTTAACTGAGCTAACGATTCAAACTGACGATTTCTCACGAACTCCGCTTTGATCAGCTTAAAGGTTGCCTCTGCCACTGCATTATCATAGGGGCAGCCTTTCATACTTAGTGAGCGTTTGATATTGAACGTATTGATCACATCATCAATCGTAAGATTTTTAAACTCACTGCCACGATCCGAGTGAAAAAGCTGAATTTGGCGCAGATCTCCTTTTACGCTTGCAAATGCTTGATAGACGAGTGCGGCATCTTTGAATTTTCCGCAGCTGTGACCGATAATCTCCCGATTAAACAAGTCCACAAGCAAGCAAATATAGTGCCATTTGTTTGCGACTCGAACGTAGGTCAAGTCACTCACAACAGCTTCGAGAGGTGCTTCTTTCACAAACTCGCGATTCAGTTCGTTCTGAATTGGCGATTCGTTACATGACGACACATTCGGTTTATACTGTGCAACCGTGTAGACCGAAACCAGAGCGTTTTTCTTCATCAAACGTCCAATGCGCCGTCTGGAAACCGTCAGTCCCTCTTTGTGAAGTTTTGCTTTGATCTTTCTTGCTCCATAAACGCGCTGATTCTCTTCAAAAATACGGATAATTGCTTGTTCCACCTCATCATCATCGATAGATGATGGCTCTTTACTCTCGTAGTAGTAGGTACTCCGATTGACCTGGAGGATCTTGCACATGGCCAATACGGAATACTTATGAGCGTTTTGCTGGATTACCATTATTTTCGTCCGAAGATCAGCGCCGCTTGCTTTAAAATATCGTTCTCCATCTTCAGTCGTTGATTTTCCTTACGTAGCTGAAGTAGCTCGTTTTGTTCATCTGTACGGTTATCGCTTTCTTTGAAGGAACCGGTGGTTCTACTCTGTTTTACCCAACGATCAAATGCAGATGCACTCAGATCGTATTCTCTCAAAATATCTGCACGTGGTTTGCCGTTCTCATAAAGTTGAACCATTTGCTGCTTGAACTCATCTGTAAATGCTCGACGCTCACGTTTAGCCATGACATTCTCTCCGTCCTTTTTCGATTTGTTTCTAATCTACTAGACCTTAAGAGAACTGTCCAATTCAGTGTAGCCGATTCAGGGCGAACTTTTGAGTCGTCTCAACAGTCGCTCCTTACACAGGAGCGTGGATTGAAACAACAAAAGGACTCGGTATCAAAACCGCGTCCTATTGGCCGAAAACTCCTTTGTCTGGTCGCTCTTTACACAAGAGCATGACTCAAGGCAGCAAAACCGTAATTCGGGACCACCACACCGGTGGTCTCTTTTCATTTTTCATCATATATAAACTCGACCACTGTGATAATACCCCCGAATAGCACTAATCTCGATATCCCGCCCCTTTACCCACTGATCAAAATCAATCGTAATCGTCTCCCCGCCCTCGTCACTAGAGGTCGTAAACGTCTTCTGGTCAAAACGGTAAACGAAGGTATGCAGCGTGCCGAATAAATCAACAAGTCCCTCCAGTTCCTCCCATAAATGAGCGGTAAACGTGGTGAACATCGCTTGAACCTCCGGCCTGACAGCTGGCCGCCCGAAAAATTCATAGAGTTCGATAAAGAGCAGATCCCTTCCTGTTCGGCTTAAAACAGTCTGCTCCAGGACGGAGTGATCGTGTTGACGAAAAAGAGCGGGGGACTCGACAAAAGAACAAGCAAAAAGGGTGCAGCGTTCGACAGCCTTTGATTCTTTTTTCCGTTATGATGGCAATGGTGAAGGAATCATCGTCAGACGGGGAAAGCCAATCTTGATGTTTCCCGGCAAATAACGGAAGGGAGCGAATCTCGGTGCTCGAATCATCCAATCTACATCGTTCATTTCATTCACAAATCAATATCTCAGCAAAAGAGAGCCCGTGCTCATTCGTCACTGGAAAGATTACGACGACGGTTATCAGTTCGGATGCTTTTATCGTCAATTGGAGAATAAGTGAGGCACGATTGAGGATGGTTGCCAGCTATCTGCCTGCCGATGCCGATCCGATTCGCAGCGGGCTGCGCATTTATGATGCGACAGATTACTTTGCCCAAGGGACAGAGCCGCTTCCGTGCCTGGACGTGACGCTCACTGTTGAAGAACAGGAGGTCGTGGTGGAAAGTCTGTGCCCGGGTCGGACCTATCTGGTAGATTTCGGGTTGTTCCACGGCAGACAGTTTTGCCCGATTCTGCGTTCCGATTTCCTGGTGCTTCCCCGCGACGGCAAGCGAACTGGAGCGGAAGAACGAGTCTCATCCAGACGGGCAAGCCGATGCAGAAATTCCTTGCCATATCAGGAGCATCCCGTTCTATTGGCCTAAAGAGCCGAATAGAATGACCGTATGCTTCTTTCCCGGGTTTCAGACGATTGCAAAGACAAGGAGGTTCCGTGGATGAGAGCAGTAATCCTGGCGGACGAGAAGGGAGTGGAGCTTCGTCCGCTAACCGTTTATACGCCGAAACCGATGGTGCCGTTGCTAAATCGGCCATGCATGGAATATACGATCGAGCTGTTGAAGCGATATGGCATAACAGATATTTTCGTTATGCTCAGGTACTTTCCGGATCAGGTCCGGGACTATTTCGGCGATGGATCGCAGTACGGTGTTTCACTTTCGTACTGGGAAGAGCCGTTTTCCTTTTCCAATTTGCTGGAACACCTCGGGCGGGGGACGGATTCTTCCGTGGCCGATACCATCCTTGTCATTCCGGGAGCGGCGTTAATCGACTGTGATCTGGAAGAAGCGCTTCACGATCATCGGGAGAGTCGCCGGGCGGCCACGATGGTTGTGGCGGAAAAAGAGACCTCTACTGAAGAACAGCAGGTTTGGTTGCATCAAGACGGTCACATCATACAAATCGGCCAAGGTTTAGACGGTCTTGAGGAGGCGTGGGGGACTATCGATACAGGGCTGTTGCTTCTGGAGCCGGAGTCCATTTCCACACTGCTGTCTTCGGAAGAGGAGATCCACCCGCAAGAATTGGCCCGCGCTCTTTTTCGGAACGGAATTCCGCTGGGCGGGTACCGGTTGGAAGGCTACTGGTCGGGGCTGCGCACTCTGGACGAATATCGTCAGGCCCAATTCGACATGCTCGATGGGCAGGTAAACGTGCATATCGCAGCGAGACAGCTTGTACCGGGCATCTACGTCGAAGGAGATCTGCGGATTGATGCTTCGGTGAGGCTGGAGGGACCAATCCTGTTTGGAAAAGGGGTTCATCTGGAGCCGGGTGTATCGATTGAGGCGTATTCGATTCTGGGAAGGCAGACGGTCGTGTCTGAGGGTGCCTGGCTCTCGCAAGCAATCGTGTGGGAGCATTCCTTTATCGGGATGCATGCAGAAGTCACCGGAGGGATTGTGGGGAGTCACGTCAGTCTGGGCGATTGTGCCGTACTGGGGGAGAACAGCGTTATCGGCGAGCGATGCCGGGTTGGTCGTACGGTTGCCGTCAAGCCCGGGGTCATGGTCTGGCCACATAAAGAGATTGAGGAAGGGGCTGTCGTACATACATCGATCGTTCATGGCCGAATGCGAAATCGGGGGCTGTTTGCCAAGAGCAATATCAGCGGAGGCATTGTTGGTGTGGCGAATGTGGATATCACACCCGAGTACGTGACGCGCCTGGCAGCCGCTTATGCTTCTCAGCTTCCTGCAGGAAGCCGCATCGTTCTGTCTGCATGCGTGCATCCCTTTGCCCAATTGTTAAAGCATAGTGTGATGACCAGTCTGTGTTCGGCAGGAATTGACACCGTCGATATCGGTGTCGGCTTTGCGCCTCTGCTTCGCTATAGTGTGCAGTCACTCTCTTGTGAAGGCGGCATTCATCTTCAAATGAGTGAATCGATAAGCGAAAAGCAGATCTCGATTCAATTCGTGGGAGCGGACGGATTGTCCATTTCGCCCGAACGTGAACGGAAAATTGCTTACGCCTTTACCCAAGATTCTTTTCTGCGCGCCCTGCGGCATCTGGGGCAGCTGCATCTAGAACACGGGGTGCTGAAGACCTACGCCCAAGCCTTACTGCAAGAGCTGGACCAAGCCGCGATCAGGAGTGCACAGACAACGCTGCTGATTGAAAGTGAATCCCGCTTTTTACTGGACTTTTTGCATCCTATCTTCTCCGAACTTGGAATTGTGTCCGTGAACAGAACCATCTCTGAGGGCGTCCGCATTCATCAGGCTGATCTGGGGGTACGGTTGGAGAAAAGCGGAGAAAGCCTGGAGCTGTTTACGCATACGGGAGAAAGGCTGACACAGGAACAGCTTGAGCGACTGCAAAAAGTCGTTTGCAACCAGGTCTCATCTACAGACCATGCCCGTTTTCACCCTCGCTATGACGCCATTTTTAGTCTCTTCAGCATTTTGGATGTCCTGGCCCGGGAGAGAGTTTCCTTGGCTGCCCTGCTTCACTCCATTGGGGAGGAAAAGATCGGGGAGCAAAGATCCGTGGTCATTGAAGCCCAAAAGGAAGCGTAACATTTAGGAAACACAGAAAAAGCCTTATGTGGCGCAGGAGCGGAGGAACCAGGAAAATGGAGTCAGAGAGCTGAGGTGGAACAATGTGAGTGCAATACGCTTTGGCACAGACGGCTGGCGAGCCATCGTGGCCGACGAGTTTACGGTGGAAAATGTTCGAGTCGTAGCCCAAGCCATTGCTACCTATACAATCGCGATCGGTCAAAGGGAACAGGGGATTATCGTTGGCTATGACACCCGGTTTTTGGGACGCCGCTTTGCCCAGGCTGTCGCAGGTGTGCTGGCAGCCAACGGAATCCGCACGTACCTGACGAATGAATCCGTGCCGACGCCAGTTGCCGCTTTTGGTGTAAAGCATTTTGCCGTAAGCGGGGCTGTCATGATTACAGCGAGCCATAATCCTCCCGAATACAACGGGATCAAATACATTCCCGAATACGCAGGACCAGCCACCCGAGAGATTACAAACCAACTGGAGAAAGAGATTCACCACATCCAGACGGGGGGCGAGGTGCTCATAATCACTCCGGAGGAGGCGACTGCACGAAAGCTGTTGCAGCCAATCGTCCTGCGTCCGCATTATGAGGCCCATCTTCGCCGAATGGTCCATTTTGATGTGATGAAACAGGCGAAGCTGCGTGTTGTCGTCGATCCCATGCACGGAGCTGGAAGGGGCTATGTCAGCCGGATGCTGGCTGAGGCGGGTGCGGAAACCAACGGCATTCGAGATACGGCCGATCCTTTTTTTGGCGGTCATTTGCCAGAACCAATCGATCAGCATTTAAGCCTCTTAAAACAAGAAGTGATCAAGCAGAAAGCGGCTCTGGGGCTGGCCAACGACGGGGACGCGGATCGTTTCGGAGTGGTTGACCGCTTTGGGCAATACCTGCCCCCCAACGCAGCGCTTGTCCTTTTGACCAGACATCTTGTGAAAAACAGGAAACTCAGCGGGAAGATTGTCCGAACGGTGGCGACTACTCATTTGTTGGATCGCATGGCCAAGCACTATGGTCTGGAATTAATAGAGACTCCGGTCGGCTTTAAGCATATCGGCGCCCACATGCGAGAGGGGGATGTCTTAATCGGGGGCGAAGAAAGTGGCGGCGCCAGCATTTTCGGACATATCCCGGAAAAAGACGGGATCCTCATCAATTTGCTGCTCGCGGAGATGTGCGCCTGGGAGAAGAAAGGGATTGACCAGATCTTGCGAGATGTGTACGACGAATTTGGGGAGCTGCACAGTACCCGTCTGGATATTCCGCTCTCATCCCACATCCAGCAGGAACAGCTCCTTCAGGCTGTACCCGCCAAAATCGGTCCGTATGATGTTGAGGAGATTAGCAAATGTGACGGGATTAAATTTTTGCTGCAGGGAGGTCAATGGGTTCTGATCCGCCCATCGGGGACAGAACCGCTTTTGCGGATATACTGCGAGGCCGTCAGCGTCGAGGCGCTGCACAAAATCACAGAGGCAATGCGCGAGTGGTTCTCATAGAAAAAACCGAGACTCCCAGGTTCCCTTCCATCACATACAGGTGGAAGGGAACTTTTTCGTAAAAACGTCGCTTCTCATCGGGTGATTGAAACATCTTGACGTTTTACATAAAAGTAGGATGCGACCGCTCGCAGTCAACACTTTTGTTCCACCGATCAGAGGGGAATATGGTCATAATCGTTTTGTTTGGTTGTTTCACGTTTTTGTGATTTGCTAGAATCAGAGGGAGAATGATCGGGAGGCATGGTTCGCTCTACATGAAAGAAGTGGATGTATGAAGATACCGCAGCATGTCATCGAATCTTTTTTAAAAGCGGTAAAAGTAGAAAGTCTTTCACCCCATAATCCGGTTCTGGTGCGGGCTACGCCCTATCCGTGGGAAGTGGTTGGAGTGGGAAACTACGCTGCCGTGTTCGGACACCCGGATTATCCGGAGGTTGTCATCAAGCTGTATGCCCCCGGACGTCCCGGCTGGGAGCAAGAAGTCGAGGTCTATCACAAGCTGGGTGAAAGCCGCTTCTTCCCCGTATGTTATCAGTCAGAACCGGGCTATCTGGTGCTGAAGCGGATGAGAGGGATCTCCCTGTTTGACTGCTTTCGCTACGGCATCCCCATTCCTCCCCAGGTGATGGATGATGTGGAGTCTGCTTTGGAGGAAGCACGCGCCAAGGGGCTCTTCCCGCATGACGTTCATGGGAAAAACGTCTTGATGGATCACGGCCGCGGCTATTTGATTGACGTTTCCGACTACTATAAAAACAAACCGGACAGCAAGTGGCGAGACTTAAGCATGGCGTACCACCGATTTTACCTTCCCTTTATCAAAGATCGCGGTTGGAAGCTGCCGCTCTGGCTGCTGGAAGTGATTCGGAAAGGGTACCGTTTTTACAAGAAACTGACCAGGCGACTTCGCGGGTAGGAAGAGCAGTCGGGGTAGAGAGTAGCTAGGGCCAGGGGATGCCGCCTGACATTGTTGGGCTATTGCGCCTGTGGTAAAATAACATTTTAAAGCGAATATTTCGCAGCTCTCTGCAGTTGAACGAAGGAGGACTTCCATTTATGTACTATCTAATCGCTGCCGCCATTATCGCTCTTGATCAATGGACCAAGTGGCTCGTGGTCAAAAATATGGAACAGGGACAGTCGATTCCCTTGTTTGCCGATGTGCTTCATCTCACCTCGCATCGCAACATGGGGGCAGCTTTCGGCATCCTGCAAAATCAGCGCTGGCTGTTCGTTGTTATTACGATTGCCGTCGTCATCGGAATTCTGGTCACACTCATTCGTGCTGGCAAATCACAGCCTCGCGTTTCCCTTGCTCTTTCGCTGGTCCTCGGTGGAGCGATCGGGAATTTTATCGACCGGATCACAACAGGCCAGGTTGTTGACTTTGTCGATTTCACCTTGATCAATTTTCCGATCTTTAATGTGGCGGATGTCGCGATTACGGTTGGAGTGGGCTTGCTTTTGCTGGATGTCCTGCTGGATGGGAAACGGAAAAGCGCGTGATGATTGAACGGGAAAATGTGGATACTAGAGGAACTACACCAGAGGAGACAGTCATGAACGATTTGGAGTTGTTTGAACGCTACGATTGGGTGGCAGAGCCATCTGATGCCAAGGAACGGATTGATAAATTTGTCACGGAACAAAACGAGGATTGGACACGCTCCCAGGTGCAGAGCTGGATCAAAGAGGGACGAGTCAGCGTAAACGGAGAGTCGGTCAAAAACAACTACAAGCTGTCCGCAGACGATGAAGTAACCCTTCGTGTGCCGCCGCCAAAAGAAATGATGATCAAAGCCGAGCCAATGCCACTGGAGATTGTGTATGAGGACAGCGATCTGGTCGTGGTGAACAAACCGAGGGGAATGGTCGTCCACCCGGCACCCGGACACTACACCGGTACACTGGTTAACGGACTGCTGGCCCACTGCAAGGATTTGTCTGGCATCAATGGGGTCCTGCGTCCAGGTATTGTGCATCGCATCGACAAGGATACCTCAGGTTTGCTCATGGTGGCCAAGAATGACAAGGCGCATGTCGGTCTGGCAGAGCAATTAAAAGAACATACCGTCAATCGTAAATACGTGGCGATCGTTCACGGTGTGATCCCGCATGAAATGGGGACGATCGATGCCCCGATTGGTCGGGACCCGAAGAACCGGCAGCAGATGGCGGTCGTCTTTGAGAACAGCAAGCCGGCAGTTACCCATTTTGTCGTATTGGAACGATTCAAGGAATACACGCTGGTAGAGCTGAAGCTGGAAACGGGGAGAACCCATCAGATTCGCGTTCACATGAAATACATCGGCTATCCGCTGGCCGGTGATCCCAAATACGGACCCAAAAACACCTTGGAGCTGGATGGACAAGCGCTTCACGCAAAAACCCTCGGGTTCGATCATCCGCGCACAGGGGAGCATCTTGAGTTTGAAGCCCCTCTTCCGCAGGAAATGCTCGACGTGATCGAATATCTCCGCCAAGTGTAAAGCCGGGATAATGGAGGCAAGGATATGCTGCGTCGCTTAGCCCATATCACCTTGTACGTCAAAGATTGTGAAGAAGCTTTGCAATTCTACACGGAAAAGCTTGGCTTTGAAAAGCGAATGGATGCCAAAATGGATACAGGTGCGCGCTGGTTGACCATCGGTCTGCCGGGCGAGGACGTAGAAATTGTTTTGCATGATCCATCACACTGGCATGAACAGGAGACGGCGGAAAAGATGCTGGCACAGGTAGGGAAAAACCCGATGTGGGTCTGGGAGACGGACCAATTTGAACAGACCTACCATACCTTTCGTGAAAAGGGCGTCAGGTTTGTTTCCGAGCCCGCTGATCGGATGTACGGGCGGGAAGCGATCTTCACGGACCTGTACGGAAATCCTTTTTTATTGCTGGAGCGAATCCGCGTTTAATTTGAAAAAAACAAATGTGGTCCGGGAATGGTAACCTTTTGGCTGCCATTCCCTTTTTTTGTTTTCGAAGAGAATCCCTGGGAATACTAGAAACATTTTCAGGAATACTGCAAAAGGATGGTAACGATCTCAGGCTTGATCTCGTCAAATGAAGAGGAAATGTGTCGAAACAAAAGGAGGAAAATCAGATGTGGAAGCCTGTCTCTATTCTCACCAGCGTCGCTTTGGCGGCAACCGCGTTGCTTGGGAGCAGCGGCTCGAGCGGCGCTGCCGAGAGGATACAGAAGCCCGAGAGAGTATACCAGGAAGCGATTCCTGCTCAGATTGCATTTACCAATAACCGGCAGCTCTGGCTTCTGAACGCTCGTGACCCGCAAGCTGCTCCAAAACAGGTGACGAGCATCGGGGCAGTCGAAATTGTTGGATGGTCCCAGGATGGCGCGTGGCTGTTTTACCAGCATGAACCAAAACCAGAGGAAACCTTCTCCAAAAAGTATCTGTGGGCGGTAAAAGCGGACGGAACGGATGCCTTTCAAATCGATCCGCGAGAGGTGCTGATGCAGCCCAAATGGGCACCGGCTGGGCATCGTTTCGCCTATGTCGTTCAATCGGCTGAAACCGGAAGCACTGGCACCAGCAATGTATATTCTCCCGAGCTTGTGGCCGCGGAACTGACGGACGGCAAGATCACAAAGCTGCTCGAAGAGAAGAGAGACATCACAGATTTTGCCTGGATGCCAGATAGTGCTCGCTTGCTTTTATCGGTTCCTGCAGCCAAAGATCGTCCGATCACCCTGGAGCTGACTGATCTGAAAGGGAAAAAGCTGTCAGCCTATCCGCTTGGCCAGCCTCCCAAAATCGAAGAGGGAATCTATCCTTATGCGGCAACAGGCCTTACCCTATCGCCAGACGGCAATCAAGTGGCCTACTATGTACGCCCCAATTCCGGTTCGCTAACAGCGGACGGTGTTGCCATCCAACTGCTTGATTTGACAAAGCCCAGCCAGAAGCCTTTTGAACTGGGAACCGGACTTTCGTATCCAGAGTGGTTTTCCTGGTCGGCCGACAGTAAGCAGCTTGCCTTCATTGAAGGCGGAGGCCGAGTCGCATCCGAGGGCAAGCATTTGACTCTCGCCAAAGCAGACGGAAAAGTGATCCCTGCCGGGCAAACGGGCAAGGTAGATGCTCTCCCGCGCTGGACGAATGCAAAGGCAGACAGGCTGTTTTTTGCCCGAGGCCTGGATAATTCTGAGTGGCTGGGCAATTATCAGCCAGAGAAATTGCTGATCCCTGGACAGCGCATCTGGACGCGGGATGCCGGCGGCCAAGAGCAGGCTGTGACCAAAGGGACGGAAAAAACGGCGGATACCTATCCCAATCCTTCACCAGACGGCAACCAGCTGCTGTTTGTGCGGCTGGACGGAGCGGAGCATGGATCAGTCTGTGTCCGTACACAGGATGGATCGGAAAAGGAACTGGTTCGCCATGTGACGGGTGAAGCCGGATATTACGCGAATTATCTGCCTGCCTGGGTTCAAATACATTGGGTTCAACCTCAGTGAATCGAAATAGAATGATGTGAAAAAGAGTTGACACATAGCTTGTTTCGTGACATAATCGTCACTGACGAATTGAGAACCTTTAAATCCAGTCCAGAGAGGCTGGCAAGGGCACGGATACCTGCATGTACAGGCTGCGAAAAGGCAGTACCCTTTTTCACCTGACATGCCCTGTGACTTCTTGTCTGCCGACAAGAAGCTTTTTTCATTCTCGTCAACAGTCGATAAGCTGTCAGTCGGGGGAGGAAATGCACATGATCAACAAAAGTGTGATTATGGATGATGCTGCGATCCGGCGCGCTTTAACCCGGATTGCCCACGAGATCATTGAACGGAACAAGGGCGTGGAGGATTGCATCATCGTCGGTATCAAAACCAGAGGAATTTATCTGGCGGAGCGTTTGGTCGAGCGGATTGAAATGATCGAAAACGTCAAGCTGCCCGTCGGCGAGCTGGACATCACGTTTTACCGCGATGACCTGCAGCACAAATCAGAGGACGCCGTTCTTCAAGGAACGCAACTGCCAAACGACATCAACGGAAAAACAGTCATCCTCGTCGATGACGTGCTCTTTACGGGCCGGACTGTGAGAGCGGCGTTGGATGCACTGATCGACAACGGCCGTCCCCGTATGATCCAACTGGCTGTGCTCGTTGACCGCGGTCACCGTGAACTGCCGATCCGTCCGGATTTTGTCGGGAAAAACGTGCCGACTTCACGAACGGAGATTGTCGATGTACAACTGGCTGAAGTGGATGCTATGGATATGGTCACAATCCGCCAGCTTATCTAAGGTCTAAGTAAATACACCTCTTTAAGAGGCAATCCTGTGAGGTTGCAAAGAGGTACTTGCTTTCCGCGAAACGGAAGGAGTATGCCTCTTTGTGCCTGTACAAAGAGGCTTTTTTTATGGACCAGGTCCATTTACAAACAGGGGGAAGAGAAAATGAGCCAGAAAAATTTTGTTGATGTACACGAAACGCCGCCGATTACCAAGCTGTTGCCGCTAAGCATTCAGCATCTGTTCGCCATGTTTGGCTCCACCGTGCTTGTTCCCATTTTAACCGGGCTGGACGTTGCGACTGCGCTCTTTACCAGCGGGATCGGAACACTCCTGTTTTTGTGGATCACCAAAGGTAGGATTCCCAATTACCTGGGCTCCTCCTTTGCCTTCATCGGTCCGATTATTACGGTAACCAAGGCGTATGGGGTGGGAACCGCACTGCTTGGCTGTCTGCTCTCAGGGGTGGTATACATCATCGTCGCGGCGATCGTGAAAAAAGCCGGTGTCAAATGGCTTGACCGTGTACTGCCGCCCGTTGTGATCGCTTCCGTGATTGTAGTCATCGGCCTGAGCTTGTCAGTTGTCGCTGTGGATATGTCCACGAAAGTGACGGTAGACGGCCAATCGCAGCTATCGCTTACATCCATCGAAATTTCACTCGTCACGATGCTCGTAACGGTTCTTGCAGCTGTGATGCTGCGCGGGTTCTTCGCCCTGATTCCGATCCTGATCGGCATTATCACCGGCTATCTGTACACCTTGCTGCGCCATCCTGAGCTGATTGACTTCAACAAGGTTGTCACTGCGCCGATCTTCGTTAAATTCGGCGAAATGTTTGAAAAGCACTTTAAGTTCGGCGAGGTAGCTTCTGTGATCACAAGTCCTGCAGCATGGACAGCAGCATTGATCATCGCGCCAGTCGCCTTTGTGACGCTGGCGGAACACCTCGGCCATTTGCTGGTCACCAGCAAGGTGATGGATCGTGACTTGATGAAAGATCCCGGCTTGCACCGCAGCTTGCTTGGTGATGGTGTGGCGACTTCGCTCGCTGCGATTGTCGGCGGTCCTCCAGCTACTACCTACGGTGAAAACATCGGGGTGCTGGCGATCACCCGTGTATACAGTCGAGTTGTGATCGGCCTTGCAGCCGTCTGTGCGATCCTGTTCGCTTTCATCGGGAAAATCAGTGCACTTTTGATGACGATCCCGACACCGGTGCTTGGCGGCGTGTCTATCATCCTGTTCGGGATTATCGCGGCCCAAGGCTTGCGGATGTTCGTAGAAAACAAAGTAGACTTTTCAAACAAGCGAAACATGATTATTTCAGCAGCCATCCTGGTTACCGGGATTGGCGGATACAAAATCAGCTTCGACACGGTCTCCTTCTGGCAATCGTTCCTGCACAACCTGACGATTGACAACATCGCGTTTGCGACCTTCCTCGGCATTATCCTGCACGTGGTTTTGCCGGGGAAAGAATCAGCGATGGGAGAAGCGCACCGCGAAGCCCAAACCTGATACGTTCCACGTTCCTTTAACTCAGTCCCGAGAGGCTGGCAAGGAAGTAGGGCGCTCTTAGCCCTGCTCATGGAAAGAAGCGATCAGCTTCTTGCCTGTGCCCGCCTCCACGGCTGCCAGGCAAGAAGCTTTTTTTGTCCACATCTGCTGGAAGTGGCCAGTATAAGCGGCCAGTACATCAATAATGGAGGGTTCCACATGAGTAACTTGCGACATTTAGTCGGGATCAAGGATTTGTCAAAGGACACCATCAACAGTCTGCTGGAGAGAGCTGAATACTGGGCTCAAAGGCCGGGTGTTCAATCCGAGAGTTTGCGCGGGCGCTTTGTCGCCAATCTGTTCTTCGAAGCGAGTACTCGAACGAGATTTTCCTTCGAGGTCGCGCAAAAGAGACTGGGTGCACATGTGCTGAACTTCATTCCGGAGACCTCCTCCACGGTCAAAGGGGAGACGATCCTGGATACGGTGCGGACGCTGGAGGATATGGGCGTAGAGGCAGCCGTTATTCGCACCAAAAAAGACGGCCTGTTCCAGGAGCTGGCTGATCAGGTGAAAGTCCAACTGATCAACGCCGGAGACGGAACGAATGAACATCCGACACAGTGTCTGCTCGATCTGTTAACCATGCAGCAACAGTTTGGCAAGCTCGAGGGCTTGAGCGTGGCCATCATCGGAGATTTGCGCCACAGCCGCGTCCTGGGTTCTCATCTGCACGCACTGCCTAAAATGGGAGCGCAGCTCATGCTGGCCGGACCTTCAACCATGATGCCTCAGGCTGAAGTCATTCCGGCGGGTGTAAAAACCGTGGAGATCGACGAGGCGATCAAAACAGCCGATGTGGTGATGATGCTCAGAGTGCAGCTCGAACGCCATACAAACTCGCTGTTCATCTCCAAAGAAGAATACCACCAGGCACACGGTCTGACCCTGGAGCGGGTCCAGATGATGAAGCCAGAGGCAGTGATTATGCATCCAGCTCCGGTCAATCGCGGAGTAGAAATTCATACGGACCTCGTAGACTGCGAGCGTTCGCTGATCCATAAGCAAGTCACCAACGGGGTTGCAGCCCGGATGGCAGTCATGGAAGCACTGATGAAAGGGAGCGAGTGGAAATGGGAATTATCCTTGGTAACGGCACAATAATCAATCAAGCAGGCAAACAAATTCCGGCAGAGGTTTTGGTAGAAGAGGGGCGCATCATCTCCATTGCGGAGCGGGTGGAGCGCGCTGGTCATGAATGGGTCGATTGCAAAGGCGGCTTGATTTCAGCCGGTTTTGTCGATGTGCATGTGCATCTGCGTGAGCCCGGTCAGGAACAAAAAGAGACGATTGCCACCGGAGCAGCAGCTGCAGTAAAAGGCGGCTTTACGACGATCGCCTGCATGCCCAACACGCGCCCTTCGATCGACAGTGTGGAGACGGTGCAAGAAATCCTGAAAAAAGCAAGCGAGGCGGGAAAGGCACGGGTGTTGCCCTACGGGGCCATTACGGTCCGTCAATTGGGCAAAGAGCTGACAGACTTTGCCGCCTTGAAAGAGGCCGGAATTTTTGCCCTCACCGATGACGGAGTGGGCGTACAATCTGCCGGAATGATGAAAGCAGCAATGAAAAAGGCGAGGGAACTGGGAATCTCCATCGTGGCCCATTGTGAGGATGATACGCTCTTAATTCCCGGCAGTGCCCTTCATGACGGAGTAGTGGCTGCGCGTCACGGACTTCCAGGCATCCCGTCCGAGTCTGAATCCATCCACGTAGGCCGCGATATCCTGCTGGCCGAACAGACGGGGGCTCATTACCACGTCTGCCATATCAGCGCGAAGGAATCTGTTCGACTGGTACGCGACGGCAAGCGGGCTGGAGTCAACGTCACATGTGAAGTGACGCCGCATCATCTGCTGTTGTGTGACGAGGACATTCCTGCGGATTTGCCTGCCAACTGGAAAATGAATCCGCCGCTGCGCTCACGTGCTGATCGCGCCGCACTGATTGAAGGCCTTTTAGACGGCACGATCGACATGATCGCCACGGATCACGCCCCGCACACGGCGGAAGAAAAAGCTGCCGGACTGGAGCGGGCGCCTTTTGGGATCGTCGGTTTGGAGACGGCGTTCCCGCTTCTATACACCCATCTCGTGCTGACAGGCGAGATCACTTTGCAAAGACTGCTTGAGCTGTTGACGGTGAAGCCTGCCGACAGCTTTGGACTCCCGTATGGACGCCTGGAAATTGGTTCACCGGCTGATCTGACTGTGATCGATCTGGAGACAGAAAAAGCGATCGATCCTGACAATTTCGCCAGCAAAGGAAAAAACACTCCGTTTGCCGGTTGGAAATGCAAGGGCTGGCCAGTCATCACCCTGGTGGGTGGCCGCGTGGTTTATAACGAATCAGAGGGGAGGTAGTCAGCATGCGAGCAAGACTGATATTGGAAGACGGAACGGAATGTGTCGGAACGGCCTTTGGAAAAGTGACCGAGTCGATCGGGGAAGTGGTCTTCAACACCGGCTTGACCGGCTATCAGGAAGTGCTGTCCGACCCATCATATTGCGGACAAATCGTGACGATGACCTATCCGCTGATCGGCAACTACGGAATCAACCGGGATGATTTCGAAGCGGTTCGTCCGTATATCCACGGCTTCGTCGTCAGAGAGCATTGTGATACTCCGAGCAATTGGCGCAGCACCAACAGTCTGGATGAACTGCTTCAAGACTACGGAATTCCGGGGATTGCCGGAGTAGATACACGGATGCTGACGCGCAAGCTCCGCTATCACGGCACCATGAAGGGTATGATCACGAGCAGCGATGCCCCGTTGGCAGAATTGGTTGCTGCGCTGCGATCTGCGCCCATGATGACGGATCAGGTGGCTCGCGTCTCCACCAAGAATCTGTATAACTGCCCGGGAACCGGCCACCGCGTCGTGCTGGTCGACTTCGGTGCCAAGCATGGGATTCTGCGTGAATTGACCAAACGAGACTGTGACGTCGTGGTTGTGCCTCACGATGTGACAGCCGAGGAAATCAGCCGACTTCAGCCAGACGGAATACTCCTTTCCAACGGACCTGGCGATCCCAAGGATGTACAGCATGCGACTCAGATGATTCGCGAGGTTTTAGGTAAATACCCAATATTCGGGATTTGTTTAGGGCACCAACTGTTCGCACTGGCCGGCGGTGCTGATACCACCAAGCTGAAATTTGGCCACTGGGGCGGCAATCACCCTGTCAAAGAGATAGCAACAGGTCGAACCTACATCACCTCTCAAAACCACAGCTATGCGGTTACAGCAGACTCCCTGGCCAATACGGAGCTGATCATCACGCATACCGCTTTGAATGACGGAACAGTAGAGGGCCTTCGCCATACAGAACATCCGGCTTTCTCCGTACAGTACCACCCGGAAGCGGCGCCGGGGCCGTATGATTCCAGCTATCTGTTCGACCAGTTTCTTTCCATGATGGATACAGCCAAGGAGGGGCGTTTGCATGCCAAAATTCGCTGATCTGAAAAAAATACTTGTGATCGGTTCCGGGCCCATCGTCATCGGGCAGGCAGCAGAGTTTGATTATGCGGGCACCCAGGCTTGCCAGGCTTTGAAAGAAGAGGGACTGGAGGTCATCCTGATCAACTCCAATCCGGCGACCATCATGACGGATACCAATATGGCAGACAAGGTGTACATCGAGCCAATTACACTCGAGTTCGTCACTCGCGTCATTCGCCAGGAAAAGCCGGACGGACTCCTGCCAACGCTGGGCGGGCAGACCGGATTGAATATGGCAGTAGCTCTTGCGGAAGCAGGGGTTCTCGAGGCTGAGAATGTAAAGCTGCTTGGCACCAACCTCGATTCAATCAAGCGCGCTGAGGATCGCGAGCTCTTCCGCGCCTTGATGAACGAACTGGGCGAGCCTGTACCCGATTCGGCAATCGTCGGTACCGTGGAAGAGGCAATTGCGTTTGCCAGCAAGATTGGCTACCCCATCATCGTTCGACCTGCTTACACGCTGGGCGGCACCGGCGGAGGAATTTGCGAGGACGAAGAAAGCCTCCGCGAAATTGTTGCCAGCGGTTTGAAATACTCGCCGATTACCCAATGCCTGATTGAGAAAAGCATCGCCGGCATGAAGGAAATTGAGTACGAAGTCATGCGGGATGCAAATGATAACTGCATTGTCGTCTGCAATATGGAAAATATCGATCCGGTAGGTGTGCATACGGGTGACTCGATCGTGGTAGCACCCAGTCAGACGCTCTCGGATCGCGAATATCAAATGCTCCGCTCCTCTGCCCTGAACATAATCCGCTCACTGGGCATCGAAGGCGGCTGCAACGTGCAATACGCTCTCGACCCGCACAGCTTTCAGTACTACGTGATCGAAGTAAATCCGCGGGTGAGCCGCTCTTCTGCGCTTGCGTCGAAAGCGACGGGCTATCCGATCGCGAAAATGGCAGCAAAAATCGCCATTGGCTACACCTTGGATGAGCTGCGCAATCCTGTTACGGGGCAGACCTATGCTTGCTTTGAACCAACACTGGACTACGTGGTAAGCAAAATCCCGCGTTGGCCTTTTGACAAGTTTCAGTCGGCGAACCGCAAGCTGGGCACGCAGATGAAAGCCACGGGAGAAGTGATGGCGATTGGCCGCACCTTTGAGGAGTCGATGATGAAAGCAATCCGCTCCCTGGAGGTCGGCTGCGACCATCTGGAAATCGAAGGCGCCTCTTTGATCGCGGATGAATTGCTGGCGGAACGGTTGAAAGCGGCGGATGACGAGCGAATTTTCCTGCTGGCGGAGGCGATGCGCCGCGGCTGGTCACTGGAGCGGCTTTACGACCTGACGAAAATCGATTTCTTCTTCCTGCATAAATTTCACAAGCTGGTCTCGTTTGAAGCAGTTCTCGCAGAGGGCTTGACGGAAGAAAAGCTGTATCAGGCAAAACGACTCGGTTTTACAGACCGGAAAATCGGCGAGCTTACCGGCCAAACGGCGGATGGTATTCGCACCATGAGGGTGAAGCTCGGCATTCGTCCTGTTTTCAAGATGGTCGATACCTGCGCAGCGGAGTTTGAAGCGGCGACACCCTATTACTACTCCAGCTACGAAGTGGAAGATGAACGGGTGGAAACGGGGAGAAAACGGGTGATCGTACTGGGCTCCGGGCCAATCCGCATCGGGCAGGGAATCGAGTTCGACTATGCAACCGTGCATGCGGTATGGGCCTTGCAGGAATCAGGCTATGAAGCCGTGATTATCAACAACAATCCCGAGACGGTGTCCACCGACTTCAACACCTCCGACCGCCTGTACTTCGAACCGCTTTACATCGAGGACGTCATGAATATCATCGAAGCGGAAAAACCGGAAGGCGTAATCGTACAATTTGGTGGTCAGACGGCGATCAATCTGGCTGACAAGCTGGCTGCGCGAGGGGTCAAAATTCTCGGTACCAGCCTGGAATCCATCGATGCGGCAGAGAACCGCGAGAAATTCGAAGCGCTGCTCAGAAAGCTGAATATCGCTCAGCCGCCAGGTAAAACAGTGGTCTCTGTAGACGAGGCGGTAACTGCGGCAGAGCATCTCGGCTTCCCGGTGCTGGTGCGCCCTTCCTACGTGCTGGGCGGACGCGCGATGGAGATTGTATACAATCATGCGGAATTGCTGGAATACATGAAGCAGGCTGTCAAGGTAAACCCTGAGCATCCAGTGCTGATCGACCGCTACATGGTAGGCACAGAGGTCGAAGTCGATGCCATCTGCGACGGTGAAAACGTGCTGATCCCCGGAATCATGGAACATATTGAACGGGCAGGAGTTCACTCGGGTGACTCAATCGCTGTGTATCCACCGCAATCCCTGACAGAGCCGATCAAAAAGGAACTGATCAAGATAACCTCCGAGCTGGCGCGTGCGCTGCAAGTAAAAGGATTGCTCAATATCCAGTTCGTCATTTTCCAAGGACAGCCCTACGTCATCGAGGTAAACCCGCGTTCATCCAGAACGGTGCCGTTCCTCTCCAAAGTGACAGGGATACCGATGGCCAATATCGCAACCAAGGCCATTTTTGGCCAGAGCATTCAGGATCAGGGCTATGAACCAGGCTGTCATCCGGAGGAAGAGATGGTCTCCGTCAAGGTACCTGTCTTCTCCTTTGCCAAACTGCGCCGGGTCGACATCACACTGGGACCTGAAATGAAATCAACAGGAGAAGTCATGGGACGCGAAAAAACGTTGGCCAAAGCGCTGTACAAAGGACTGGTGGCTGCAGGGATGAAAATTCCGACCCACGGCTCCCTGCTGGTGACCGTAGCGGACAAAGACAAGAGTGAAGCGCTCGACATCGTCAGACGCTTCCACCTGCTTGGTTTCCGCCTGCTGGCGACTGCCGGGACGGCTGAATATTTGCAGCAAGCCGGGCTGCCCGTGACGAGTGTGAACAAATTATCCGAAGGTACACCGAATCTGCTGGATCTGATTCAAAAAGGGGAGGCCAATCTTGTCCTCAACACGCTGACAAAAGGGAAAACGCCGGAGCGTGACGGGTTCCGCATCCGGCGGGAAGCAGTAGAAAACGGGGCGGTTTGCCTGACATCTCTGGACACAGCCAAGGCCTTGCTCCATGTGCTGGAAACCATCACCTTCCAAACAGAGGCCATGCCGCAGCAACGGCTGGGTGCGAAGGCAGCCATTCTTTTGTAAACAACAACAGCCTCGTTTGTTGAAACGGGATAGAAATGAGGAGAGCAGTGTGCACGTACAACCGACAGATATTCGCGAGCGCATGATCGTAGCGCTTGATTTTGCCACCATGGATGAGGTGAAGCGTTGCCTCGGACAGCTGGATGGGTTGATCCGCTATGTAAAGGTCGGCATGGAGCTGGCTTATGCCGAAGGTCCGGCTATCGTTCATTTCCTGAAAGAGCGGGGACTAAAGGTCTTTCTGGACCTAAAAGTGCATGACATCCCCAACACAGCCAAGGGGGCGATGAGAAGTCTCGCCCGTCACGGCGTGGATATGGTCAATGTTCATGCGGCGGGCGGCGTAGCCATGATGGCAGCAGCGCGTGAAGGTCTGGAGCAGGGGACAACAGCAGGAGCGGCTCGTCCGCTGCTGATCGCTGTCACGATGCTGACGTCCACGGGCAAGGAAACGATGAACCGGGAGCTTGCCCTGCCGGGGGAAGTGGAGGACGTCGTGGTGCATTATGCGAAGATGACTCAACAGGCAGGACTGGATGGGGTTGTGGCTTCTCCGCTGGAGGTCCCGATGATCAAGCAAGCGGCAGGCCAGTCGTTTATTACCGTCACACCGGGGATTCGTCCGCTCGGCGCAGACAAAGGGGACCAGACACGCATCACAACGCCGGAGCAAGCGTTCAAGCTGGGCAGCGATTACCTGGTGATTGGCCGGGCCATTACGGAAGCGACCGATCCGGCGCGGGCCTGGGAGAAGATCGTTACGGACGTGGAAGCGGCACGCATCTAACTTTTGATCGGAGAGGAAGGAATCATGATGATGACAACAACCATCGCAAAGGAAATAGCGGGAAAACTGCTGGAGATTGGAGCTGTGCATCTGCGGCCGGATCAGCCGTTTACCTGGACATCGGGGATCAAGTCACCCATCTATTGTGACAACAGGATTACGATGTCCCACCCTGCGGTTCGCCGCAAAATTGCCAAAGCGTTTGCGGATTTGATTCGCGAGCGATATCCGCAGGCGGAAGTCATTGCGGGGACAGCCACTGCGGGGATTCCCCACGCCGCGTGGGTTGCCGATTTGCTTGATCTTCCGATGATCTACGTACGGGATAAGGCCAAAGGTCACGGCAGACAAAATCAAATCGAGGGGGCTATTGCTCCCGGACAGAAAGTTGTTGTCATCGAAGACCTGATCTCTACGGGAGGAAGTTCTCTGAAGGCAGCTCAGGCAGTGCTGGAAGAAAAAGCGGAGGTACTGGGGGTCATCGCTATCTTCACCTACCAATTCCCTGATGCAGAAGCGCTGTTTGCGGAAGCAGGCGTCGAGCTGACGACGCTGTCCAATTACACCGTTCTTCTGGAAACAGCAAGAGAGGCAGGCGTGATTTCGGCGCAGCAGGAAGCGCTGCTGGGTGACTGGAGAAAATCACCCCGGACTTTCTTTTCCTCCTAGGAGGAAGCGGATTGTTCTTTCACGCCAAGTGGTAAGTTACTTGGCATTGGAAACATTTTGGTCAGTGTAATAGCTGGGTAGAAAGCAGGGGGAGCTCGTACAAGGAAGATGATTCTTGTGCGGCTCCCCTTTGCCCCCGATGATTCGCAAATATGAGGAATTGTCTGTGTCTATAACCCAATCTTTGAAATATAGTCCAAACAGACAAAGGGAAAAGTGTAGAATTCACATAATTGTAATTACTCATATTATTTTTAATTATCAAGATACCAGACAAGGGGGAATGCTTTCGTGAAACATCAACTGGCTACAGAGAACAGGGTAGAAGAAAGCAAATCGACTCGAATCAAGACCTTGATCGGTTCGATTCTGGGGTATGCGGCTGACGGATTGGACATGCTCCTGCTGTCGTTCGTACTCGTTTTCGTCATCAAGGAGTTTGGCTTGACACCGGGGCAAGCGGGAAATCTGACGTTGTACACCACCATTGGTACCCTGGTCGGCTCGTATCTGTTCGGATTTTTAGCGGACATGTATGGACGGATTCGCATTTTTTCGATTACCATTTTGCTTTATTCTGTTGCAACAGCACTTATCTATTTTGCTACGGATTATTCCCATCTTGCTATTCTCCGCTTCCTGGTGGGGATGGGCGTCGGCGGAGAATTTGGAATAGGGATGGCTGTCGTCAGTGAAACCTGGTCCAAGAGCAAACGGGCCAAAGCCACATCCGGCGTTGCGCTGGGCTGGCAGCTGGGGGTACTGAGTGCATCTGTCCTGGCTGCACTGGTTGTGCCAACCATGGGCTGGCGTGCCGTATTCTTGTTTGGTCTGATTCCTGCAGCGCTTGCCGCCTATGTCCGCTTCGGACTGAAGGAACCTGAAATCTGGAAGAGCAAAAACGAGTACAAGAAGCATCTACAAGCCAAAGCGCAAGCCGGTACGCTGACGCCCGATGAAGATGCAGCATTGAAACGCATGAGCGGCTTTCCTTTGGGCAAGCTGTTTGCGACGAAGCAATTGACAATCGCGACGATCGGACTGACGATCATGTCCTTCATTCAAAACTTTGGCTACTACGGAATTTTCTCCTGGATGCCGACGGTACTTGCCGAGAAGTACGGATACACCCTGGCAAAAGCGAGCGGATGGATGCTCATCTCTACCATCGGCATGCTGATCGGGATTATGGTGTTTGGGATTTTAGCAGACCGGATTGGCCGGAAGAAAACATTTGCCATCTATTATATTGGGGGAACGATCTACTGTATCCTGTACTTCTTTGTCTTCAAAGACGAGGCAATGCTGCTCTGGGGAAGCTCGCTGCTCGGCTTCTTTGTAAACGGCATGATGGGCGGCTTCGGGGCGGTGCTGGCCGAAGCGTATCCAGCAGAGGCACGTTCGACCGCAGAGAACTTCATCTTTGGTACGGGCCGCGGACTTTCTGGCTTTGGACCAGCGATTATTGGCGCAATGAGCGTCGGCGGCAACATCATGGGAGCTATGTCGCTGATCTTCCTGGTATACCCGATTGGCCTCTTGGTCATGTGGACGATGGTCCCGGAGACCAAGGATGTCGAACTGGATTAACGGATATCTTGAGAAGCTGCGGAGCATTTGGCCGCAGCTTTTTTGAATGAGAAAAGCTAGGTTTTTTGGCCCCGCATCATAGTGCTATTTAAACAAAAACTCGCGGGAACGAGGCGGTGGCGAGTAGAGGCATGTTTCCCTGCTCAGCTCCGGGTTTCTCCCGCAATGGAGCGTTCACTGTCCGCTCCAAAGGGGATTACTCAATTCAGCTTCCTTCGCCAGGCGTATCTTCCCGGATACGCTATAATAAAAAGATCAATGCTTCGAGATGAATCCAATCAGGCGAGGAGGCAGCCATGGCAATCACGGTAAAAAACTTGATGAAAATCGGCGGGCTGCGGCAATGCAAGGTCGTAGCGGGCCACTTGGGACTGGAGCGGGAAGTCAAGCTGGCCACGATCATGGAAGTGCCGGATATCGTCCGCTGGCTAAAAGGGGACGAGCTGATCCTCACCAGCCTTTTTCCCATCAAAGACGACCCCGTGGCACAGAAGCAACTGGTTCGTCAGCTTCATGAGATCGGCACAGCAGCGCTGGCGATCAAACCGCATCGTTTCGTCGACGAGATTCCCGCTTCCGTCCTGGAGGAAGCAGACCGGTACGCTTTGCCGGTCATCGAAATTCCGGAAGCGATCAGCTATCTCGATATCCTCCCGCCTGTGATGAATGCCATCTTTGATCGAAAAGTCGTTCTCCAGGAAGATTTGGAGCAGGCAAGTCGGCTCTTGCATGAGATTTCCCTAAACGAGCAAGGAATGGAACCGCTGATTGAAGCGCTCGGCATGCTGACCAAAAATACGATTACGGTAGAGAGCCTGCTTTCGTACATGAGGGTTCCGTCACTTCCGTTTTCCGTCACGCCCCTGACCAGCCAGCAGCTAAAAGAGCTTGCCATTATCAAAAGACCTGTCCGCTTGACGCGTCAATGCGAATACGGCGAGACCGACTGTATCGTGGCGCCGATCATGCTCGATGGACATGTGTACGGAAATATTACCTGCTGGGCGTTTGACATGGAGCATTTGGAAATGGATTTGGCCGTGCTGGAAAAAGCTTCTACACTATTGGCTCTGGAATTTTTGCGCCTGAAGGTCAGATTTGACGTCGAGCAGCAATACAAGAGCGATTTTTTGCGAGAACTGTTTATCAATGAAAATCTTTTGCCGGAGGATGTTCGGGAACGCGGGCGTCCCTACGGATTTTCACTGGATACTGCCTATGTCTGTCTGGTTCTCCAGTTTACAGGACAGGAGCGGGGAGACAACCCGTTTGATCTGGGGGATCGGGCAGAACGGTTGATCCGTCACTCATTTCCCGAGACGATCACCGGATTTTTGCGGCAGGCTGTGTACTGTCTTTGCGCGGTTGGAGCGGAGGAGTCCGATGATGTGATCAAGAAAAAGACCGAAGCGATGACAGAACCGCTCCGCAAGCAGTTTTCTGCCGGGAAAACGTTCCGCCTGGGAATTGGCCGCAATCACGGAGCAGGATTGGCTGCTCTGCAGGAGAGCTTTCGGGAAGCGGAAAAAGCAATTTTGCTGGGGAGTGCCATGCCTGGAAAGCCTGCGGTCATACATTTTAACGACTTAGGCATATATCGGTTGTTGGCCCAATTACGCGATCAGGGAGAGCTGCGCCATTTTTATGATCAAACGGTGGGAAAGCTGTTTCAATATGACCGCAATAGTGATCTGGAACTGGTAAAGACACTCCGCATCTATTTTCAACACAATGAGACGCTGACGGAAACAGCGCAAGCGCTCTTTATCCATGTCAATACATTGAAGTACCGCATTCGGCGCATCGAAAAAATATCGGGCCACAGTCTGCAGCAGTCAGAAGGGAAACTGATGCTCCATTTAGGTCTGAAGATAGCGGAATTGATCCGAGACGATTATCGGTTCCACTAAGGTACATGCCCTGTACTTTGTCTGAAACGACAAAGGTTTTGGGCTCATCGGACAAGAATTTTCGTAGTAGAAATAAAGCGGAAATTCGTAAGCAGTGGAGGCAGCGATGAACCTGAAACGATTGGAACAATGCATAAGGACATTAAATCAATTTGGTTATTCAGACAATACCATCAACCGCTTGGCGTATTCTCCAGCAGAGCGGCAGGCGGTTCGCGGGCTGGCGGAAATGTGCTTGCAGGCAGGGATGTCCGTGCGCATGGATGCAGCAGGCAATCTGATTGCGACTCGCAAAGGCACCGACCCCTCTTTGCCAGCAGTTGCCTGTGGATCACACCTGGACTCGGTGATTGATGCCGGACAGTATGACGGGGTAATCGGCGTGGCAGCCGGTTTGGAGGCGATTCGATCTTTGAATGATCAAGAAATCATCACTCGCCACCCGATCGAACTGATTTGTTTTACTTGTGAGGAATCTTCGCGATTCGGCGTCTCGACGATTGGCAGCAAGGCGATGGCAGGCGTGTTGGACCGGGAAGCCGTGGGAGCGTTGGTTGACCGTGATGGCACCTCATTCCGGGATGCATTGTCAGAATGTTTCCTTCATTTTGACAAAATGGATCATGCTGCCCGTTCTTCCAGAGAATTGAAATTGTTTCTTGAGCTGCATATCGAACAAGGCCCCGTTTTGGAGCAGGAAGACAAGCCGATCGGAATTGTGACGGGCATCGCCGGGCCGACACGTCTGCACGTGCGTGTCCAGGGGAAAGCGTCCCATACAGGCACGACTCCGATGGATCGCAGGCAGGATGCTTTTTTAGGAGCTGCGGAGATCGGGCTTGCGCTGGAACAGGCCGCCCTGGAAGAAAAGCAGTACGGTACAGTGGGCACTGTCGGAGTGTGCAACATCACGCCGGGAGCGATGAATGTCGTTCCTGACGCCGCAGAGCTGAAAATTGACATACGCGGTATACACGTCTCTTCCAAACAGGCTGTGCTGCAAAAATTGCTGAGTGCATTTGAACGGGTCGAGCAAACAAGAGGCCTTCGGGTCGAATGGCGTCTGCTCAGTGACGAAGAGCCGGTGCTGCTCGATCCGTCCGTGATCGGTGCACTCGAAGAAAGCTGCCGGTCGCTTGGACTTCCTTATCTCACCATGCCGAGCGGTGCCGGACATGACGCGATGAACATGGCACGCCTTTGTCCGACTGGAATGATTTTCGTTCCGTCGAAGGACGGACTCAGTCATCATCGGGACGAGTATACGCCGATAGATCAGATTGGCATGGGTGCAACTCTGCTGGAGACGATGCTCAAGCAAGCGGCCATCGTGGAGGCAAGTCAGGCAAGCGCGAAACCAGATCAGGTGGGGGAGAGCGTATGAAACAGGGAAACATGAGAATTCTGTCCAATCGACAGGTGAGTGACCGCTATTGGCATATGATCGTAGATGCGAGCGGTCTGGATGCAGAGGTTTATCCCGGTCAGTTTTTCAACATCCGTTGTTCCGAGGAAACCTATCCGCTGCTGCGTCGACCCTTCAGTATTTACCGAATCAATCGTTCCGCGGGTACCCTGGAGTTTCTCTATCTGGTAAAAGGACTGGGGACGAAGCGATTGACGGAGCGAAAGGCCGGGGAAACGGTCGATATCTTCGGACCGCTGGGTACCCCTTTTACTCTGCAAGAGGACTGGAAAACCGTGCTTCTGATCGCTAGAGGGGTGGGCATTGCCACTCTGGCTGCATTGGCCCAGGATGCGGCGGAGAGAGGAATCCGCGCGGCTGCTATTCTCAGTGCGCGGTCGCAAAATGATCTGCTCGCGACTAAGACCCTTCAGGGGTTCGGTGCGGATGTCTATAAGGTCACGGAGGAAGACGGAAACAGCGATGTGGTTTCGGTCCGTCTGTTGCTGGAGAAAATTTTAGAGCGGCACAAGATCGACGCGGCATTTACCTGCGGCTCGAAGCGCCTCTCCCGATTGCTGCAAGAAGTGACAGCGGTCCATCAGATCCCTGCCCAGATCGCACTGGAGGAGCATATGGGCTGTGCGATGGGAGTCTGTTTTGCCTGCGTCTGTGACGTGCGTGAGGGAGAGACATTGAAAACCGTCCGCGTCTGCAAGGAAGGGCCTGTCTTCCCGCTGGAAAAGGTGGTGTTGGCATGATCAGCACGAACAAAACCGAACTTGATCTGACTGTTTCCATCGGCGGTCTTACGCTGCAAAATCCAATCATGCCGGCCTCGGGAGCATTTGGCGAGGATATGGAAAAGGTCGTCGATTTTAACCGATTGGGTGCAGTCGTGCCCAAGAGCATCACGAAAGAGCCTCGTAAAGGGAATGCCACTCCACGGGTCTGTGAAACCGTAGGTGGAATGATTAACTCAATTGGAATCCAGAGCAAGGGAATTGCCTATTATCTCGAAAATATTGTTCCGTACTACGGGCGCTACGACATCCCGTTAATTTCCAGCATCTCTGCCGACTCGGTTGAGGAGTTTGCTGAGATGTCGGAAATCCTTGCCAGCAGAGTAGAGGTATCTGCACTGGAGCTGAATATCTCCTGCCCCAACCTGAAAGGAAATGGCCTTGCCTTTGGGATGGACCCGGAGATCACGTACCGGCTCCTGCAGACAGTTCGCCAGGTGACGGATAAACCGCTGATCGCCAAGCTGTCTCCCAATGTAACCAGTATTCAGGAGATCGCCAGAGCGGCGGATGAAGGCGGCGCCGACAGCTTGAATGTCGCCAACACGATTTTGGCCATGTCCATCGATGTGCATACGCGCAAGCCCAAGATCGGCAACGTCATGGGCGGACTCTCGGGCCCGGCAGTGAAGCCGATTATCGTGCGGATGATCTATCAGGTGAGACAAGTATCCGCACTGCCGATCATCGGCTGCGGTGGTGTGATGAACGGGGAGGATGCGATCGAGATGATCCTCGCCGGAGCAAGTGCGGTACAGGTCGGGACGGCCAGTTTTATTCAGCCGACAGCCATGCTCGATATTCTGGAGGAAATCAAACAGTATATGCGTCAATACCAAATTACCGACATTAAATCACTGGTCGGACAGGTATATGTACAAAAGCAGAAAATGGAGGAATGCTAAATGAAGTGGGATCACATCATTCGAAACGGTCATATCGTAACCTCTCAGGAAAGCTATCAAGCGGATCTCTACATCAAGAATGGGATCATCGCGGCGATTTCTCCTTCCACAGAGCCTCTGCCAGGTGAAGCAGCCGAGGTGACTGACGCAGTAGGCAAATACGTTCTGCCTGGCCTGATGGACATCCATGTGCACTCCCGTGACCCCGGCGCCACTTACAAAGAAGACTTTTACCACTCCACACAAGCTGCCGCTGCAGGCGGAATCACGACTGTATTTGAGATGCCAAATACCAATCCGCCCATCAACAACGTGGAGAATTTTCACAAGCAGGCAGCCAATCTGGGAGAGAAAGCGCATGTAGACTTTGGCATCTGGGCGATTTGTCTTGGTCATCTGAATCTGGAGGATCTCCTTCCCCTTCACGAAGCAGGTGTGATCGGTTTCAAATTTTTCTGGGGGTATGCGGTCCACAGCAAAACCTTCCAGCTGATGTACAATTACAAGGAAGGGATGGAGGATGTGATCCCGCCGTTCAAAGACGGGGATGTGCTGGATATTTTCCGGGAAGCGGCCAAGACCGGTCAAATCCTGGCGATCCATGCGGAAAGCAATGACATCATCCAGCATCTGACCAAAAAGGTGGAAGCAAGCGGCCGCCGGGACTATGAAGCGCTGCTGGAGGGACGCCCCAATCTGGCGGAAATTGTGACGGTTCAGACGGGAATCGCTTTTGCCAAAGAAACCGGTGCGCGCCTCCACATCCTGCATGTCAGTACAGGAGAGGCCGTCGATTTGATCAAGCAGGCACAGGCTGAGGGATATCCGATCACAGCGGAGACGTGCCCCCACTATCTTTTCCTCGATAACGAGGATTTTCACACCATTGGTCCAGCGATGAAGGTGTATCCGCCGGTGAAGTATAAAAAAGATCAGGAGCGCCTCTGGAAAGGCATTGAGGAAGGCGTCATCTCTGTCGTCTGCTCCGACCATGCGCCGCATACAGAGGAAGAGAAGGATGGCGATCTATGGTCCATCCCGGCTGGCATGTGCGGCGTTGAGACGCTGGCTCCGCTCCTGCTGAACGCTGTTCATGAGGGCAAGCTGACGCTGCAAAAGGTCGTATCCGTTTTGTCGGAACAGCCGGCCAAGCTGTTTGGCATCTACCCGCAAAAAGGCTCGCTCCAGGTGGGGACGGACGCAGACATCACCGTTGTAGACATGGAGAAACCATTTACGATCAAACGCGATAACCTGCACAGCAAAAGCAAGGTGACCGCGTACGACGGTTGGAGTGGAACCGGTACGCCGATTCAGACGATTGTGCGCGGGAAGACGGTGATGAAAGAAGGAGAGATTGTTGGCGGACCCGCAGGACGGCTGGTCACACCCCGGTCCCAACCGAAAAACGAATAACAGAGCAGGGATCAAACGAGTGAGCAGATCCCTTGTTTGATCCAGAGGAGGCAAAACATGCAGACAGAGGTAACCAGGTTGATTCAGTCACATCGTTCGATTCGCCGATACACGGACGAACCGATCGGAGAAGAGGTGCTGGCCGATGTATTGGCGTGCGCGCAGTGGGCACCCTCATCCCATAATGTACAAGCATACAGCGTCATTGTCGTCAGGTCTGAGGAAAAGAAAAGGGAGCTTGCCCAGTTGTGCGGCTCCCAAAAATGGGTGGAGCGCTGCCCGGTGTTTCTGGTGTTCATCGCTGATTTCTATCGCCTGAAACAGGCATGCGAAATGAACGGGACCAAGCTGGCTGCTGACGAAGTGGAGAATCTGCTGGTAGCGGCCGTGGATACAGCATTGGCAGCAGAAAACGTGCTGCTCGCCGCTCGCTCGCATGGGCTGGGGGGTGTGATGATCGGGGGCATCCGCAACAAGCCGCAGGAGGTCGCACGTCTGCTGAACCTGCCGCCGCTTACCACGCCCATCATGGGGATGTGTCTCGGCTATCCTGATCAGGACGTGGAGCAGAAGCCGAGATTGCCAAAAAGGGCTGTCTTCCACGATGAAGAATACCGTTCCGATCACTTCCCCGAAGCATTGGAGGAATATGAAGCCATCTCCTCCGAGTATTATTTGCGCAGAACAAGGGGAGAACGACCGGAGGGCTGGACGAAGCAGATGGCCGATTACTTGAGCAAGCCGCGTCGAGCGCATCTCAGCGGTTTTTTGAAGGAGCAGGGCTTTCCGCTCAAATAGAAAGGCAGTGAAAAGAAGGCTAGTGCGAGGCTGGGCTAGAGAGCAGGTTACATACCTAGGAAAGAGTGCGTGGAAAGCAAGTAGAAGAGCAAGTAGAAGAGCGAGTGCAGGCAGGCCACAGTTGAAATCACAGTTCGTGTGACAGAAGCGGAGGGAGCAGGGCTGATGGGGAGAGCGGATGCAGGCAAACGTATGAGCTTCGTTGCTACGGGGGACAGCTTTATTACACGAAGGCTGCCTAAGGTGGAATCGGTGGACTTTCAAAAGTTGGCGGCGGTTATTTCTCAAGCTGAGTTTCGCTTTACCAATCTGGAGGTGACAACGCACCGTTTTGAAGGCTTTCCCTTTGCTTTCAGCGGGGGGACCTGGGCGATTGCGCCTCCAGAAGTGCTCCTCGATTTAAAGGCATTTGGGTTCAATATCATGTCCTGGGCCAATAACCACACAATGGACTATGGGTATGGCGGATTGGAAGCGACTCGCCGACATTTGAATGAGTACGGAATTCCGCACGCGGGTGTTGGCCTGAATCTGGCAGAAGCCAGCCAGCCGGCTTATCTTGATTGCCCGAGTGGTCGTGTGGCACTCATCGCGGTTACTTCTACCTTCCATGAATCATGGGTGGCAGGTCAGCAGCGTCCGGACATGGCGGGGCGACCCGGAGTCAATCCGCTCCGTTATACGACTACCTATCAGCTCCCTGAAGAAGAGCTGGAACAGCTGGCGGCCATTGCAGCCAAGCTGCCGATTAACGCAGAGCATCGCCTTTCTGTCAAAGAAGGGTTTGCCGTGGAACATAATGACGGCAGTGTGCGATTTGGGCAATACCTGTTTGCGCCGGGAGAAGCGGCGGGCTGCCTCACTTCTCCGCTGGAAAAAGATTGGATGCGGGTCCGGCGAGCTATCGCAGAGGCCCGCCGCCAGTCTGACTATGTCCTCATCAGTGTCCACTCTCATGAGATGTACGGCGAGGATAAAAACAAAGCAGCGACGTTTCTGGAGCTCTTTTCACGACAATGCATTGACGAAGGCGCAGATGCGGTGATCGGACATGGTCCGCATGTACTGCGCGGAATCGAGATTTATAAGAATCGCCCGATTTTTTACAGTCTCGGCAATTTTATTTTTCAAAATGAAACGGTCAGTCATTTGCCGTCTGATTTTTACGAAAAGTATGGATTGGGGCAAGAGCACGGGGTAGCAGACGCTTTTGACACTCGGACACAGAACAATACCAAGGGATTGGGTGTCAACCCGCATGTGTGGGAATCCGTTCTCCCGTATTGGACGATCGAAGATGGAGCTCTGAAAGAGATTGTGTTGTATCCGGTGGAGCTTGGCTTTGGTCAGCCCAGGTACCAGAGGGGGTGGCCCGTCTTATCGGAGAAAATCAGCATTCTGGAGCATTTGCAAGAGCTGAGTGAACCCTATGGCACTGCGATAACGATAGACGGTCAGGTAGGCAGGATCCAGCTTGGCTAGCCCTGCGTAAAAGGGTCATGGATGCTAACCTGTGAATCAATCAAAATCAATGGAACAATGAGCAAAAAGAGACTTGTCAGGGCTATGCGCTCCACAAGTCTCTTTTTCCAAGCAGTCTATACATACAAGCCCCCTGTATAGATCGCAGTCAGCGTTTTGGCAATCGTCTCCAAATCGGCATGCTGATCACTGCTGACGATGTCCCACAGATACATTTCATGAGAGTAAAACCAGCCTCTCGCAACCAACTCCGGCACCAATCCGCTTCGCGCCAGCCCCTGGCTCTGTGAAAAGGTGATATCCTGAGAAATTCGGCTGATAAATCGCTCCCGTATTTCGGCCCATTTTTCTTGTGCCGAGACAGAGACGCCGATTGCTTCCGCGAGTACCTGAAGCATTTTTCGCTCGGATTCGGCCAGGCGCAAAAAGGCAAGTGTCTGGCGGAAGATCAGTTGTTCGGCTTCCGCACGCGAGACCGGAGCAAAAGGCCGTTCCGCAATCGCGTAAAAGGAAGCCATCACATCCTCCATCAGAACGATCAAAAGGTCATCCTTCCCGGTAAAATGCACATAGGCAGTCCCGTAACCTGTTTTTGCCCGCTTAATAATCTGAGAGATCGTTGTTTTATGGAAGCCTTCCTCGCGAAATACCTCTTTGGCTGCTTCGAGGAGCTTCTGACGCGTCTGTTGTGAGCGCAGATGGCGACCATCTGTCAATGGCTTCGTATTTTCCACTGTTTGGCTCCCCCTTTCTGGTTACAGGATACAGGGATTTGGCAGAAAAAGAAAGGGAAAAGAAGTGTGATAACAGACTTTTTAGAATATTGACACCACGTCAACTTTTCTGTAATCTTTAACTAACTTATTTCTGTGCGAGGGGGGATTCTCTTGACATATTCTTCGTTCCTGCCAACGGAAGAGTATGCGTTTGAGCGGGATGCAACGGATCATCTGGGACATTTTCGCAAGGAGTTTTACCTTTCGGAGAAGTCGATTTATCTTGATGGCAACTCTCTGGGACTGTTATCCGTCCGCGCAGAGCAGGCGGTATGCGACGTACTGAACGACTGGAAGCGGCTGGGGATTGACGGTTGGACGGGAGGAGATCGCCCCTGGTTTTTTCAGGCCGAACAGCTGGGGTCGCTGCTTGCTCCGCTGGTAGGGGCTGCTGCCGATGAAGTGATCGTAACCGGATCGACCACGGTCAATCTGCATCAGCTGGCTTCTACTTTTTATCAGCCTGCAGGGAAGCGGACAAAAATACTTGCTGATGAGCTTACCTTTCCCTCTGACTTGTACGCCCTGCAAAGTCAGGTGCGCCTCCGGGGGCTTGATCCGGACGAACACTTGGTACTGGCAAAAAGCGGAGATGGCCGCTTTCTGGATGAAGATGAGATTATCGCTTGCATGACGGAGGAGATTGCGCTGATTGTGCTGCCGACCGTCCTTTACCGCAGCGGCCAGTTGCTCGACATCCCCCGACTGACCGAAGAGGCTCACAAGCGCGGAATTTTGATCGGATTTGACGGATGCCACTCGGTCGGAGTGATTCCGCATCAGTTTCAGGAGTGGGACGTCGATTTTGCCTACTGGTGCAATTACAAGTATCTGAATGGAGGTCCTGGCAGTGTTGCGGCGTTGTATGTTAATCGCAAACATTTTGGAAAGGTGCCGGGTCTAACCGGATGGTTTGGTTCTGACAAAGAAAAGCAATTTGATATGGAGCTTACCTTTTTCCCGGCCCAATCGGCGGGAGCGTACCAGATCGGCACTCCTCATATCCTCAGCATGGCTCCCTTGTTCGGATCGTTGCCGATGTTTGCCGAAGCCGGGATGGAGGCGATACGCGAGAAGTCTTTGCAGCAGACGGCTTTCCTGATGCAGCTCCTGGATACTGAGCTGGCCGGTCACGGCTTTGTGCTGGGCAACCCGACCGATGACCAGAGACGCGGGGGCCACGTCAGCCTGGAGCATCCGGAAGCGGCCCGTATTTGCAGAGCCTTGAAAGAAAACGGAGTCATCCCGGACTTTCGTGCCCCGAACGTAATTCGTCTGGCACCTGTGCCCCTCTATACCTCATACCATGACATATGGAGATCTGTTCAAATCTTAAAGCAAATCATGGAGCAGCGAAGCTATCAGCAGTATGAAAACAAACGCGGCGTGATCGCCTGATCAGGGGGATGCAAAATGAGCTGGATTGACATTTCTCGCCCGCTTGCCTCAGGTGCACCCACATGGCCAGGGGACACTCCGTTTCAATACGAAGTAAGCTGGCCCAAATCAGATAGCGGTTCTGTCAACGTAGGCAAACTGACGATGAGTGTGCATACAGGGACACATGCAGATGCTCCCTTTCATTTTGCCGATGACGGCAGAAAGATGATTGATTTGCCAATTGACGTGTATATCGGAAAAGCAAAAGTTCTCCATGTATTGGGAAAAGAAAGCATTGGCGCAGCCGATCTGTCAAACTTCGATTTGACAGATGTGACGCGTTTGTTACTGTGTACCGGCTCCTGGAAAGACCCGCAGACGTTTCCCACATCCATTTGCTACCTCCGGCCTGATCTGGGGCCATTCTTATCACAGCAGGGCATCCGTCTTATCGGAATCGATACTCCATCCATTGATCCTTTAGACAGCAAGGAGCTGCCTGCCCATCACTCCCTTCATGCTTTTGACATCCATATTCTTGAAGGACTTTTGCTGGATCATGTCCGGCCAGGCGATTATGAGCTGGTCGCGCTGCCCCTGCCGCTCGTCGAAGCGGACGGAAGTCCCGTGCGTGCTGTGCTGCGCAGTTGGTAAATTCTCGGGATTCCATCTTGTCTGGCAAAACAAGCGGGTGGTTTACGGTCTGCGTGGCATTTGGTTTCATCCCCATGAACAGGGATTGAAAAAGGAGGAAGGGGACATTGACAAAAGAACTGTCAGATTATGAGAAGTACATCCGGACAGAGGAACTGCTCCGCTTGCAAAAAAGAGAGGATCAGCTCGCATGCGAGGATGAACTGACCTTTCAGGTGATTCACCAGATTGCCGAGCTTCACTTCAAGCTGGTTATGCAGTATTTGGATATGGCAAAAGCCGCGATGACCGCCGGGAAGGCTGATGCCGCTTCCGATCAGCTCCGGCGCATGAATCTTCACATGAAGCAGCTGCCCGAAGTATTTGAGATGGTCAAGGTCATCAGTCCTTTTGATTACCATAAGATTCGTCTGGCACTGGGACGAGGCAGCGGACAGGATTCTCCTGGCTTTAATCAAATCCTGCAGGCAGGTCCCACACTTTGGGAGCCGTTTCAAAAGTTAATGGCAGAAAGTGGGCTTACTCCGCTCGAATTGCAGAAACAGCCACAGTCGCACCCCTCCCTGTTTCGCCTGATGCAGGAAATGCTTCAGTTTGATGAAAGCTTCCAAAGCTTCCGCTACCATCATTTGCAGCTGGTACGGAGAATGATCGGACTGGAGACAAACAGTCTGAAAGGGGTTCCCGCACAAGCACTGCAAAAAGGAGTCCGCTTTGAATTTTACCCGCCGCTGTGGAAAGCGATCAGTGAATTGACGGACTGGACCGGCTCTAGTTATCAAGCGAGGCCGCTCGGCGAATAAGCAGACAAAATAATGATGGAAAAAGCGTCCCTTCAGGCGAAACAGCCCTTTGAAGAGACGCTCCTTTTTTATTATTCCAATTTGATTTCAGACCAGATCCGGTCGTAGAGCTTGACGGCATTGCCGATATCTACCATGTATTCTCCTTTTTCCAGCTCGCTCTTCGGCGGGTAGACAGCCGGGTCCTGCAGGATTTCCTTGTCAATCAGTTCATGTGCGGCCAAATTGGGATTGGCGTACGGATAGTGTGAGGAGATTTCTGCGCTAATATCGGGACGCAGCACGAAGTTGATAAAAGTCTCTGCGGTCAGTTTGTTCGGACTGCCTTTCGGGATGACAAAGTTATCCTGCCACAGCTCCATGCCCTCCGCAGGTATTACGGTCAGAATGGAGGGATTTTCCTGGCGTGCGAGAGATGCCTCGGCACCGTAGACGATACCGGCTGCCACCTCGCCAGTCACCAGAAGTGTTTTGGGGCTGTCACTGTCAAAGGCCTTTATATTGGGAAGCAGCTGTCGAAGAAATTCCTTTGACTTTTCCAAAACAGCCGGATCTGTCTCATTCAGCGACTTTCCCTGCATCTGGTTGGCGATCCCGATCATCGAGCGAGAGTCATCCAGTACGACCAATGAATCCTTGAACTCCGGTTTGAGCAGATCGCGATAATGGCTGACCGGCGTAGAAACCTTGTCCTTGTTGATCGCGATCACGACATTTCCCCACATGTAAGGAACTGAAAATGCACCATCGGGATCGGCGGCCCGTTTTAAAAACTCCGGTCCAATGTTTTTGATATTGCTGATATTTTCGTAATCCAGCTTCTCCATCAGATCCTGCTTGCGCATCAAATCAATCATATAATCGCTCGCGACAGCCAGATCATATCCGGATGAATGGACAGCCAGCTTTGCAAACATTTCCTCATTGGAGGAGTAGGTGCTGATATTCACTTTGACGCCGTACTCTTTTTCAAAAGCCTCCAGCACACTGGTCGGGATATACTCAGACCAGATAAAAAGATTGAGCGACTTCGCCAATTTTGGTTGAGGGCTCGTCTCTCCCTTGGCCGTCGTGACACCTGGTCCTGGGTTTTGAGCAGAAGGGGAAGTAGCAGTACTGCATGCAGTCACACCTGTCAGAAGGGCAGTGAGCAACAAGAGCAATACGAGTGGGCTTGTCCAACTTTTTCTAGTCATCTGTATCTCTCACCTTCATTTCCGCTGTAATGAAAGATCGGGAAGGCGTGGTGAGCCGCTCCCGATCTTTTTATACTCAAGTTACGCACTACGATATTTGCCGAAGAGGGGCAGTTTTTTCAATCACATCCCACATCATGCCGCGAGCCTTCAGGCGCTCCAAAAAGGGAAGCGGATCAATCAGCTCGGGAGGGATGCAGCCAGTCGCGCCAAGCAATCCTTGCGCCATCATGTCGACAGCGACGACTGGCGGGATGCCTGTCTGCCAGATCGTAGCCTGGAATTCAGTTTTGAAAAAGACCTCATCATGGTTGGCGATCGTGTACACGTAAACTTCTTTTCGTTTGTTATTCTTTCTGCCTTTGACGAGAGCACCGACAGAGGAATATCCGTGAATTTTGCCTGCCAGGTCTGCTGGTTTGGGCATCGTTGTCACGACTACATCGCGAGGGACAACCTTAATTCCCCTGACGTCAATTTCTTCGTCGCTGTCCAGTCCCAAATAGCTCAGCACTTTGAGCGTGTTGACGAAATCGGGATGGAGCGCGTATTTGAAATCCACGTATTTGCAGCCCTTGGCTCTGCCGATGGTTTCACCGAGGGTGGTGGCTTCCTCGTGCTCTACGTTATAGCAGTCCATCCAGCCGATGGGTTCAGGGAATTCGAACTCCTCTTTATTGGCAAAAGGAGTAGGGAGGTACTGCTCCCCTTTTTCAGCCGTCCAGTAGTTGGGTTTGGCCAGACACTCTTGAATCGCGGTTTGCGGGCTGAAGAAAGAGCAGAAGCCGTCATAGTCGACAACCGAATTATCGGCATCGCGAATCAGGATTTCGTCGACCTCATCGAGCTGATCGACCGCGTAGCGGGCAGCGATATTGGAGAAGCCCGGATCGCAGCCGAGTCCCATGATGCCGAGTATGCCTGCCGCTTTAAATTTGTCGTTCCAGGCCAACTGCTTGCGCAGCCATTGTGGGCCGCAGGAAGCGGTGTCGATATAATGGGTTTTTGTATTCAAGCAAGCTTTCATTACTTCAAAATTGTTTTCGGGTAAACCAATATGCAAGAGCACATCAATGTCCTCTAAAATACTTTGCACACTGTTTACGTCGCGCGCATCGACGCGTTTTACCTGAATTTCCACATCGGTTTCCCGACGCAATTCAGCAGCCAGTTCTTCCGCAGGTCCGATCGAAATATCGGCCAGCACCAGTTTTTTTAAATAAGAGGATTTTGCCAATTCGCAGGCACTTACCTGTCCAACACCGCCAACTCCTACTATTGCGACTCGCATAGAGTCCTCCTTCCATATGGTCACACGTTCTATCTTCGCATTCGAAACAGCCATTTCTGCAAATGCAGATCAATGGTAGCGGGGAATACAATAACCTGATGCACAACATCGATGGGTTCACGCGGACGAAGTCTCATCCAAACAACCTCCTTCTGCCGTTACAGGCAGGAAATAGTTTTGCGCAGCTAAGTGGGACGATGGTGCAAATATATGGGCAAAGGCCTTCGCATCAAGTTCCACCTCCTTTCAAAGAAAACAACGGGGGTATACGGTCAGCCTGATGATCTTAGCTAACTATATTCGTCATAGCTGGCGTCCCATGCGCAAGGGAAAAGAAAAAACATAATCAGATTTTTCTGAATATAATATGCAAGAATAGTTCCAACGAAAGTCAGCGGGTTCACCCTTTTTCGCTAGCGGGTTTTGCGATCACTAATTTATCAATCATGAGAATTTTGACGGAAATCTTTATCAAAAAAGAGAATTTTTCACCCTGCTGTTTTCCAGAGGAAGCAAAGCATTGTTGTGAAAGGTCAGAAGAATCAGTTGACGCGGTGACAAGAATTTCTTACAATGTTTTCTACAGGAACATACGAATCTTATCCAGAGTGGCAGAGGGACTGGCCCGATGAAGCCCGGCAACCGTTGCAATATCGCGACAAGGTGCCAATTCCTGCAGGACACGAGGTCCTGACAGATAAGAAGCGGGAGCATCCTCTCTATGAATGCCAACCTTCTTCTTACTGGAGAAGGTTTTTTTATTTTCCAATTTCATACTTCTTTCTTATCCAGAGAGGTGGAGGGACTGGCCCGATGAAGCCCGGCAACCGTTGCGTATTTCGCGACAAGGTGCCAATTCCTGCAGGACGTGATGTCTTGGCAGATAAGAAGGGGTCCCGTTCACGACGAGCCTTCTTCTTATCCGAAGAAGGTTTTTTACTGTACCCAATGACGAGAAAAAAGGAGTGGGCATGATGAGTACGGAGGCAGTAAAAGTGGGCTTGTTAGGTGTCGGAACAGTAGGGGGCGGGGTGCTAAAGACAATTCGCCTGCAGCAGCAAAAGCTGTCGGAACGGTTGGGCCGACCCGTTGAAATCGTCAAGGCGCTTGTACGTGATCCCGGAAAGAAGCGGACTGTGGAGCTCGATCACGATCTGATTACCACCCGGTTTGAAGAAGTCTTGAAATCCGATGTGGATATCGTCGTCGAAGTAATGGGCGGGGTCGAGCCTGCTTATGAATATGTGCGGGCATTGATCGAAAAGGGCTGTCATATCGTGACGGCCAACAAGGAATTGCTCGCGAGGCACGGTACGGAACTGATTCAATTGGCGAATCGCCACCAGGTTCAGCTTGCTTACGAGGCGAGTGTGGCTGGGGGCATCCCGATTCTCGGAGTCCTGCGCCAGTTTTTGCGGACGAATGATATCTCGTCCGTCAGTGGTATCTTAAACGGGACGACCAATTTTATCCTCACCCAGATGGAGCAGGCCAAGCTGCCTTACCATGAAGCATTGAAACAAGCGCAGGAATTGGGCTACGCAGAAGCGGACCCCAGCTCTGACGTGGAAGGCTGGGATGCTTTGTACAAATCCTATATTTTGGCCCAGCTTGTCTTCGGTGAAGCCCTGCCGCTCAATCAGGCACGCAGGAGGGGCATTGATTCCCTGCATCTCGGACAGCTCACACTGGCTCATGAGCTGGGATACCGGATCAAGCTGCTCGCTCAAGCCACGAAGGCGGAAGGAGGCGTTCAGTTGTCGGTCAGCCCCACCCTTTTGCCTCTCGATCATCCTTTGGCACAGGTACAAGGTGCTGATAATGCGGTACAAGTTTCGGGAAATATCGTGGGTGATCTGCTTTTCATGGGGAAAGGAGCGGGAGAGTTGCCAACCGCAAGCGCCGTCGTGGAAGACCTTGCCTATTTGCTTACGCAGCGCTTTTCCCCCCACCCGCTTTGGCGCGAGCGACAAGGAAATCATGGTGTGGGAAAAGAAGGCACATGGAGTTTTGTCTACCTGGAAAGCACGGGCTTGCAGGGGACGCCGGAGCAGATTCTTCATTTTTTGAACCTGGGAGGTGTTTCCATAGCGAAGCAGCGAATACAGTATGACTGGGCAAATGTGCTGCGAATCGGAGTGATTGCCCGTGGCTTTACCGATGAGCATAGAGCAGCCCTGCAGCGTGATTTTGGCATCCAAACAGACGTATTCCCTGTAATCTCCAGGGGAGAAGAGCAGGACATATTGGGTGCAAAAGGGAGAGAGGTCGATGGAAAAGAGATACATTTTGGCTATTGATCAGGGGACGACCAGTTCCAGGGCCATATTATTTGACAAAAGCGGGAGCGTCGCAGGTGCGGCTCAGAAGGAATTTACGCAGCTCTTCCCGCAGCCGGGCTGGGTCGAGCATAATGCCATGGAGATCTGGTCTTCCGTAGTCGGCGTGATCGGGGAGGTGCTCGCCAATCACAATGTCTCCGCAGCAGAAGTAGCGGCGATCGGAATCGCCAACCAGCGGGAAACGACGGTGGTATGGAACCGGCATACAGGCATCCCGATCTATCATGCCATCGTCTGGCAATCCAGACAAACCTCGGCGATATGCGAGAAGTTGAAGCAGCAGGGGCATGACGAGCTGTTTCGGCAGAAAACAGGTCTGCTCATTGACGCCTATTTTTCCGGGACGAAGGTAAAATGGATTCTCGATCAGGTGGACGGGGCACGTGAGCTTGCGGAGCGGGGCGATCTGTTGTTTGGGACCATCGATACCTGGCTGATCTGGAAGCTGTCGGGTGGGCGAGCCCATGTTACCGACTATACCAACGCTTCGCGGACGCTGATGTACAACATCTTCGAACTGAAATGGGACGACGAGCTGTTGACGATACTCGGCATACCGCATTCGATGCTGCCGGAAGTAAAAGGCAATGCAGAGGTGTACGCTGCGACGGACAAGGACCTGTTTTTCGGTGCCGAGGTACCCATCTCAGGGGCGGCGGGCGATCAGCAGGCAGCTTTGTTTGGGCAAGCCTGCTTCGCTACTGGCATGGCGAAAAATACATACGGTACCGGCTGTTTTTTGCTGATGAATACGGGAGAACAGGCAGTCCGCTCGGCGCATGGGCTGTTGACTACGATTGCCTGGGGTCTTGAGGGAAAAGTGGAGTATGCACTGGAAGGAAGCGTGTTTGTCGCAGGTTCGGCAGTTCAGTGGTTGAGAGACGGCCTTCGCATGCTGAAAACCTCTGCGGAAAGTGAACGGTATGCCACGGCCGTGCCATCGACCGAGGGTGTGTACGTCGTCCCGGCATTTGTCGGTTTGGGAACGCCGTATTGGAACAGCGACGTGCGCGGAGCGGTTTTTGGACTGACGCGCGGGACCCAAAAGGAGCATTTCATCCGCGCCACACTGGAAGCACTGGCCTATCAGACCAAAGACGTCGTCATGGCGATGGAAGCTGATGCCGGTATTCCGCTGACCAAGCTGAGAGTAGACGGCGGCGCTGTCATGAATCAGTTTCTGATGCAATTCCAAAGCGATATCCTGGACGTTCCGGTGGAGCGGCCGCAGATCCATGAGACGACCGCGCTGGGAGCCGCCTATTTGGCTGGCCTGGGTGTAGGCTTTTGGAAAAGCAAGGAGGAGATTCAACGCAACTGGCAGTTGGATCAAACCTTTGCCCCGGCACTTAGCGAAACGCAGAGAGAGGCCCTCTATGCGGGCTGGAAGAAAGCAGTTCAGGCAGCGCTGGCATTTTTGTAAGTGTTTTCATTGACAGTAAATGAAATGTATGGTTATACTTTAGAAAAGTTGATCGGTTTGAAATGACATACGGTTAGGCGGAGAAATCGGAGAAAACCCTTACCCGTAAACACATTTCCTTAAGGGGAGGAGTGTGTTTATCGTCGGAGGGGTTTTCTTTTTATTTGTCTTTTCAAACGATTCGGTCAACAGAAAAAACAGAGAAGAAAGAGGGTCTGGCAAATGGTAAAGAAATGGCTGAATGTCGTAGCAACGGCAGCTTTGTTGTCTACGGTCGTGGTGGCTGGTTGTTCTTCCGGGGATTCGGGAACACCTAGTGCAGGAGCGGGTACAGAAGGGGGCGGCTCCAAAGCAAAAGAGCTGGGACAGATTGCGCTGTACTCACCTGAAACACCAGATATGACCAAAGAAATTGGACAAAATTTTGAAAAGGCTTTCAAAGGTTCTGCTATTAACGTCCAGTACGCTGGTACCAATGTTCTGGTAAACCGGATGATCGCGGAAAAGGATAATCCGATGGGGGATGTCTGGTACGGCGGAGGAGGTTTCCTGCCATTTGAATCAGCCAAGGACAAGGACATTATCACCGCTTACATACCCGAAGCGATCAAGGATTGGCCGGAAGTGCGAGACGGCATCAAAATCAGGGACAAGGATTGGAAATGGATTGGTGCTGAGGTATTCGTACTCGGCTTTGTCTATAACACAGACCTGGTAAAACCGGAGGACGCCCCGAAGACATGGGATGATTTGCTCGATCCAAAATGGAAGGGGAAGCTGCAAATGCCGAACCCGGCCGCATCTGGGACGGCGACACTCACTGTTCTTAGCCAACTGATGGATCGCGGAGAAGAGCCGGGCTGGAATTACTTTAAAAAGCTGGTCGATCAGATGAGCGCCATGCCAGACTCCGGCTCCTCACCAGGGAAGGCAGTTGCCAAAGGGGAAGCTGAGGTCGCCATCGCCTTTGACTTTATGGCCTATGAAATGAAGGCAAAGGGTGAAAAGGTAGACTTCATCGTACCGGAGAAAACACCTGTGATCGTCAACCCGGTATCTCTTGTGCAGGACGGGCCTAACCCTGACGGAGGTAAAGCGCTGATTGATTACTTGCTCTCCAAAGAAGGACAGCAGACACTGGCAAACTGGTATCATATTCCGATTTCCCCAGAGGTCGAATCAAAAACACCGCTCAGCCTGGAGAAGGTCATCCCGCACGCGCAGGAGCTTGATGTAGATTGGGTGGTGCAAAACTACGATCGCGTCCGGAATGAATGGCGCCAAAAATTCCAATAAGGAGGTTCTTCCATGGGGTCGGTTAAAATTGAAAACCTGCATAAATCGTTTAACGGAATCGCCGCATTGGAAGATGTGAGTCTGGAGATCCGGGAGGGCGAGTTCTTCGCCCTTCTCGGACCGTCCGGATGCGGAAAAACGACGACCATGCGATGCGTAGCCGGATTTGAGAATCCAACGTCCGGCAAAATCTATATCGGAGATCGGGATGTAAGCAATATCCCGGCCAACCAGCGCAATTGTGGAATGGTTTTTCAAAGCTATGCGCTTTTCCCACATCTCACCGTGTTTGAGAATGTGGCCTACAGTTTGCAGGTCCGCCGCTTTTATCAGGGAGGACTGGGCACAAAGCTGTCAGTTCTCGGCGGTATGTTGAACCGCAAATTGGGCAAGGTGGACAAGGATACAGAGAAAAAAGTTCGAGATTCTCTCGATTTTGTAGAACTGGGACATCTCGCTGACAGGCTGCCTGGACAGCTCTCCGGTGGGCAGCAGCAGCGGGTTGCCCTGGCACGAGCCTTGATCATGGAACCAGCGGTGCTGCTCATGGATGAGCCGCTTTCGAACCTGGACAAAAAACTTCGCAATAGCATGCGGGTGACAATACGCCGGATACAGCAAAAAGTGGGGATTACCACCATATTCGTTACCCATGACCAGGAAGAAGCGATGAGCATGGCTGACCGGGTAGCGGTCATGCAGGGAGGAAAGCTGGTCCAGGTGGATTCGCCTACAGCTTTATACAGCAATCCGTGTTCCACGTTTGTAGCCGATTTCGTTGGATCATCCAATATTTTCAAGGGTATGGTTAAATCCTCATCGGACCAGGGAACCGTGCTCCAACTGGACGGCGGCCAGTTGATCAGATCCTCATTTGGTACGACGCGTAGCGAGGTTGAAGTCATCATTCGCCCGGAAAGCATCATGCTCACAGCAGATCAATCGGAGAAGGAAGCGGCCAATTCGCTTGAGGGTACGATCACGATGTCAACGTATCTGGGGCCGAGCATTCGTTATGACGTTCAGGCAGGAAACCTGCAATTTGAAGTGGACAAGACATTTGAAGCCGGTACACCCTTGTTTTCTCCGGGTACGAAGGTGAAGCTGTCAATTGATCCCAATCTCGTGGTGATTCTATGATGAAGCGACTGGGACAATCCATTAACGGATTCACGGTGTTGAAATGGTTGATCTACCTGTTCTTCTTTCTCTTTTTGCTGGTTCCGTTGTTTTCGATCCTGCTGGTCAGCTTTACAGGCCAGCCGATCAATATCTTCGGGAGCTTCGTCAGCCAAAAGACATTGGCAAAGACGATGGAGAAATTATCCCATATTTCCCTGGATGCGTATTCCTCGCTCTTTCAAGGAAAGGGGTACTTTGATGCCCTGATCAACAGCTTGAAGCTGAGTACCGGCGTCGCTTTGCTGGTAACGATCGTCGTTTTGCCGATTGCTTATGCTTTTGCACGGACAAAAATGCCTTGGAAGCCGCTCTTTGCTGCGTTGTGTACGATTCCGTTGGTGGTACCCACTTTTATTTCCTCCTATGCATTTATGCTGATGTTCGGAAAAACGGGTTGGGTCAACCATATCTATCAAGCTCTGGGTGGACAAGGTGTGCTCTTTGACATCCAGTCAATGCTGGGAATTGTGCTGGTGCAGGTATTTTATTTCTTTCCGTATGCCTTATGGCCAATGGTAGCTGCTTTTAAAATCAGCGATTTAACCTTAGAGGAAGCATCACAAAACCTGGGTGCTCACGGCTGGTATACATTCCTGCGAGTGACAATGCCGCTGGCGATGCCGGGGATTGTCTCCAGCATGCTACTGATCTTTACCGTCAGCTTTTCCGATTTTGGAACGCCGATCATCCTTGCTCCAAAGGACCTGAACCTGATTGTCGTGGAAGCCTACAGGGAAATGGCCGGGTTCTTTAACTGGGCGGGTTCCGCTGTGCTAACTGTAATCATGCTGCTGGTGGCCGCCTTCTTCTTCTGGCTGCAGCGACTGGTTGTGAAAGGCAAAGAGTATGGAACCATTTCCGGCAAGCCGACACGTCAAAAACTGAACGATCACAAGGGAGTGGTCTCGGTTCTGACCACGTACTCATTTTTGGTCGTGCTGGTTCCTTTGTTGGGCGTCGGTTCGATTTTCCTGTCATCGCTGGCCACTACATGGGGACGTCATGCGTTGCCCGATGGTTATACACTGAGCCATTACCTGACAATCTTCAGCACCTCTCATAAAAATATTATGAACAGTCTGCTGCTTGCAGGTGGGGCACTGATTCTCAGCGTCATCATCGCGACGTTTGTCTCCTATTTTGTCGTGCGGCGCAATTCAGCCGGTCTTGATTTCGTCTCGTCAATTCCGCTGATCGTGCCAGGGATCTCACTGGGGATTGCGCTGATTCAGACGTTTAATACAGCTCCGCTCAAATTGACCGGAACAGCACTTTTACTGATCATTGCCTATACGATTCGCCGGATGCCGTACATGATCCGCTCTACAATGAGCTCGATGATGGCGATCCGAAAAGATATTGAAGAAGCGGCAGTCAATCTGGGTGCATCCAATCTCTTTGCAGCTATCACGGTGATTGGTCCGCTGATGGTGCCGGGGATTGCAGCCGGGGCGATCCTCGTGTTTGTCACCGTGATCAAGGAGACCAGTATCTCGCTATTGTTGGCTCCAACAGATTGGGCGCCGATGAGTCTGGCCGTATTCCAAAATCTCTTGCGGGGTGAATATTACACCGCATCTGCGATGGCCATTTTGATTGTTGCGATTGTAGTCGTGCTGCAATATCTGGCCAAAAAACTGACAAAAGACCAACTGTACTAAGGAGGGACAACCGTGAAAGGATTTATCTTTGACCTCGATGGTACAGTTTATCTGGGTGACCAGTTGATCGAGGGGGCAGCAGAGGCCATACAAACTCTGAGATCGCGTGGAGACAAGGTGGTATTCTTGTCGAACAAGCCAATCGCCACCCGACAATCCTACGCAGACAAGCTGACCCAGATGGGAATACCGACGGCTGTGGAGGACGTACTCAACTCCTCCCTGATCGCGGCCCGGTATTTGCAGCAGGTGATGAAGCCGGGGGAAAACGTACTGGTAATCGGGGAGCAGCCGATACGCGACGAACTGTTGGCGCACGGCATTCAGCTTTGCGAAGATCCGATGGACGTCCAGTACGTGGTCCTTTCCTGGGATCGACAGTTTACCTACGACGGGTTGAACAAGCTGTTTCAGGCCGCCATACGCGGAGCCAAGGTGATCGCGTCCAATCCGGATCGCACCTGCCCGTTGGAGGATGGACAGATTCCCGATACCGGAGCCTTTATCGGTGCCCTGGAGGGAGCGACGGGACGGCCGATTGATCTGGTGGTAGGCAAGCCATCCCCGATTGCGGCGGAAGCTGCCGTACGCCATCTCGGGTTGGACTATTCCGCTTGCTATATGGTCGGAGACCGACTGGAGACCGATATCAAGATGGGGAATGATACCGGCATGAACTCTGTCCTGGTATTGACCGGAATATCGACGAGGGCGATGGCGGAGAAAAGCCCGTATAGCCCGCATCACATTTTGAACAGCATTAAAGAAATTGTAAGTCTCTAAGATAAGTGATGCTATAATGGGAGCAACCAAACACCATATGGAGGGCCTTGGATGTATCCTATTGTAGACCTTGTCGAGAATGAGACGATTGCGGCCGTACAGTCCGAATCAGATCTGGAGGCGGCGCTTGAAAGCCCCGTCAATATGATTTTTTTATTGACCGGTTCCATTTTCAATATAAAAGAGCTGGTGGACCGCACCAAAGCGGCAAATAAACAGGTCTTTCTGCATATGGAATTTATAGAGGGGATTGCGCCAGATAAAAGCGGAGTGGGCTATGTAGCTAAAAATATCGCGCCAACCGGTATCATCTCTACGCGAAGCAATCTGATTCGCGTGGCGAAAGAGATGGATCTGATGGCCATACAGCGCATTTTCTTGATTGACCGAAATGCCGTGACCAAAGGAATTCGGGTAGTGGAGCAAAGCTTGCCCGATGCTGTCGAGATCATGCCGGGTGTTATGCCTCGGGTCATTCAGGAGATGACGGAGCTGACCCCTTTGCCCATTATTGCAGGAGGGCTGATCGGCACCAGGCAGGAGATCAATGAAGCGCTGGCAGCGGGTGCGCTGGCCGTATCGGTTGGAACAAAAGAGCTTTGGTATTTACCTGAATAATTGAAGAAAAGGGAAGAGATGAGGAGATACCCCTTTGAAGAGACAGCGTGCTGATGGAGCATGCGGTCTTTTCATGGGGTTTTTTGATTTTGGGAAAACGTCCGGCAGCCTTGCCGGAGAGGAGGCTAACCGTGGAAAACCGATTTTCAGCACGGAACAGACAAAATGATTTGGAAGACATGTCCGCGAATACGCTTGATCTGCTTGTCATCGGGGGCGGAATTACGGGAGCGGGGATTGCCTTGGATGCGAGCAAGCGGGGCATTCGGGTAGGACTGGTCGAGAAAGCAGACTTTGGCTCGGGAACCAGCAGCCGTTCGACCAAGTTGATCCATGGAGGATTGCGGTATTTAAAGCAGGGAGAGGTAAAACTCGTCCAGGAGGTAGGACGCGAGCGAGCCATTCTGTACAAAAATGCTCCGCATCTCGTCATCCCGGCTCCCATGCTGTTGCCGATTTACAAAGGGGGCACTTACGGATACTGGGCTTCATCTATTGGCCTGTACATCTATGATTGGCTAGCCGGAGTAGAGCGGAGGGAGCGGAGGAAGATGCTCGGCAAGGAACAGACCCTTTCTCATGAGCCGTTGCTCAAGAAAGAGGGACTGAAAGGCGGCGGGCTTTATTTTGAGTACCGGACGGATGATGCCCGTCTGACGCTGGATATACTGAAAACGGCCGTTGAACAGGGGGCCAGAGCCGTAAACTACGCTGAGGCAGGAGAATTTTTGTACGAAAATGGAAAACTGGTTGGGGTATTGGTAACAGACCGTGTGACCGGAAAAACGTATCCGATCAGAGCAAAGCATGTGGTCAATGCGGCAGGACCGTGGGTGGACGGGGTCCGCAACATGGATGGCTCGTTGCACGGCAAACGGCTCTATCTGACAAAAGGCGTCCATCTGGTCGTCTCCACGGAGAAATTGCCTGTGCAGCAAGCAGCTTATTTTGATACGCCTGATGGACGGATGGTATTCGTGATTCCACGTGGCAAAGTAACCTATATCGGGACGACGGATACCCCGTATAATCATTCCATCGATAAACCGCGAACGACGGAAGAGGACCGGGATTATTTGTTGTATGCAGTAAACAGCATGTTCCCCGCAGTCAGCTTGCAGCCTGACGATGTGCTCTCTAACTGGGCCGGTCTGCGCCCGCTGATTTACGAGGAAGGCAAAGGACCGTCTGAGCTATCACGAAAAGATGAAATCTTTCACTCGCCCACCGGTCTGATTACGATTGCGGGCGGAAAACTGACGGGCTTTCGGAAGATGGCGGAAAAGGTTGTGGATCTGGTCGCGCAGAAGCTGCGTGAACAAGAGGGAAAGAGCTATCCCGGATGTTCGACAGACACCATCGTGATCAGCGGCGGGGAACGAAATGGCTACCAGCATTATGAGGACTGGAAACAGGAAATGCTGCGCCAGGGCGTGGAACGCGGGGTGGATGCCGGTACCGCTTGGGAATGGATCGAGACCTACGGTACCAATACTTTGCACATATACAAACGGATTTCATCAGAGCGGCAGCAGGATGAGAGACTGCTGGCCGCCCAGATACAGTACGCGATTGAAGAGGAGAGGACCGTCCACGCTCTGGACTTTCTGCGACTGCGAACAGGCTGGACGTATTTCCAACTGCAAAAAGCGGAAGCACAGAAGGAACAGGTCATCCGACTGATGGGAGAGGAGCTGGGCTGGTCCGATGAAGAGGCGGCCAAACAGCTTGAGGCGGCCAATCAGTACCTCGAATCGCTGAAAAATTTGCCGTCAACAGAAGCGGAGCTTTCCTAGAGAGAAACGGGCAGCCAGACGGGGAAGGGATCATCGCCTTCAGTCGGTACCGCTGAGCCGAGCCTCAAACGGCGACATCCTGGTTCCGCTTGCACTGGAAAAAATTATCCGCCCGGCCAATTGACTTTTCACAGATATGCGTTACCATTTGTGAAATATCCAGGAAAGAGGGCGGGCGTGATGAAACTATCGTTTGATCATCTTGTACACTTTCTTTACCGACCTCCTGTGGAGGCCGGGGTTCGTTTGCAGCAGGTTGGGTTTCACACTACGGCAGGCGGACGTCATGAGTCTTGGGGAACCTGCAACAGCTTGAGCTATTTCGGTTTGTCGTACGTCGAGTTTTTGTCTGTGGAATTTCCGGATGTTGCCGCCGTTGCAGAAAATCCCCTGGTGCGGCAGTTGATTTGCGACCAGCATCTGGGCGAGGGTATGGGGCAGATAGCGCTGCGCACGCATGAGATTGAGCGTTGGGCGGAACACTTCCAAAGGCAGGGCTATCTGGTAACAGGTCCGCTTTTAGGCAGCAGAAGACGTGACGATGGCAGTGTGATCCAGTGGAAGATGCTTTTTGCCGAAGAGCCGAACAAAAATAGGCGCATCCCTTTTCTGATTGAGTGGGCGGACACCGATGAGAACCGTCTACATGACCTGAGTGGACGTGGAGTCATTGCCCCGCACCCCAATCATGTTCGAGAAATTTCGTATATCGCTATCGCTGTGGAAAAGCTGGACGAGGCAGCTCAAGCATGGCAGGACTGGTTTGGGATGGATGTGGGAGAGGCCTTTCATGACGAGCGGTTAGAGGCGATTTGCCGGCGGGTTCCATGCGCGGGAGGAGATCTGCTCCTCTGTCAGCCTGTTGGTGCTGGAATCGTCAAGGCCGCTTTGTCGTCAAGAGGAGAGCGTCCTTTCCTGATCCGCTTTGCCGGATCTGATGCGGGGCAAAACGAAATGATCTTTGGCAGCAGATATGAGTGGTAAATAAAAACGTCAAGATGTTTGAAACCCCCGAAGTGAGGGAAGTTTTTCACAGCAAAAAGAGCAGGCCCCGGTACCACAAGAGGGATCTGCTCATTTTATCTTTCCGCGTGTCAAGTCCGCGCTGCTTTTTTAACAAGCTGTCGGTACATATACAGCATAGCCAGCCGCCAGGGCAGAATCATGCCGTATGCCAGGACAAAGAACAAACCACCTGTTTGCATGACGGTAAAAGAATCATTGACCCACAGCTTGATCAAGGTCCGTACGACCAACACACCTAAAAGAATCAGAAAAAACGCTCGCGAGCGTTTAAGATAAACCTCCTGGCCCACGAATTCAAAGCGGGAGGTGACAATCAGCGGAATGGAGAGGACCATCCCCGCGAAGAAAGCGATCAAATGGTAGACAAACGGCGTTGCCGTTTCCGGAAAATGAAACATTGCAAAACCGGTAGACATGAACAAGGGCGGTAAAATAATTCGGCGTGCAGAGATAGGCTTTTTCTGCGCCTTCAATCGTAAAAACATAACGGCAGTCGCCATCAGTAACGGGATTAGCATCCCGAGAGCGCTCGATGACAGGATGTGCATGAAAGATGCTCCTCCTTACCTCAGGATGCTATTAGTGTACACCATTTTTTTCGAAAGAGGGAAGTAGACTTTTGGCTTTTCCGTGGCATCATGCAGCGGCAGGTTCGTCTGTTTCCCTGACATCCAGCTTGTGCTTTTTGCTGTAGTACATGGTCAGGGCAGCCATGAACAGGGTCAGCGTGCCGATTCCGATCATGTAGCCTGACACACCCAAGAGATCAAGGCCGACCCCGGTCGTCCCTAGAGCGATGAGGAAAAAGGCGCGGTCCAGCATACTTTTAAACGAGAAAAAGCGGCCTTGCTGGTTCTCGGCCAACCGACGCTGGAAAATGGTTGTCGTCACCGGGAAAAAGAAGGCAACGGTAAATCCAAACAGACCAAAAGAAGAGAGAACCATCAGACGGCTTTCTGCAAAAGACATCCCGTATTGAGAGATGGCGAAAAAGAAAAGCAGGAGTGTCGAGGCCGCAATTAGATTGCGCCCGCCGATCCAGCGCTTCGCGAGCAAACCTCCGAGCAGGATGCTGGTTCCCTCTACGGTGTAGATCCAGCCCATCAGCTCGGGACTTCCCTGAATGTTGCTGAAATTGAGCACCAGAAGGTTGAAGCCGCCCAGAAAGAGTGTGATCAAACCCGTATTGAGCAAGGCAACAGAGAGGGCGTGATCTTTTTTGATGATCGTAAACACTTCTCGAAATTCTACTTTTTCTTTTTGCTTTCGCACATCAACCGCCGGTATGCGCAAAAATCGGGTCACGAAGGCCAGCATTAAATAGGCCGCAAGCGAGAACAGGTACAGGCTGGACAAATCCATCGATGCGACGAGAATGCCCCCCACGGCTGTTCCGCCAATCCGGGACAACGTGGAAATGTTGAGATAGACACTGTTGGCCTGCAACAATTCCGCAGGAGTCAGGATGGCAGGCAAAGACGATTGCACCGTCGGAAAGTAAAAAGCAGCAGACGCCTGCATGATGATCAGCGATACGATCATCCACGACAGGGAGCCGTTGGCAATGGCTGGCAGCATGCAAATCGGGCTCAAACATCGAACGAGACTCGCCCACAGCATAATCCTTTGCTTGTCATGACGGTCGATCATCACTCCGGCCTTGGGTGACAGCAGGATGCTGACGATCAAACCGCTCATCAGGACTAATGCCTTCACCGTATCTGAAGGGATCAGATGCTGCATGAACTGGAGGTTCGCGATGATGGAAATCCACATCCCCGCACCGGCAATCACTTCCCCGCTCATGAGCAGGAGAAACGTACGATTGCGCCACAACATGTTAGATACTCCCCCAGTCTAGTCAAATTATTTTTATAGATTCAAACAGTATAGCATTTGCCCAAAATTTTGTATATTGATCCCGCGCTTCCGAATGCAGGCTGCAAAGGTGGGGTAATCTAAGGCTGTCAAAAGTGATAAAGGGAGTACGGGATGAAAAAAAAGCAGGTTTTGCTTGTCTTGCTGGCTTACAGCTTTGCAGCCACATTATCGGTATTTTACGGCTTGGTCGAAAAACGAAGTCTGTTTGTCACGTTCGTCGCATTTCATTTGCTCGTCTGCCTGCTGGTTCCGTTGCTTCACGCCTGGTGGGAAGGGGAACTGTCGGTTCAATGGAAAAAGGCCTGGAAGAACGATGGATTTTCAGGAATTTCTTACGGCTTGGCGGTGGGCGCGATGCTTTTCATCGGGATCATCACGGGCGCTTGGCTTCTGCTGCAGGGGCAGATTCACGCGGTCCGGATCAGGCAAGCAATGGAAACTTGGGGACTGACATCACAACTGCTACTCCCGTTTTCTCTCTACTTGGTGTTGATCAATTCCCTGCTGGAGGAACTGATGTGGCGCGGCTTCATCCTGGAGCGTTTGTTGTCGACGCTTACCCGTTTCCAGGCTGTTTTGTTGAGCAGTTTTTTTTATAGCCTTTATCACCTGATTATCGGCGTTGTCCTGTTTGGATTGGTCTGGGGAGCACTTATCACCGGATTGGTTTTTATGACGGGAGCTTTATGGGGGTGGATGAAGAGATGGTACCCGTCCGTCTATGCGACCTGGCTCAGTCACCTCCTGGCAGATTTGGGGATTGTCGTCGTCTTGTATAGTTGGGTTTACTAAAGCCAAAGGGGGCGGACTGGATGGAACAGGATTTTGAAAGGGCCAGGCTGCGGAAGAGATTGCTTTCTGCCTTGAGACAAAATACAGAGCCTTTGACGCTGTTTTATGATACCTACGGGTATACGGCAGTTGAGCCGCTCTTATCGTATATTCGAACGCTAAAGGGTTGCAGCCTTGTCACGAGGGAGGATCTCAGGCAGGTCGTAGAGTTGGACCCCGCTCAGCAGATCGAATGGGATGGAGGAGAATTGATTCGGGCCACCTTTGGATTTTTGCCAGGGCCGAAAAAAGCAGGAGAGGAAGTAGAGCCGCCGGAGAGGCTCTACTACGCTACGCATCGGAAGCTGCTCGGACAAATCGCAGAGGGCGGTTTGTTGCCGATTGCCAGCGACCTGGTCCAACTGTTGCTTACGCCTCCTGATGTTTCAGAGCGTGTGCGAACCCTGGTCTTATTGGAGGTAGAAGCGCGGAAAGCATGGGAGCTGGGCATTCGCTTTTTTTATGATGGAGGGCCGTATTATTTTTCAGAAGCGATACCGGCTGCTTACGTATCGGAAGCAGGGTTGCGGGTTCGTTCTTGATTGCGCTCATCAAGCCTGCGAAGCCGTTCAGCGACGACTTCCGAGCGGTCGCGAAGGGTATGTTTGTGCAAAAGATAGTCATTTTCCAGATCGCTTTCCCGATCAAAGGACAGACCTCGTGCCAGCGATAGCTGTCGGCAGGCAGCCAGCAATTCCGGATCAGCAATCGGCAAGCGAATGCTGTGGTAAGGCTTGTGTGCCTCTTGCTCGGCCTGGATCTGGATGAGGGTATCCAGCATAGCAGCGTGATCGAGGCCGAGGCGTTCGATCTGCTGTTTTTCTCGCGTTACGCCGTCGATTGCACTGCGCATCATTTTTCCGGCACCGGCAAAATTGCCCCTGCGCTGATGGTAGAGAGAGACGGCAATCTGGATCAACGCGACCCAGACGGCTTGCCGTTGTTTCGGCGGACTTTCCTTCCAGTACTCCTCCAAAATTTCATGGCACTCAAAATAATCCCGCTCCGCGTGAAAAAGGATCAGGTATTCCAAATAGGGTTTCGGATACATAGGTTTACCTCGCTCTTTTGTTTTCCGTTTTACCTATGTACAATTATAAAGAGGATTTCGAAGGAAAACGAGGTGCTGGAGCAAATGACCAAAAAGGAAATTATGGCGGTCTTGGAAGAAAAGCAGTTGACCGATATTATCGAGTTGATAGAAGACGCCGAAGCCGGGGAATTAGAGGAGCTTGAACTGGTGGAGAGTCTGGGGCTGCTCATGGACGAGACGTTGAATCGGGAAGTGATTCAGCTACTGGAGAGCCTGGGAGTCACGATCATCTATGTAAAAGAGGAAGACTTTGAGGACGAAGACGAAAACGAGGATTGATCAAAGAAGAACCAACCGTTTGCTACGGATTGGTTCTTCTTTTTGCTCACGCTATTTTTGCGTCCAGACCCTGTTCTTGTTCCGGGTAGCAGGAAATTTTTCGCCTCTGCCCAGTTCAATAATCATCGGGTCCTGGACACTGGCTCCCGTCTCTCCAATTTCCATGTAGACGGCGTTTTTGGGAGATTTCTCGCCTTCACGAAAACGGCTGCGCTCGCCCAACCCAGTCACCCCGCTTTCTTCGGATTGATGGGACAACCATAGTATTTGTTCGCGGTCCTCTGTTCATCCTGAGCGTACGTATTGACGGTACATTCAGAATTGAATTACGATTGAAATTAAATGATATAGGGGAGGTTATTACGTGCTTCGCCTGTCTTTGCAGAAAGAATCGAATGTGTCGTACCATGAACAGTTGTACCAGCAAATCGCTTCGGCGATACGAAGCGGTGAATTGCCTTCCCACGCACAACTGCCCACGGTTAGGGATCTGGCTGCACAGCTCAAGGTGAACTATAACACAATCCGCAGCGTCTACTTGCGATTGCAGCAGGAAGGCCTGGTTGATTCCAGACAAGGGAGGGGCACCATCGTCAGCAATGTCGTCAATGACCCTTTGCTGACGCGAAATCCTGCCCATCTGGCTCTCTTGGCCAAGGAGACCATCCACAAAGTTAAGGCAATGGGGTATTCGATGGATGAGTTTACCCGGGTCCTTTCCGTCGTCATGCATGAAATCAATCAGTTTCCCGTGCTGTTCATCCGCTTTACCGAACTGGAGCTGGCTGAATACCTGAGACTGGTCCAGTATCACCTGCCCAGTGCCATGGTGGAGGGGCGAACGCTGGAGGAATTTTGGGAGTGGCTGGAGCAAGAAGGAGAACCCGTATTGTATGCGTACAAGGCCATCGTCACTCATCCTTCGGTCAGCGCGAGGGTGAAGCAAGCTTTGCCGCGTGAAGCGCCCCCGATCGTCAGTCTTGATTTCATTCCTGACCCGACCACGGTAATCCCGGCTATGGAGGCCTATCCACGGCATACCATGGTAGGTCTGATCTGCGCGACGATTCGCGGGGCGGAAGGCATGATCCACGATCTCCACAACGCAGGTATTACCCATCTGGATTTGCGCACCATCGAAGCCAATCATCCCGATGTGTTCGATCTGATTGCCAACTGCGACGTTGTTTATATCTCAAAACCGGGCTATATGACGCGACCTCACCTGTTGACGCTGCCCAAGGTCAAGGAATTCCAGGAAATCCCCGATCATCACGGAATTCAGGAATTGCGCAAGATTGTGACACAGTGAGGACATAGACGACTGTCATAGGAACAAACGCTGATTTTCCCAATGAATAGTCAAATGTACCGTGCCGAAGGCTACTCCCCGACATATTTTGTAACTGTACGAATGACGGAGGGGGTGAAGCGAGTGAGCTGCGGATGCAAAAAGTCTTACGGCCATTGCTTTCACAAGAAGTGCTGTAAAAAGAAATACTACAAGAAAATGTGCTATCTGAAACCGGTCTACAAATACGACTGCCATACTTATGGCGGTCACGGTGGAGGCCACAGAAAAGGTTGGGGCGGAGGCTACGGAAGTGGTTGGGGCGGAGGATGGGATTCCTCCCACTCTAGCTCTCACGGTGGCTACTGACATCATTATTAAAAACGGCACTTGACAGCAAGCCCCCTCGATAGGGGAAGAAAGAAAAAGCAGCAAGGCATAAAGCGCGGGTAGAAGCTGATGTGAGCAGGCAGCTTCTGCCCGGCGCTTTTTCTTATGGAAAAAAGAGGATTGATCCAGGGGAAGGCCGAAATGAGTAGGGAAAGGGGTTTGAAGGGAGCGGTCAAAACATGTTGGCAGGGATAACGGTAGTCGATTTTTCGCGCCATCTTCCCGGACCGTTTTGCACCATGAGATTGGCAGACCTGGGAGCGGAAGTGATGAAAGTGGAAACACATCCCTCCGGGGACCCTGGACGAACGATGGGACCCAGAGTCGGAAAAACAGGCGCCCTGTTTCTGAGCACCGGCAGAAATAAACAAAGTATTGCCCTGAACTTGCGGACCAGTGAAGGAAAAGAGCTGGCATTTGCTTTGGCCAGCCAAGCGGATGTGGTGGTCGAGAGCTTCCGGCCGGGTGTGATGAAACTGCTGGGACTTGATTATGAAAGCATTTCCGAGCAGCACCCCTCGACCATCTATTGCTCCCTGACGGGGTATGGTCAAAGCGGGAGCATGCAGCAGTTGGGTGGCCATGATCTGAATTTTCAGGCAGTAAGCGGACTGCTATCGGCGATTCGCGATGAAGAGGGAAGACCGGTCGTATCCGAGGTGCCGATTGCTGACTATGCGTGCGGTCTGTACGCTGCTGAGCAGATTTGTGCCGCCCTGGTCAAGCGATTTCGAACCGGACAGGGAAGCTATCTCGATATTTCTGCCGTGGATGCGTTGGCCCCCTGGATGGGGATGCATGCACTGTTCGCAGGAATAGGAGAAGAGGAACGAGAAGTGGCCCGTTTTTTTAAAGGGCATCTGGCGTACCAGATTTTTGAGACGGCAGACGGAAAATACGTAGCGCTGGCTGCCCTGGAGGAAAAATTTTGGCTGAATTTCTGCAGGGCTGTTGGCAGAGAGGACTGGGAAGGCTTGCACGGAGCGCGCAAGGAGGATTTCCCCGAAGTATTCGAGGAACTAAAGGCGCTGTTTCTGTCACGGATACAAGCTGAGTGGAATGAACTGGGCAGCGAAGTGGATTGCTGTCTGACCGCCGTAGAAGAAATGGACACCTGGCTCTCAAGTACATACGTGAAAAGTCGACAGGTAGCCGTCCCTTTGCCGCTGGGAGAAGCCGTGTTGACCTGGCAGATCCACTCTGGACAAGAATCGCTTATGCGGCATGAATCGTCAGCAGCCCCGCCACCGGTGTACGGCGCCCATACGCGTGAAGTGTTGACTGCCAAGCTAGGATTGTCACCGGCAGAGTTGAATAGGCTGGAGAAAAACGGTGTCATACCGATTGGATAAAAAAAGAGGAAGGCGTGATCCTGATGATGCAGCAGTCACAAGCTCAGCCGCTCTATACAGAGCTTGCGGAGGATATATTTACCATTACTCTGAATCGGCCACGGGTACTCAATGCGCTGACTTTGGAGATGTTTTCACTGCTGGGAGAGGCGATTGCCGAAGCTGCCTTGGAGGAGCGGGCCCGCGTGGTTGTTTTGCGCGGTGCGGGCGGTCATTTTTGCTCGGGTGCTGATTTGAGCGTACTGGGCATGTTGAGTGAAGAGGATCAGGCGGAACAAGCCCTTACTGTCGTAAATGCGTTTCTTTTGCAGCTTCATCAGATGAACAAGCCGGTCATTGCCCTAATTGAAGGGGTAGCGGTAGGGGCAGGCCTCAATCTGGCGCTCCATGCTGATTTTGTCCTGGCTGCCAAAGATGCGGTGCTGCAGGAGCCATTTGTCCAAATCGGTCTGACTACGGATTTCGGTGGGACGTATCTGCTTCCCCGATTGGTAGGCCTGGCACAAGCGAAGAGGCTGGCATTGCTCGGAGAAAAAATCAGCGGCAGTCAAGCCGAAGCGATAGGGCTGATCTACAAAGCAGTGGACCGTGCAAACTTGGACACGGAGGCAAATCAGTTGATCGCTGCGTTGCGCAAGCTGCCGAAACAAGCATGGGCAACGACAAAAGAGGGTTTGCATCGCAGCCTAGAGATGGATTTGGCGCAGTCGCTGGCGTGGGAAAAACAACAGCAGCCTGCATTGATTGCTCATCCAGAATTTCAGGCTGTCATCCGTCAGCGTCTCAGCAAAGGATAAAAGAGGCTGGTAATTTTATCCGTTGAGTACAACCGAAACCTGTGGTAAAGTAATAATCAACAAGATCCTGCGATGTGCGTTAGGCTTAAAATGTTTCTAACCTTATACGTTTTATCTGGGAGACAGAACTTCACGGATATGTCAGGCCCACCTCCCCCTGGGACGCATGGGAAGGCAAACACGTGGACGGGTCACCCACCTGTGTGAGCGCAGGTTATAGAAACATGAGGTCGGACGGCAGAGCGGGGGTTTTCTTGTTCAAGCCTACCTGATACATAACGATCCCCTTGCTGTGACTGCGGTCGCCAGCAAGGGGATTTTTGGTATGTCTGCTATTGGATTTGGGCATTGCCGGAGTTGCTGGAAAAGTTGTTTCCTCCGCCAGAACCTTGATTATTGTTGTTGCCGGCACCCTGGTTCTGCTGATCGCTGTTTTGGACGATCGTCAGGCTGTGCTGCAGCGTTTGGGTATCCTTGGCATCATGGAGGATTTGATACATCTGTAAAAAGTTTGCTTTCTGACCCTCGGGAATTCCCTTGATCCGAACGGTCAATTCCTGGGGAGCGTTTTGCTGTTGATTTGGGTTGCTCCCATATCCACCTGTGTTTCTTTGGGTCTGATCACCGAAGCTCTGGTCTTCCAGAAAGCTGAGAAACATGGAATCATTGTCATTCTGCCCTTGCCCATCTTGCGAGGAGGAAGAGTTCCCCCCCTGTTGATTGTTGTTGCCCTGTTGTTGATTTCCCTGCTGCCCGCTTTGGTCTGGTTCAAAAAGGACGCTGAATTCATTCAGGTCCGTCTGGATGATCCCGATGACGTTCATCCCGATCCTCCTTATTCATAAAATGGTGCATCAGCCCGGGTGTTTACTGTGATGGACACCGCGATGCTGCAGATAATTGTGGTAGAAATACTCGACGATCGCAATCGCAAATGCCGTTAAAAAGATGCCGGACAGACGGAAGGGCTGCGCAAACATAGCACATGACAGCCAGAAAAGAACGAAGCTAAGTCCGAAATCAGCTGTGCTTGCAAACGTGTTATTCGTGCGGGGAAGCAGGTACAAGTCTCCGATCATATAAGAGATCAAACTGATGATGACGCTGGCAACAAGCGCAAACATCAGCGACGTTCCCGACCAGATCAGTCCCGGTACAGCAACGATGCCATTGGCTAAGAGCTTAAGCAGGATGCTCAAAAATGAGCACCTCCTTTCCTGCTCTTAGTATGAACTTAGGTAGTCTTGCTATTCGCATCCATGGCATACTGGCGATGATTCTGCTTCAGTTGGCGAATGATGCGTTCGTCAGGCGTGACATAGAGCGTCCGCTGCTGTTCATAGATGACATATCCGGGTTTGGAGCCGCTTGGTTTTTTCACATGCTTGATCAGGGTGTAGTCAACCGGGACTTGGCTGCCCTGCTGGGCCTTGCTGTAGTAGGCAGCGAGTATGGCGGCCTCGATCAATGTCTGCTCAGAAAACTCACGCGAGCGAATGACGACGTGAGAACCGGGGATATCCTTGGTGTGAAGCCACGTATCGCCGGGAGAGGCGAGCTTGTTCGTGAGATATTCATTTTGTTTGTTGTTTTTTCCCACGAGGATCAGTGTGCCGTGTGTAGACAAATAGGGGTCCAGCTCAGGACGCTGATCTTTTTTCTTTTTGCTCGAACGCTTTTGCCGATTGCGGACATAGCCCTGTTCGGCCAGCTCCTCCCGAATTTCCTCGGTTTCCAGAACGGTTGCGTGCTCCAATTGGACCAAAAGACCGTCCAGATAAATCAATTCCTCCTGCGCTGCGGAAATTTGTTCGGCGACAATGCTCAAGCTGTTTTTGGCCTTGTTATACCGTTTGTAGTAGGCCTGCAGGTTTTCCGAAGGGGTCTTCAGCGGATCAAGCGGGATGCTTACGGTTCCGCCGGCTTCGTCATACCAATTCACGGTGACCAGCTCCCGATCCCCGCGTTTCATCAGATGCATATTGGCTGTGATCAACTCGCCAAACAGACGGAATTGTTCCGCTTCCTGGGCATCGAGCAGCGTTTGTTCCAGCTTTTCGATTTTTTTGGCGTTCTTGTTTCGTTCGTTGGTAACAATCCGGATCAGGTCGTGGACCTTTTGCTTGACCGTATCGCGCTGAGCCTTTCCTTCAAAATAGCTCTGGAGACATACGCTGGCAGTGGGATAATCTGTAATCTCGGCGTCATTCAGATGTGTCAGGGAAAAGACGTGAAAATAGTCTTTCTCCTTGGTCATGACGGTTACGGGGCTGTACTCATGACGGGCAGCGCACTGCATGACTTCGGAAAAAGCCTGCCACAAGGCTTCGCGGGTCGGCAAACCGGCGCGATGAAGCACCTCTTTTGCCAGCAGCGGACTGATTCCCGTGAATGTGTCGACAAGCTGTTTATCCAGGCGTCCGCCATTCCAATCCAGCAATTGGATAAATGCCTGCTGCGACACCTGCAGCGGGTTGTGTTTTTCCTGACTGGGGGGAGTGATATAGGGTCTGCCGGGCAGAACTTGCCGGTACTGACTCAGGGCGAGCGTCACATGCATGGCGCTGTCCAAAATCACGCCGGTATCAGCGTCAAGCAAAATAATATTGCTGTGCTTCCCCATGATTTCCACGACAATCCGGCGGCGGGCTGTATCCCCCAGCTCATCACGCGAGCGGATATTCAGGTGGACGATCCTTTCCATGTCAACCTGTTCGATCGATTCGATCACGCCGCCTTCGCAATGCTTGCGGAGCAGCATGCAAAACATGGGGGCCTCCAGCGGGTTGGTGAACTCCTCGGTCGTCAGATGAAAACGTGGATACGTTGGGTTTGCCGAGAGAAGCAGCCTTCCGGTTTCTTTCTGGGAGCGTAATTGAAGGACAATATCACTGTTATGGGGTTGGTGGATTTTTGCGATCCGCGCCCCTTCAAATCGTTTCAACTCATGAACAACGGCACGAGTTACCATTCCGTCAAAAGCCATTGCTACTCACCTCATGATGGTTCTTTCGCGCGAGCGGGCAATAAAAAAGATAATTTTACGTTCTGCGCCAGTCAAGTGTAACATAATCATCGACCCTGCGATATAAACGTACGGAAAGCTCCCTTTGGTTGACACTGCAAAGAGTTGTCTCCTATAATGAATTAACGATTTTACGACAATGGAAGTGATGTCCATGGTCCGAAGCATGACAGGGTACGGCCGAAAAGAAACCTTGTATGGTACACTCCGATTGTCTGTGGAAATGCGTTCGGTCAATCATCGCTTCTCCGAGATCATCATTCGGCTGCCCAAGGCCTATGGCATACTGGAAGATCCGGTGCGCAAGCTGGTTGCCGGATACATCCGCCGCGGCCGGGTCGATGTGACGATCTCTATCGATGAAATGGCTTCCACGGAAGCGGAGTTTCAAGTAAACTGGGATATTGCCGATGAGTACGTAAAAGCTGTGCGAGAGATGAACGAGCGTTTTTCTTTGAGCGAGTCGCTCTCTGCCAAAGACTTGCTGCAGCTGCCTGGTGTCATGACCAGCAAGGAGATGGATGAAACTCTTCCGGAAGATTTTCAGGAGCCGTTGCTTGCGGCGGTGGGAGAGGCAGCCAAAGACCTGCTCGTCATGAAAGAAAGGGAAGGGCAAAAGCTGCAAGAGGATCTCATGAAAAGGCTTGCCGAGATCAGCGCCTGGACAAAAGAAATCGCAGAAAGTGCTCCTGGAGTTGTGGAGGAGTATCGGACGCGGCTGCAGCAGCGCGTGAGTGAGTGGGCCAGAGGCGTTCCTCTGGATGTTGACGAGCAGCGACTGGCGCATGAGGTCGTTTTGTTCGCCGAGCGCAGCGATATCAGTGAAGAGGTGACTCGACTGGAGAGTCATTGCGCCCAGTTCTCCGAACAGCTTGCTTCGGATGAAGCAGTCGGGCGAAAACTCGATTTTTACTTGCAGGAGATGAATCGGGAAGCGAATACGATCGCATCCAAGGCGAATCATCTGCCAATCCAGCGGTTAGCGATCGAGATTAAGACAGAATTGGAAAAGATGAGAGAACAGGTACAAAACATCGAGTAGCGATGAAGGGGTGGGCGGTGCCGACATGGCCATCAAGCTTATAAATATTGGTTTTGGCAACATCGTCAATGCCAACCGGATTATTTCAATAGTCAGTCCTGAGTCCGCACCGATCAAGCGGATCATCCAGGAAGCGCGGGATCGCAACATGCTCGTGGATGCTACATACGGTAGAAGAACCAGAGCAGTCATCATTACAGATAGCGACCATGTCATTTTGTCAGCGGTTCAGCCGGAAACGGTTGCACAACGGTTGACAAACAAAGACGACGAATCGGACGAATAGTGCAGGAGTTGAAATCATTCATGAGTGATAGGGGTCTCCTTCTGGTTCTCTCAGGGCCGTCAGGTGTGGGGAAGGGAACCGTCTGCAAAGCGCTTCGCGAGTGCATGCCGGATCTCGTTTATTCTGTCTCTGCCACTACGCGCGCTCCTCGCGTGGGAGAAGTTGAGGGAGTAAACTACTTTTTTACGAGCAAGGAAGATTTTCGCCAGATGATCGAGCAGGATCAACTGCTTGAGTGGGCGGAATATGTGGGAAATTATTACGGGACGCCGCGAAAGTTCGTGGAAGAGACACTGGACAGCGGGCGCGATGTCATTCTCGAGATCGAAGTGCAGGGAGCCCTGCAAGTAAAGAAAAAATTTCCGCAAGGTATCTTTCTTTTCCTGGCTCCTCCTGACTTGGCCGAACTGAAAAATCGGATTGTCGGCCGTGGTACGGAGACGGAGGATACGATCCGCCATCGCATGGAGATGGCTCGGACCGAGATTGAATTGATGGATCAGTACGACTATGTTGTAGTGAATGATCAAATTGATTGTGCCTGCTCACGTATTCAATCGATCATTACAGCCGAACATTTAAAAAAGGAACGGCAAATCCACAAGTTTCGCAAATGGTTGAAGGAGGTTGAATAGATTATGTTATATCCGTCTATTGACAAATTGACTGCACAGGTTGAAAGCAAATACACACTGGTGACTATCGCTTCCAAACGGGCTCGCCAAATCCGCGAGAACAGCGCTCTCCAGGTGGAGAAGCCCAAATCGAAAAAGTTTGTCGGTCAAGCACTGGAAGAATTGATCGGTGATCATTTGGTTCACGACGTTACAGACTCTCGCAAATAAGCGGATTGTTACCCGCGTACTCGCTTTCCAAACAACCTCACGCAGGTTGTTTTTTTTCGGACGGGAGGATTACGTTACCTAAAGAGGAGAGATGGGCATGCTTCCTTTGACAGGCAAGCAAATTGTTTTGGGAGTATCGGGGGGAATCGCCGCCTATAAAGCTGCAGCGCTAACCAGCAAGCTGACGCAGGCGGGTGCAAAAGTGCACGTCATGCTTACAGAAAACGCCACAAAATTTGTACAACCATTGACCTTTCAGGCCCTCTCACACGGGCCCGTCTATACGGATCTGTTCCAGGAGCCTGATCCGCAGGTGATCAGTCATATCGATCTGGCGGACCGTGCCGACTTGGTGCTGATTGCTCCGGCTACGGCCAACATTATCGGCAAAATGGCCAATGGCATCGCAGACGATATGCTGACGACCACCGTCCTGGCGACGAAAGCACCCGTGATGCTGGCGCCGGCGATGAATGTGAATATGTATTTGCACCCAGCAGTGGCAGCCAACCTGCAAAAGCTGGCAGACTTTGGCTATCGCTTCGTCGAGCCGGGAGAAGGTCCCTTGGCCTGTGGCTGGGTAGGCAAAGGGCGCTTGGCTGAGCCGGAAGAGATCGTCGATGCGGTGATTCATCTGTTTGCGGAAGAGAGTAAACAAAAGCAGGATCTGCAAGGAAAAACGGTCTTGGTTACGGCAGGTCCAACGAGAGAGAAAATCGATCCCGTCCGCTATATCACCAACCATGCTTCCGGCAAAATGGGCTATGCCATAGCCGAAGCGGCGAAAGCGCGGGGTGCCAACGTCGTGTTGATCAGCGGGCCCACGAATTTGCCCGTGCCCACCGGCGTCCGGATGATCCCGGTCGAATCTGTGCAGGACATGTACGATGCAGTCATGGAGGCTCTGCCAGCCAGTGATATTGTCATCAAATCCGCGGCTGTTTCCGACTATCGACCCAAAGAGGTTCATGCCCACAAGATGAAAAAAGGAGATGGTCCGCTCGTGCTGGAGTTGGACAAGGCTCCTGACATTTTGAAGGAAGTGGGACAGCGCAAAGATAAGCAGTTTGTCGTGGGATTTGCAGCAGAAACACAGGACGTGCTGTCGCACGCAAAGAGCAAACTGGAGCGGAAAAATCTGGATATGATCGTGGCCAACGACGTCCTGATGGAAGGTGCGGGGATGGGCAGTGACACCAATATTGTCACCCTGCTGACAAAAGAAGGGGAACAGGCAGCTGTGGGGAAACGAAGCAAACGGGACGTAGCGGACAAGCTGCTTGATGCGATTTTGCTCAAGCTGGATTGCCAGCCATTGCCGGAGGAGCTATGATCGCTCGTGTGATCGTGGACGTGCCGGTCAACCGTACCAATCGCCCCTTTGATTACCGTGTCCCCGACTGGCTGGTACCCTTGATGAAAATCGGGAGCCGCGTCGTCGTACCTTTTGGACCGCGCAAGCTGCAGGGCTACGTGATCGGGGTAGAGGAGACAGCTGAAGACAGGGTACTGGAAAAGCTGCGTGATGTCGAACAGGTACTGGACGATCAGCCGCCGCTTTCCGATGAACTGATTCGGCTGGGTGAATGGATGTCCCGCCAGTATTTATGTCCCTGGGTAACCGCACTGCAAGCGATGATTCCCGCAGTTCTGAAGGGCCGTTCGGAAAAATGGCTGTTTGCCTCTGAACAGCTTGGTGTGGAGGAGTGCGGGCGTTCTTCTTTGCTTTGGGATTTGTTTCGCCGTAAAAAAATGCCGCTGGCAGAGGTAGAGAAGGGCTATGCAGAAGAAGCCATGTTGGTGCCCGGCTGGATTGCCAGTGGCCTTTTGTACACAAGCTATCAGGTGACAGATCGGGTTACCCGCAAGCAGCAGTCATTTGTACGGAGCACGCTGTCGGATGAAGAACTGGCGGAAGCGATCGCGAGCTTGCCAGCCAGAGCGGAGCAGATGCGCCGCGTACTTGCGTTGCTGGCAGGACTACACGGGCAGTCTCTTTCAGTTAAAATGCTTCAGGAGGAGCTGGGCATCACGCGCTCTCCATTGAAAAGCCTGGAGGCCAAAGGCTGGGTCGTCATCGAGCAGCAGGAGGTTTACCGGGACCCCTATGCCCACAGACGTTTTGCGGGCGAGACCAAACCTGCCTTTACCGCTCAGCAGGAAAGAGTGCTTCAAGCCATCGAGGAGCCGATCCAAAAACAGGAGTACGGTTCGTTTCTCTTGCACGGCGTAACCGGCAGCGGAAAAACCGAAGTCTATCTGGAAGCAATTGAGAAGACGCTGGCCAAAGGCAGGGAAGCGATCTTTCTGGTGCCGGAGATCGCTTTGACGCCGCAGATGGTGGAGAAGTTCAAGGCTCGTTTCGGAGATGAAGTGGCGGTTTTGCATAGCGCCTTGTCCCAGGGGGAGCGGTATGACGAATGGCGCAAAATCATTCGCAAGGAAGTTCGCGTGGTCGTTGGTGCCCGCTCTGCCGTATTTGCTCCGTTTCAAAATGTCGGGCTGATCGTGATCGATGAGGAGCATGAAAGCACGTACAAGCAGGAGGAAACACCGCGTTACCACGCCAGGGAGGTAGCGATCTGGCGGGCGAAGGAAAACCATGCCGTACTGCTGATGGGCAGCGCCACGCCAGCGCTGGAGACCTACGCGCTGGCGGAGCGTGGACGCTATACCCTCCTGTCGATGCCTGAGCGGGTGGGCAACCGTCCGCTTCCCACTGTTCACGTCGTGGACATGCGGGAGGAGCTGCGTGCAGAGAATCGCTCCATGTTCAGCCGCCAATTGCATGAGATGATCGGCGAGCGTTTGGCGAAACAGGAGCAGATGGTGATGTTTCTCAACCGGCGGGGATTTTCGACCTTTGTCATGTGCCGCTCCTGCGGCTATACGCTGCGCTGTGTTCACTGCGATATTTCGCTGACCTATCACCGGACGAATCATACAGCTCGCTGTCACTATTGCGGATATACGATCAAGCAACCGGCGCATTGTCCAGAGTGTCAAAGCGAGCATATTCGCTTTTTTGGTACGGGTACGCAAAAGGTTGAGGAAGAGCTGGCCAAACTCTATCCGGGTATCCGCGTGATCCGCATGGATGTGGACACGACCTCCCGAAAAGGCGCTCATGAGGAGCTGCTTCGCAAGTTTCGAACGGGTCAGGGAGACGTCCTTTTAGGCACGCAAATGATCGCCAAAGGGCTTGATTTTCCGCGCGTCACGCTGGTAGGAGTGATAACAGCCGATACGTCGCTTTTTTTGCCGGATTTTCGCGCCGCTGAAAAAACCTTTCAGTTGCTTACCCAAGTAGGGGGAAGAGCAGGGCGTCACGAACTGAAAGGAGACGTAGTGGTGCAGACCTATACACCGGAACACTACAGCATTCGCCACGCTACTCAGCATGATTATCCGTCCTTTTACCGGGAGGAGATGCTGCAGCGCAGACGCACCGGTTATCCGCCGTATTTCCGGCTGGTGCTGATTACCTTTTCGCATGAAGAGGTGCCTGTTGTCGTCAAAGCGGCTCATACCATGGCGGATACATTGCGTCCCCGACTTGCAGAGACCACCATTCTGCTGGGACCCGTAGCTTCGCCCATCGCGCGCGTGAAAGATAGATTTCGGTTCCAAATCATGTTAAAATATCGGGATGAATCGCGGTTGCCTGACTTGCTAGCACAAGCGACGGCCGCATTTGAAGAATGGAACAAACAGCATAAGGTACTGATGACGATCGATGTCGATCCGTACGTTTTGCTTTAGGGAGGATAAACAACGAATGGCTATTCGCACTATTGTCAAACACCCAGATCCGATCCTGAGAGACAAGGCTATCGTGGTCACCAAATTCAACGCTAATCTGCACAAGCTGCTCGACGACATGGCGGATACCATGTATGATGCGGACGGAGTAGGATTGGCTGCGCCGCAGGTAGGCATTTCCAAACGCGTGATCGTCATGGATTGCGGAGATGGTTTAATTGAAATCGTCAACCCGGAGATTATCGAGCATGAGGGTGAACAGTTTGACTATCCGGAGGGCTGCCTGAGCATTCCCGGCCTGCGTGGTGATGTTCGCCGTCATAAGTGGATCAAGCTGCGTGGACAAGACCGCGACGGCAACGTCTTTGAGATGGAAGCGGACGATCTTTTGTCCCGCTGCGCCCAGCACGAGATCGACCACCTGAACGGGGTGCTGTTTATCGACGTTGCGGACAAGGTGTACACGATCAATCCCGATGAGGAAGGGGAATAAAGCAAATTGAAAGATATGCGGATACTCTTCATGGGCACGCCTGATTTCGCTGTTCCCTGCCTGGAGGCACTCGTGGCGGAAGGCTACTCCATCATCGCTGCCGTAACCCAGCCGGATCGCCCTGTAGGTCGCAAGCAGGTGCTGACGCCGCCCCCTGTGAAGGAGGCGGCCCTTCGGCATGGCATTCCCGTGCTCCAGCCTGAGAAGATCAAGGCTCCCGAGGCCTTGGAGGAAGTGCTGGCTCTGCGTCCTGATCTGATTGTCACAGCGGCGTATGGACAGATTCTTCCCAAAGCCTTGCTGGACGCGCCCAAACACGGCTGCATCAACGTGCATGCATCGCTTTTGCCTAAATACCGCGGAGGCGCGCCGATCCACAAGGCGATTATCGCGGGCGAAAAGGAATCGGGCGTCACCATCATGTACATGGTGGAGGCACTGGATGCGGGTGATATGCTGTCCAAGACAGTCATCCCCATCGATGAGCGGGATACAGCAGGCACGTTGTTTGAGAAGCTGTCTGCCGAAGGTGCGAAGCTGCTGGTCAAAACGCTGCCAGATTTGCTCGCCGGGAAACTGACGCCAGAGCCGCAGGATCACGATCTTGCCACCTTTGCGCCGACGATCAAGCGCTCGGAGGAAAACATCGATTGGTCGAAATCGGCAGAAGAGGTGTACAACCAGGTCAGAGGGCTGCAGCCTTGGCCGGTTGCCTTTACACAACACAAAGGTAAAAATTGGAAAATATGGTGGGTGGAAAAACATTCATCGGGTTCACAGGCAGCAGCACCCGGTACCATTGTCGGCCTCGAACCGGATGGGCTGGTCATCGCTTGCGGCAGCGGCTCCGTCAAGATTACGGAGTTGCAGCCGGAAGGGAAGAAGCGGATGAGTGCGCTCGACTTTTTAAGGGGCGCAGCAAGCAGCTTGGAAATCGGCACAAAGGTAGGAGAATGATCAGTGGCAAAAAAAGGTGCGCGTGACATCGCTCTCGATGTCCTGAACCGGGTGGAAGAACATCAGTCGTACAGCAATCTAGAACTGAAGTCTGTGCTGGACAGGGAGGAATTGCGCGCAGTCGATGCCGGTCTGGTAACGGAGCTGGTTTACGGTACGATCCAGCGGCGCCTGACACTGGATACAGCACTGGATCAGTTTATTCGCGGGAAGAAGGTACAGTCCTGGGTAAAAAATCTGCTGCGCCTCAGTGTGTACCAGATTCACTACCTCGATCGCATTCCAGATCGGGCCGTGGTTCACGAAGCGGTGGAGATCGCCAAACGGAGAGGACATCAGGGCATTGCCTCGATGGTGAACGGGGTCCTGCGCAATGTCCTTCGGCAACCGGGGCTTTGGAAAGAGTTGGGCCAAGGCGATGAGATCAGGCAGCTATCCATCCTGGAGTCCCATCCCGAGTGGCTGGTACGCAGATGGGCAGCTCAGTACGGCCTGGAGGAGACGAGACAGATTTGCGAAAGCAATAACCGTCCTCCCCATCCGTCGATTCGCGTAAACACCCTCAAGCTGACCAGAGAGGAGCTGAGCGAAAAGCTCGCCGCTCATTTTTCCACGGTAGAGCTCTCCGCGGTCAGTCCCGATGGTTTGCTGCTTGATGGCGGTCATGCTGCCGGCACGCAGTGGTACCGGCAGGGGGACTTTACCATCCAGGACGAAAGCTCGATGCTTGTCGCGCCTGCCTTGGCCGTAGAGCCGGGGATGAAAGTGCTGGATGCCTGTGCCGCTCCGGGGGGCAAAACGACCCATATCGCAGCCTTGATGCAAAACCGGGGAAAGCTGATCGCCAGTGACGTTCACCCTCACAAACGGGATTTGATCGCCCAAAACGCCAGAAGACTGGGGACGACGATCATCGAGCCGATTGTCTCCGATGCACTGCATTTGGGAGAGAAAAACCTCGGACAATTTGACCGAATCCTGCTGGACGCTCCTTGTACGGGATTTGGGGTGATTCGCAGAAAGCCCGATCTCAAATGGAACAAGACGCCGGAGGATGTCAAAGCCATCGCAGAGCTGCAGTATGAATTGCTGCAAAGCGTTTCGGAACTGCTGCAGCCCGGCGGCTTGCTCGTCTACAGCACGTGTACGATTGAACGGGAAGAAAACGAAAAAATAGTCGAGCGCTTTGTACGTGAGCATCCCGAATTTGAGCTGGACCCATCCTTGAGCAAGGATTTGCCGGAGGCTGTCCGGGAAAAGGTAGACAAAGGTCTGGGCTATATTCAGGTTCTGCCGCATCACTTTGAAAGTGACGGCTTTTTCATCGCCCGAATCAAACGAAAAGCCTAGAGAATGAGGGGGTGGCACGCCGTTTTTGCGGAGATGCTGCTCCCTCGCCGTTTGTACTCGTGCGGAATGGTTTACACTAGGAGAAGCGAAGCATTTTCAATGTTTCCGCCGATTTCTTGTTTGAAGCGGCAGTCAATGCAGGGTACAATGATAAAATGATGATTTGCAGCAAGCCAATCACTTGAGGATGTGAATAAACGAATGCCATTATCTTCCTATACGAGCGAAAAGCCGCTCATCTACAGCCTGACCCCTGACGAGCTGAAAGCATGGCTGGTCGAGAGCGGGGACAAGGCGTTTCGTGCTCAGCAAATTTTTGACTGGCTCTACGTTAAGCGTGTCCGTTCTTTTGAAGAAATGACCAACTTGTCCAAAGACCTTCGTCAAAAGCTGGGCGAGACCTTTCGGATGGAGGCGATGAATGAAATCACGCATCAGACCTCTCAGGATGGAACCGTCAAGTTTCTTTTCCAACTGGTTGACGGCCATGCCATCGAAACGGTCATCATGCGCCATAACTACGGCAACAGCATCTGTGTGACCACCCAGGTAGGATGCCGGATCGGGTGTACCTTCTGTGCGTCCACACTGGGCGGATTGAAGCGAAATCTGGATGCGGGCGAGATTGTGGCCCAGGTTCTGATGGCGCAGCGGAAGCTGGACGAAGAGGGAGAGCGGGTCAGCCATGTCGTCGTCATGGGGATTGGCGAGCCGTTCGAAAACTTTGAGAACCTGATGGCGTTTTTGGGCATCATCAATGACAATCGCGGCCTGAACATCGGGGCGAGACATATCACGGTATCTACCAGCGGCATTGTGCCGAAAATCTACGAGTTCGCAGAACGCGGCGGTCAGGTCAACCTGGCGATATCGCTGCACGCGCCAAACACGGAGCTGCGTACCAAGCTGATGCCGATCAACCGCGGCTTTCCACTGGAAAAGCTGTTGGAGGCATGCCGTTATTATATTGCCAAAACAGGTCGCCGGATCAGCTTTGAGTACGGCCTCTTCGGCGGGAAGAATGACCAGCCCGAACATGCCGAAGAGCTGGCTGAACTGATCGGCGACATGATGTGCCACGTCAATCTGATTCCGGTTAACTACGTACCAGAGCGAGACTACGTGCGCACGCCGCGCAATGATATTTTCCGTTTTAAAGACATTCTCGAAGAAAAGGGAATCAACGTAACGATTCGGCGTGAGCAAGGCAGTGACATCGCTGCTGCTTGCGGACAATTAAGGGCTCAACATGCCAAAGAAACCGTGGGGTGATACCATGGAAATTGCAATGAAGTCTCATGTAGGCTGTGTACGTCAGGTGAACGAAGATTTTTACGCGTGTATCGTGGATGTAAGCGGCCGCGTACTGGCAGTTGTCGCGGACGGAATGGGCGGGCATCAGGCTGGCGATGTTGCCAGCCGCCTCGCCGTTGAGCGAATAGTAAAAGAACTGCGTCAGTTGGAAACTGGTCTGGATGAGGATGACGCCAAGGAACAACTGATGAATGCACTCCTCGTGGCCAACGATGAAGTCTATCGCTATGCCCAGGAGCATCCCGAATGCAGCGGCATGGGAACCACGGTCGTTGCCGCGCTGCTCGGACCCCGGGGCGCAGTGACGGCACACATCGGAGACAGCCGGCTTTACCATTTTCAAAATGAAGAATTGGTGCAAAGAACAGAAGATCATACCCTGGTCCATGAGCTGTTGAAAAGCGGTCAGATCACCGCTCAGGAAGCATCTGTTCATCCCCAGCGCAACGTGATCATGCGCGCGCTTGGTACAGAGCCGGATGTTCGTATCGATCTCGGCCGTTTTGAATGGTCGCAGGGCGATGTTGTTTTGTTGTGCACAGATGGTCTCACTAATAAAGTAAAAGTCGGCACATTAGTGGAATGGATGAAAAAGCCGCTCTCCTTGCAAGCTCAGGTAGACGGTCTGGTTCAGTTGGCATTGGAATCAGGCGGAGAAGACAATATCACGTTGGTGGCTGTTCGCAATCAGCTAAAAGTTGACACCGTTCAGAAAGAGGGGTGAGAGAGATGGAAGGTCAACGACTGGGGGGGCGCTACCAACTGGAAGCGCGCATCGGTGGCGGAGGCATGGCGATCGTCTACAAGGCCAAGGATTTGGTGCTGAATCGGCCGGTCGCCGTAAAAGTCCTCCGTTCGCAATTCGGGACCGATGACGATTTTGTCACCCGATTCCGACGTGAAGCTCAGGCGGTGGCAAGCCTGTCTCATCCTAATGTGGTCGGTGTGTACGACGTGGGACAGGATGGCGATACCCATTACATGGTGATGGAGTACGTGGAAGGGTATACGCTCAAAGAATTAATCAATCGAAACGGCGCGATTCCCGTTGAGGATGCCGTCGAGATAGCAGCGGAAATTTGTGATGCTCTGGATCATGCGCATTCCAACCAGATCATTCACCGCGATATCAAACCGCATAACATTTTGATCGGGAAAAACGGCCGCATCAAAGTGACTGACTTCGGTATCGCTCGAGCCGTCACATCGACGACGATTACCCATACCAATTCCGTGCTGGGTTCCGTGCATTACTTTTCACCGGAGCAAGCGCGCGGAGGAATTACGGCTGAAAAATCGGACATCTATTCACTGGGCATCGTGCTGTACGAGATGGTCACGGGAAAATTGCCTTTTTCCGGAGAATCGCCAATCTCTGTTGCCCTGAAGCATTTGCAGGAGCCGCTCCCGGAGCCGCGTCAGGTGAACCCGGAGATTCCGCAAAGTGTGGAAAACGTCATTTTAAAAGCACTGGTCAAAGATCCAACCTATCGCTACGCTTCGGCTCGCGAAATGCTGGAGGATTTGGAAACGTGCTTGTTGCCGGAGAGATTGCACGAGGAGAAAATCGAGTTTCCCGTGGATGATGAAGCGACCAAAGCTTATCCCGTGATTACACAGGAAATGCTGGAGAGTCAGGGACGGACCATCCCTCCATCGCGGCAGGAGAAAGAAACGAGAAAAAGCCGCCCGTGGTGGATGAAAACGGCGCTTTGGGCAGGGGCCATCGGACTGTTTTTTGTACTTGCCTTTTTGGGCTTTAACCTGGTTATGGAGCTGTTTCCTACTGTGCCGGAGACGCAGGTACCGGATGTGGTAGGCCATGACGGAACTGTGGCAGAACAGGAAATCCGCGGGGCCAAGCTGGTTCCCAAAGTGATTACGGAAGCCAGTAACGAGGTGGAGAAGGGCATAGTGATCAGACAGGACCCGGCTCCGCCGATGGGGCTGAAAGAAAACGCAGTCGTTACCCTGTATGTCAGCAGCGGGCAGGAAGCAATAGGTATGCCCAATCTGATTAACAAGGTGAGAACGGTTGCCGAAGAAGAACTGAAGTCAAAAGGATTCAAAATCACGGATGCAACCTTCGTGGAAAAAGAGTCGGATGATGTACCGGCCGGTCAGGTTATCAACCAGTTCCCGCCTGCTGATCAGCAGGTCGTGCCGGGGGCGACGGAGGTCAAAATAGAGGTCAGCAAAGGGCGGGCGATGGTCGATATGCCTGACGTGCGCACTCTACCACTGGAGAAAGCAAGAATTGAACTGTTCAAAGTCGGCCTCCTCGTGGATGAAGCGGCGATCAAGGCAGAGCCAACTTACTCAACAGAGAAGCCGAATATCGTGCTCGGCACCCATCCCTATGATCCGGGCATGAAGGTAGCCAAGGGAACGGCGATTCCAATAACGGTGAGCAACGGTCAGTTTCCTGCTGACGCGAAGATTACGACTACGCCGGTATACGCCGAGCTGATCGATGGCGAATACGATGTGCCAATTAAAATTGTCGTAAGCGATGCTCGTGGAGACAATATGACAGTCTATGAGGAGCGGATCAACGAAAGCAGGAATTTCGACATTCCGATCGTTCTGTCTCCAAAGAAGAATGCAACGGTCAAATTGTATAAAAACGGTGCCAGCCAGCCTGTATTCGTCACCGAAGTCGACTATAACAGTGTTCAGTATTAAAGCAGTTGGAGGGACATGAATGCCAGAAGGACGGATTGTCAAAGCGCTAAGCGGGTTCTACTACGTGGACGACGGCGAAAAGGTGTATCAATGCCGGGCAAGAGGACTGTTCAAGAAAAAGGGAGCCAAGATCAACCCATTGGTGGGGGATTGGGTCGTGTACGACGCCATCAGTGATACGGAAGGCTTTGTCATGGAAGTGGGCGAGCGGGCAAATGAGCTTGTTCGCCCCCCCATCTCCAATGTGGATCAGGCCATCCTCGTGTTTTCGATGGTGGAGCCTGCTTTCACCGCTTATTTGTTGGACAAGTTTCTCGTCCATACGGAGAACGCCGGCATTGACTCCGTCATCGTACTCTCCAAGGCAGACAAGGCAGATCAAAGCGAAGTCGAGGAGATCGTTCAGAAATACGAAGCAGTCGGCTATACGGTGATTCCGACGTCTACAAAAGAGGAGCGGGGGATTGATGAGGTGCGGGAAGTGCTGCGCGATCGCATCTCGGTCTTCGCCGGTCAATCAGGCGTCGGCAAATCATCGCTGATCAACCGGCTGTTTCCGGGGATGAGTCTTCAGACAGGCGATATCAGCCAAAAGCTGGGGCGCGGACGGCATACGACCCGCCATGTCGAGCTGATCAAGCTGGAGGAGGGCGGCTACGTCGCCGATACACCGGGTTTCAGTTCCTTGGAGTTTATCGGGATTGATGAATTGCAGCTCGCTGAAGCCTTTCGTGACTTTGCCGCTCTCAGCAGTCAGTGCAAGTTTCGGGGCTGCCTGCATGTGAGCGAGCCTTCCTGCGCTGTCCAGGCTGCGCTGGAGGAAGGCTCACTGAATCCGGAACGCTACGAACATTACAAACAGTTTCGGGAAGAATTGAAAGAATACCAACGGAGGAACAAACCATGGTAAAAATTGCTCCCTCAATCCTGTCCGCCGACTTTGCCCGACTGGGTGAAGAAATTCGCGACGTAGAGCAGGGCGGTGCGGACTGGATTCACGTAGATGTAATGGATGGACATTTTGTTCCCAATATTACCATCGGTCCCTTGATTGTGGATGCGATCCGCCCTGTGACGGCGTTGCCGCTGGACGTTCATTTGATGATCGAAGAGCCGGACCGCTATATTCCGCAGTTCGCGAAGAGCGGAGCCGACTGGATTACCGTTCATCAGGAAGCCTGCCGCCATCTCCATCGGACGATTTATCTGATCAAAGAGCAGGGCGTGAAAGCAGGAGTGGTCCTCAACCCGGCTACACCGGTTGCGACGATTGAACCGATGCTGCCCGATTTGGACATCGTGCTGCTGATGACGGTCAACCCTGGTTTTGGCGGGCAAAAGTTTATCCACAGTGTCGTGCCCAAGATTAGAGAGCTTCGCCGAATGTTGGACGAGCGGGGGCTGAGACATGTGGAGATCGAGATCGACGGCGGGGTAAATGCAGAGACGGCTCGTCTGTGTGCAGAGGCGGGAGCTACCGTTCTCGTAGCGGGAAGTGCGGTCTTCAATCAAAAAGACCGGGCGTCCGCGATCGCTGCTGTAAGGGGATAGTGTTATTTGACGAAGGATTTGAGGGCTTCGCATCGACAGGTGTGAAGCTGTTTTTTTCAGAGCAGGAAATGAGCAAGACCGGAGCTATTGGGCCCCGGTCTTTTTTGATTCAAATATGGAACAAACTGCAAGCAATTCCCTAGTCAGAGGTGACGTAGGTTCCGGCGATCAGGTCGTGGATGGCGCGTTTGTCTTCGCGAACACCCACCATGATGGCACTGACAATCGCTGCGATGCCAAAAGTTAAAAAGATGGCCAAATGCAAACCGATTACTACGCGTAGTAGCATCGTGCCAAAACGTACATCACTGTGATCAAGATTAACGATTCGAATTCCCATGATTTTTTTTCCGATCGTATAGCCATTCCAGAAAATGGGGACTAGCACATGGTACAACGTGTAGATAAGGCTAGGAAGATAGTTTTTTTCCCTGATCCCAATGAACCACCAAATACAAAAAATCGGGACCCCAATGATCAATATATCCAAAAAGCCTCCCCCGAGTCTCCGCCAAAAACCGACAGGGTTACTCATTGCAGGCTTCACAATCGTATCCATGTGACACACTCCTATTTTTTTCTACCATTATATGTCTGAAAGGGAAAAATTTCAAGGTTGTGAACAATCACAAAAGCAGAGCAGTTTTGTGCAGAATTCTGTCGATTTTAGATACGGATTATTTTTAATATTCTATGAACTTAATTTTATGTTGATTGAAATACTCATTTTGTTGTATAAATATAAATTATCAGGTGAGTAATGTTTACTCGGTTTTTCAAAGCATATGCTTTGCTGCTTTTTTGAATAACAACATAGTAAAGATCGGACATTCAAGGGGGACATACCATGAAAAAAACATCATTGCTTTCCGTAGCACTTTCTTCTCTGCTTGCCGTTGCCGTCCTGGCAGGCTGTGGCGCAGGTAATCAACAAGGAACCGGACAACAGCCCGCAGGTCAAGATTCTGCTGGACAAGCTGCCGGCGGGAAAAAACTGGTTCTGGCGACCTCAGCAGATTTCAAACCATATGAATTCCATGATCTGTCTAGCGGTAAAGATGAAATTGTCGGATTTGACATCGACATTGCCAAGCATATCGCAAATGAGCTGGGCTATGAAATCGAAATCGTTGATATGAACTTTGATGGTCTGGTTCCGGCCCTGCAAGCAAAACGAGCAGATCTCGTTATGGCAGGGATGACTCCTACGCCAGAACGCGAGAAAAACGTTGACTTTTCCATCGTTTACTACGATTCGAAAAACAGCATCGTTTCCAAAAAAGACAGTGGCTTGACGAAGACGGAACAGCTCGCCGGCAAGAAAGTAACGGTTCAAACAGGGTCGATCCAGGAAGGTGCTGCCAAGGAACTGCAAAAAACACTGCAAGGCCTGGAAATTATCTCTTTGAACAAAACCGGTGAGATCGTGGAAGAGGTAAAAACGGGCCGCGTGGATGCAGCGATTCTGGAAAACACCGTGGCAAAAGGATTTGTCGATGCGAATCCAGGACTGCAATTCACCACGTTTGAAGGCGATTCTGAGCTGAATACCGCGATTGCGTTCCCGAAAGGCTCGGAGCATGTAGAAGAGTTCAACAAAGTAATCAAAGCGATGCAGGAAAACGGTGAAATGGAAAAACTGATTAAAAAATGGTTTGAATAAAAACATCTTAGATGGGAGTCGAACAGGGCATGAATTTGGATTTCGCACAAATTGTGCCCTATATCCCTTTTATTCTAAACGGGATAAAGGTCACACTGCAGGTCACCCTTTTTTCAGTGGTGCTCGGGTTTTTATGGGGCTCTGTTTTAGCTCTTATCAAAATATCTAATATTCGTTTATTGAAAGCACTGGCAGTCGGTTACACCTCGATTTTTCGCGGGACTCCGCTCATTTTGCAGTTGACACTCGTCTATTTCGCCACTCCGCAGTTGACAGGTTATAACATCTCCCAATTTGAAGCAGCGGTATTGACGTTTGCGCTGAACTCGGCGGCTTATATTTCCGAGACGATTCGAGCAGGTATTTTGGCTGTTGACAAAGGGCAATGGGAAGCGGCCAAGTCTTTGGGTGTACCCTACCGCAAGATGATGACAGACATCATTTTCCCGCAAGCGGTAAAAAACATCCTGCCTGCGCTCGTCAACGAGTCGATCGCGCTTTTGAAAGAATCGGCTCTCGTCTCCACCATCGGCCTGGCAGACCTGATGCAGAATGCGAACATCGTCAAGGGAACGACCTTCCGCTATTTTGAACCGTATCTCTTGGCTGGGTTCAGCTACTATGTCATGGTCATGCTGCTTACATGGGTAGCGCGTGTGCTGGAGAGGAGGATGAGACGAAGTGATTAAGATTGAAAACGTAAGCAAATCATTCGGCTCGCACGATGTACTGCATGACATCTCTACAGAGATCGGAAAGGGAGATGTGGTTGCCATCATCGGCCCTTCCGGTTCGGGGAAATCAACCCTTTTGCGCTGTATTAATCTACTGGAAGTGCCGACCAAGGGTAAAATCATGATCGACGGTCGAGATATTACCGATCCCAAGGCTGACGTGATGTCGATCCGTCAAAAGATCGGCATGGTCTTCCAGCACTTTCACCTGTTTCCGCATATGAGCGTGCTGGACAATCTGACCTATGCACCAGTGAAGGTAAAGGGCATCTCCAAGGAAGCAGCGGAAGCCAAGGCCAAGGAACTGCTGGCCCGCGTCGGCTTGTCCGATAAGGCGGCTTCCTTTCCTTCCAAGCTTTCCGGCGGGCAAAAACAGCGGGTGGCCATTGCTCGATCTTTAGCGATGGAACCGGAAATCATGCTGTTTGACGAGCCGACCTCTGCTCTTGACCCGGAGATGGTCAAAGAGGTGCTGGATGTCATGAAGGGTCTGGCCGATACCGGGATGACCATGGCGATTGTGACCCATGAAATGAACTTTGCCAGAGAAGTGGCTGATCGCATCTGCTTTTTGGATGGAGGCCGACTGGTGGAAGACGCTCCGCCCAGTCAGTTTTTTACCAATCCGCAGAGTCAAAGAGCCAAGCAGTTTCTGGAAAAGATGCTGTAGCCAAAAGAGTGCTTGGAAGCGCTCCGCTCCCGAACGGGCTGACGGAGCGTTTTCTTTTGACAGAAATACCGGCCTGGGCTAGAATCAGTTACAGTTGAGGAACTCATTCGAATTTTTCAGTACAAGGTTTGATCGTAAAAAGGGAGTGGAGATACATGTCTCGACAACGCTTGCTTATTTTGCTGGAGATGGCGATGATGACCGCGCTTGCAGTGGTGTTCAGCGAGATCAAGGTCTATCAGATGCCACAGGGCGGCTCCGTCTCGCTGGTGATGGTACCGATCGCACTGATTGCGGTTCGACGCGGTCTGGTGCCGGGCGTGATTTGCGGATTGATGGTTGGTATGATCAATAATTTTCTCGGCGGCTATGTTGTTCATCCGGTGCAGCTTCTGCTTGACTACCCGCTTGCTTTTGGTGCCCTGGGGCTGGCCGGATTGGTACGGCTCCCGACGCTGGAAAAACGGGTCACCAAGGTCATGGCTTTGTGGAGTGTCCTGCTTGTGGGAGTACTGGCACGCCTCGCTTGCCATTTTCTCTCCGGGATCATCTGGTTTGGGGAATACGCGCCGGAAGGGATGCCGGCTGCCCTCTACTCATTTGTCTACAACATCACCTATCTGCTTCCGGAAATGGTGATCACCGGCATCGTCTTGACGGTGTTGATGTCAAGCGCGCCGCAGCTTTTGTTCCCGATGAGAAATCGACTGGCGTAAACAGATAACAGAAGCTTGCAAGAAATCATGCATAATGGGGAATTTTGCCACATAGAGTATTCAGGCAGCGAAACGTTGCCTGAATTTTTTTTTGTTTCGACATCGAGGCACATGTTTATCCCAGTGTGGAATAAGATGTAATATGCACGTTTCAAAAGTACGCCTATAGGAGGTGCAGCAAGAATGGGATTGCGCTCCTTCCGCCTGCGACAGGGGGGTGCCTTGCGACGTGTTCTCGGTGTGGCGTTGGCTGTCGGAGGAATCACCGTTATCCTGTACTCAGCACCTCCATGGGTTTGGTATAGCCTGCTCGGGACTGGACTCTTGGGTGCTGGCTGGTATCTGTATCACATGAAGTAATTTCGGTAAGGAGGGGTAAGTCATGCGGTTTTACACCATCAAGTTGCCGAAGTTTATTGGTGGCATGATTCGCGCTGTCATTGAGGCCTTTAATAAGAAGAAATGAAGGCAGCGGTCTCCCTCAGACATAGCAGGGGAAGCGGCAGGAAATGCAAAAAAGCACCTCGTGGGTGCTTTTTTTACTGAAGATCAGTTGTGTTACGCGATTATACGCGAGTTACCAGACCGGATTTCAGCGCTCGAGTGCTTACATAAACACGCTTTGGTTTACCATCTACAAGAATGCGCACTTTTTGTACGTTAACACCCCATTTGCGGCGGTTAGCGCGCATGGAGTGGGAGCGAGCGTTTCCAGTTTTGCCAGAACGGCCAGTTACAAAGCAGCGACGTGCCATTTCGTTCCACCTCCCTCAGATGCATATAAGCGGGATACCTTTGTTTTTGATAATACAAATACTTGCTTATATTAGCATAGGCACCTGTCAATTGCAATACTTGACATGAGGAAAAGCAATGAGGCCTCTGTTTTGGTGACGATTCGACAAAACGCTTCATTTCTACCTTTTCATAGTGTAAAATTGGGAGAAGCATGGAAATGTGCGAGGAGGCAGCTTCAACTCTGGAAGGCTCCTTTTCACGAGCGGTATTTGTCCAAGCATGCATTCCCTGTTGGAGTGTGAAAATCGTAGCAGCTCTATGCGGTATGGATGGCAGCAATGACGTACATGCTTATTTGTACGGTTACAGGTACAATAGACGGCTCAGCCGTTTGGAAAAAGGAGGAGTCCTTGCATGACAGTGGAAATGAGCACACCTCTCGGTAAAATTGATGTAACGGAAGATGTAATTGCACGGATTGCTGGAGGAGCCGCCATCGAAGTGTTCGGCCTGGTCGGCATGGCTTCACGCAAAGCGCTTAAAGACGGACTTGCTGAAATGCTGGGGAGAGACAACCTCAGTAAAGGGGTCGTCGTCCATAATCAGAACGGTGAAGTCATTCTCGATATGCATATTATTGTGAGCTACGGCGTGAAGATTTCCGAGGTAGCCGGCAATGTACAAAGACGCGTCCGCTATACGCTTGAGCAGATGGTGGGCATCGACGTGACGGCTGTTAATATTTTTGTACAGGGAGTCCGTACAGACAGGGATACGTAAGGAGGAACATCAGTGGTACATAAGCGTCTTGACGGCCTGCTGTTTAGCCAGATGGTTTATCTGGGGGCCAAGCTCCTGTCCAGCAACGCCAAAGTGGTGGACGGGTTAAATGTCTTTCCCGTGCCGGATGGGGATACGGGAACTAATATGAATTTGACGCTCACATCTGGAGCGGAGGAGTTGGCACGAAGGGAGTCCCCGAAAATCGGTGAGTCTTCCGCTGCCCTGGCCAAAGGCCTGCTCATGGGAGCGCGGGGGAATTCCGGTGTCATCCTCTCCCAGTTGTTCCGCGGATTCAGCAAAGCGGTAAACGGGAAAGACGAGATCAATGCTCGTCAATTTGCCGAAGCGTTGAAGTCAGGCGTAGATTCCGCCTACCAAGCAGTCATGAAGCCGGTAGAGGGCACGATTTTGACAGTAGCCAGGGAAGCGGCTGATATGGCTGTTCGTACAGCACGGACGACGGACGATGTGTACCTGGTGATGGAAAAAACCTATGAGCAGGCACAAGCAACCCTGCTTCGGACACCGGAGATGCTGCCTGTTTTGAAAGAAGTCGGCGTGGTTGATTCCGGAGGTCAAGGCTTGCTCTATGTGTACGAAGGTTTCATCCGCGCCCTCCGCGGCGAGACGGCAGAGCAGGTGAGAGAGGAGAAGACTTCGCTCACTCCTGCCTATATGGACGAGCTGATTGAGGAACAACACGCACAGCTCCATATGAAAACGGAAGATATTCATTTCGGGTACTGTACGGAGTTTATGGTTTTTCTGAAAAACAGCACGGAAGCCAATAAAAAACCGTTTGCTGAAGGTGTTTTCCGCTCGCACCTGGATCAGATGGGCGACTCCCTCCTGGTCATCTCGGATGACGAGCTGGTCAAAGTACATATTCATGCAGAGCATCCGGGAAATGTTCTGCAGTATGCACAGCAATTTGGCAGCCTGCACCGCATTAAGATTGAAAACATGCGTGAACAACATGCCAACATCCTTCGCGAGGAAGAGAAAAAAGGGAAGGCAGCTGGGATGGCTGCTGACGTACAGGCAGCGCCAGCACCAGCTCTTCGCTACGGCTTGATTGCAGTTGCTGCAGGCCCTGGCCTGGCTGAGATTTTCCGCAGCATGGGAGTTCATGTCGTCGTCGAAGGCGGACAAACCATGAATCCGAGTACGGAGGATTTCCTCTCGGCCATTTCAGGGTTGAATGCAGAAGAGATCGTGATCTTGCCAAACAACAGCAATATTGTGATGGCTGCAAAGCAGGCGGCCGAGCTCGCAGAAAAATCGGTCGCGGTGATTCCATCCAAGAGCATTCCGCAGGGTATGGCTGCGTTGATCGCATTTAACGGAGGAGCCTCGCTGGAGGAGAACCAAGAGGCCATGACATCTGCAATCGCGCAGGTGAAAACCGGCTTGGTCACACACGCCGTTCGTGACACGAAAATGGGCGATGTGGAGATCAAAGAAGGGGATTTCATCGGCATCGCCGAAAAAGAGATTGTCTCGTCAGGTGCGGATTTGATGGAGATTGCCAATGAACTGCTGCTCCAGCTGGTCGATGAAGATACAGGCATTGTGACCATTTTTATCGGTGAGGGGGCAGACGAGACGCAGGCTGAGCAGCTCGGTCAAGCGGTCAACGATGCCTTCCCTGATGTGGACGTGGAGATCCATGAGGGCGGTCAGCCGCTCTATCCGTTCATCTTCGCTGTCGAGTAGAGTCGTACGCCTGCGATTGTCCTGATCGCTCATCGGAGGGGAGTTGTGTAGATGTCCATCGTGATTGTAACAGACAGCGCGTCAGACATTGATTCCGAGCTGCGTGAATCGCTTGGAATTGTGTCTGTTCCGTTGAAGGTGATGTTTGGTGAAGAGACCTATACGGACGGGGTCACCATCACATCTACGATGTTTTTTGAAAAACTGAAGCATGCAGAGGCGCTTCCCACTACGTCTCAGCCGTCACCCATTGATTTTGCTGAGGCGTACAAAGGGATTCGCGACCAGCACGGCAGCGATGTACAAATCATCGTCTTGTCCCTTTCGGCTGCCCTCTCCGGCACTTATCAGTCAGCCGTCATCGCGCAAACGATGATGGAGGAGCAGCTGGATATCACTGTGATTGATACGCGCAAGGCTTCCTTTGTCTACGGCATGCTCGTCGTGGAAGCAGCGCAGGCTGCCCGTGACGGGAAAACCAAGCAGCAGATTCTCGATATGATCGATCGTTATTTGGACGAGGTACAGGTGTATTTCATCGTCGATACGCTGGAGTTCTTGCAAAAGGGTGGGCGGATCGGAAAAGCATCGGCTCTTATCGGTTCTTTATTGAATATCAAACCGATTCTCACTCTGGACCCTGCTGGATATGTAGCTGCCTACGACAAGGTCCGCGGCACGAAAAAGGCCATTGCCCGTGTGATGGAGGCATTGAAAGAGTATGCGTCCGGTCAGCCTGTCAAAGTGGCGATGCTGCACAGCGCCGTGCCTGATCAGGCGGCTGAGCATTTGGCTTCATTGAAAGAGCAGTTTCAGGTTACGGGTTCCTATTTGCTGGAGATCGGTCCGGTGATCGGTACCCATGTAGGGCCGGGATTGCTCGGTTTTGTAATGGTAAAGGAATAAGACTTGCTTAGAAGGCACTCCCTTTCAAGACGGTGAGTGTCTTTTTATTTCCGTGTGGGCAAACGGTCACATGAAGGAGGATGTTTGAATGCTGGAGACGGAGCGATTGTGTTTTCGGCCATATACCATGGACGACTTGAAATTTGTGATGACCATGACCAGTGACCCGGATATGATGCGGTTTATCGGGAATGGTGCGGTGTGGACCAGAGAGGAGACCACTCAGAGACTTCAGGGATGGATCGAACGGTATCGGGATGGACTGGGAACCGGGCTGCTCGTAGCCGTAAAGAAGTCCAATGGGGAACTGATCGGACACGCCGGACTCGTTGCTCAGGTCGTAGAAGGGCAGGAAGAGATAGAGATCGGCTATTGGGTCGCTAAAAAATACTGGGGGCACGGTTTTGCGACAGAGGCAGCATTGGCTATGCGTGACCACGGCCTTTCTCAACTGGGCCAAAAAAGAATGGTCTCACTGATCCAGTTCGACAACCACCCATCGGCCAACGTCGCCCAAAAAATCGGGATGGTCTTTGAGCGGAAGATTTTGTACAAAGGAAAAGAGATCGCCCTGTACGCTCTTACTAGGTGAAGGCACTCCTCCATCGTAGTGGAGGAATTCAGCGGTGTGGATAATCACTAACTGGTTTAGCTGACGATAATAGCTCTTAAACAAGAAATGGGGCTGTCCGAAAAGTGGTATTTCAGCCCGATAACTAAAAAAGTTAAAACCCAAGAATGCCGTAAAATCAGTATTCTTGGGTTTTTAATTTCGGTGCGTTTTACCCCAAAATGGACTTTTTGGACAGCCCCGACCAGCCCTTTGCTAGGAGAACTGGCGTTCCTCGTTATTGGCCGGTTCAGGTTTAGAAGTCAAAATTGTCGGGGTCCGGTCCAACTCGCAGGTTCTGGTTCAGCGCATCGATGCGGGCCGTCTCTTCACTTGTCAGCTCGAAGTCGAACACCGAGGCGTTCTCGATAATCCGGTGAGCCTTGGTCGACTTGGGAATCGTTACGATGCCGTGCTGCAGATCCCAGCGCAGAATGACTTGGGCGACCGACTTGCCGTGACGGGCGCCGATTTCCTGCAGCACCGGGTTGTCCAGCAGCTGGCCCTGCATCAGAGGCGACCATGCCTCGATCTGAATGTCATGCCGGGCGCAGAAGTCACGCAGTGCTTGCTGGCTGAGCCGCGGATGGAGCTCGATCTGGTTCACCATCGGCTTGATCTCGGCATCTTTCATCAGGTCCTCCAGGTGATGAATCTGGAAGTTGCTGACGCCGATCGCTTTGACGCGTCCGGCCTTGTACAGCGCTTCGAGCGCACGCCAAGCGTCCTTGTACTTGCCGGCCACCGGCCAGTGAATCAGGTACAGATCGAGATAATCCAGCCCCAGCTTCTCCAAGCTGGTCTCATAGGCGGCGAGCGTCGCTTCGTAGCCGAGATCGGCGTTCCTTACCTTGGATGTGACGAACAGGTTTTCACGGGAGAGTCCCGTTTCTTGGAGGGCTTCGCGGATAGCCTGGCCTACGCTGCGCTCGTTGTCATAGATGGCCGCCGTGTCGATGCTGCGGTAGCCATGGGCGACAGCCGCTTTGACCGCGTCCACGAGCACGGGACCCTCCTCGACTTTGAATACGCCGATGCCGAACCAGGGCATAGCCTTTCCGTTATTTAGAGTCGTAGTTGCTTGCAGATGCAATGTCATAGATAAAACCTCCAGTAGGGGAAATAGTAGATATGAATACATGATGTCTTGTTGGGGCTGATAGTTGCCTTAGCCATTTTACGCTGGCTGCTTAGATGATGCCCTGATAGTGGAAACAAGAGCTAAACAGTCAAGATTGGGCTGGCTCCGCATACACGGCGCGAATCGGCCCGCCCATGCGTTCCAGTGCCATGCTCCAGCCGGTCAGCAAAACCGCGGCTAAGACCATGACAGCGCCGATCCAGGTGGTATGAATCAATCCGATCGAGTCGGTGACCACACCACCCAGATAGGCCCCAATGGCGATGCCCGCATTGAACGCGGCGATGTTGACGGCGGAAGCGACATCCTTAGCTCCCGGGGCGAAGCGCTCGGCCAGCATGACGACATAAATCTGCAGCCCGGGAACGTTCATGAAAGCCAGCAGGCCCATGAAGAAGATCGTGATCAACCCGGCTACCTTGAATGGCGCGGTCACCATCAACACCAGCAGCACGATCGCTTGCAGGATGAACATATAGAACAGAGCCCTGAGCGGCCGTCGGTTGGCCACCTTTCCCCCGATAACATTGCCGATCGCAATCGCAACGCCGTAAATCAGCAGGATGACCGCTACCGTGCTTTCGGCAAATCCGGTTATCTCATGCAGCAATGGGGATAAATAAGTAAATACGACAAAGGTGCCTCCATATCCGAGAGCCGTGATGGCGAACGCAAGCAGCAGCCTGCTATTCGTCACCAGCTTCACCTGCTCACGCACCGGGGTCGGAACGCCCTTACGCAGCGAGGCAGGGATCAAGATCAGGTTGGCGATCAGCGCGACCAGGCCAATGATGGTGATGGTGACGAAGGCCGCCCGCCAGCCCATCTGATGGCCAATCCAGGTACCGATCGGCACGCCGGTCACGGTGGCGACCGTCAGACCTGAGAACATGATGGAGATCGCACTCGCCCGTTTGTTCTCCGGCACGAGGTCGGCGGCGATGGTTGATGCGATCGACATAAATACACCGTGCGACAAAGCGGATAGCACGCGGGCCGTCAACAGGACGCCGATGCTTCCGGAAGCCGCCGCCAGACTGTTGCCGGCGATAAAAACGACCATGATGGCAATCAGCAGCGACTTGCGGGACATTCCCGTTGTGAGTGAGGTCAGCACGGGAGCCCCGAAGGTGACACCGAGCGCATACAGTGTCACGGTCAGTCCTGCTGTTGTGACCGATATATGAAGGTTTTCGGCGATCAGGGGCAGCAGCCCCACGCTGATAAACTCGGTAGTTCCGATCGCATAAGCGCTGATGGCTAGAGCCAGAAGCGCAAGTACACTCCGTTTGTGATCCAATTGCATGTTTTCTCACCTCTATTCATGGCATTCATCGGCCGATAGGTGCTATTATGAGAGGAGCATGCATATTTGGCTAGTACGTACTTTCAAGTACGATAGGTACTAAAAAGTTCCTATAGCAATTGGAGGGCTTCGGATGAGCACAGAAACCAATAAGAAGTATAATATTTCGGTGGAAGCGACCTTGGACGTCATCGGAGGAAAATGGAAGTGCGTAATTCTCTGTCACTTGACGCGCGGAAAGAAGCGGACGAGTGATCTCAAGCGTATGATGCCCAGCATTACGCAAAAGATGCTAACCCAGCAACTGCGGGAACTGGAGGCGGACGGGATCGTCAACCGGATTACGTATCATCAAGTGCCGCCCAAGGTCGAATACGAGCTGAGCGAATACGGGTGGAGCCTCAAGCCGATTCTGGATGCGCTTTGCTCCTGGGGAGAGCGCCATATTATTAAAGAATACGGCGATAAGTTCGCCGTATTGGAGGACAATATTTTAAATCATTGAGACGTGAATATGGATCTTACTACGATTCCTTTGAACGATAAAAAAGAATACTTGAGCGAATTCAAGTATTCCCGAGAGAGTACCACGCCTAGGTACTCTCTTTCTTTTTCTTTTGACGTAACTCTCTCATCACGATTCACATCGTGGCTCTATTCAGTAACAATGTGGTGCTCATTCATTAACTAAATGGCTCTATGGCACCGAAATATTCACTAGGTGACGCTTGTTTTTGCTTGAGCAAAAGAGTGAGATGCGCGTCTGAATATTGTAAATATTACCAAAGCGACAGACAACTCTCCTTGTACATAGTGAGTGACTGTTGCTTTTATTTATAACGTAATTACCGGCCTCGAATGTGTTTGTTTGAGCTGTACATCTGATAGAGGACGGGTATCATTTTCTCTTTCCAACCGTTTTTGCCTCAAATATAGTATGCCGATTTCATCGGGCGGTAGTTCATTCCCCTGATGAAATTGAATGGCGAGTAATAAAGCTCCCTGGTGTATCTGTATCTGCTGACCCTTTGTTAAAGACTAGTCCTTTTACAAAACTCCGGTTCTCGCATAATACTCTACCTCAATACAAATGTTTTTCAAATTCTTGATATTACTCTATTATTCATATTGAAAAAATTACCAATATATGTTTTAATATACATATGATGTAAAACTATGTAATTCGATAATAAGGAGGTTTAAAAAAACATGGTAAAGAAATCCACAAAAATTGCAGTTAGCGTATTTTCCCTCGTCTCAACAATTGCGTTTTTTACTACTTCAAGTGTGTTTGCAGCATATTTAAATGGCAAGTGGGAAATATCTCCAGTTCGTTACGAGAATGTAAATCTAGAGAAAAAATATGCAGAAGTTCTTTGGGCTTCTGCTGACGCCTGGAATGGTATAGCATATAATTTGGATTTATATCCATCGACCGAGAAAAAGCCTGCTCAAATCGAGGTTCGTCACGTATCAAGAAATTCAGACGAAAGACTTGGTCGCAGCGGAACTTATGCTGTTGGTATTCCTTATGATAAGTACGGAAACGATGATGTTCATCCTTATGCATCGGGAGATTTAATTATTGTCCGATACCTTTCCGATAAACTGGATGATCATAAAACTACAAATCTTATTATTCATGAATTTGGACATATTCTTGGATTGGCACATAATAATAAAGTCTCAATTATGAACGAAAGTTACGTATTTAAATCAAGTATTTATGGTCCCACTGCATTTGATAAAACAAATCTCATTAACTTGTATGACTAAAATAATAATATTATTAAAGGAGTGGTACAAATGAAGTTGTTTTATGGAGCAATTGTTGCTCTTGCGTTGGTTGTCGGATTTGGATCTGCAGTAGCATATAATCAAGCAAGTTCCCCCTCTTCAAAAAATCACTTTGCTATGACAAAAAGGTTTACTAGTACCGAAGAAATTGTTAATGACTCGCAATTAATCGTTCAAGGTTCTATCCCTACACAGTACAGGGAAGAAATAGTAGACGATGTTATATATCACGCCTATCAAGTTCAAGTGAATAAAGTGTACAGCAACCTGACAAATCAAGAAATTGAAGAAGGGGATACGATAGAACTTTATCGCTTGATTGGGTTCGACAGTGGAAAAAGTATCGTTACAATTACCGAAGATGATACTCATGTTTGGGATGAAGGTGAATATTTATTATTTTTAAATGTTGAATACGATAATGAAGATAAAGAAGTCTTTGTTCCAAATACCCCTAGCCAACTCTTTAAATTAGCTAATTCAAGAGGTATGTTTTCGAAAGAATCAAACAATAATCAATTTGTTAATGTTTATGAATCAGAACAACTACCTAAAATTACGGAAGATGAATTGATTCAAGCGATTAAGAAATGAAACTGTATCTTAGGAAGTCATGCCCGTTAGAGGGTCTGATGTCAAGTCATTTACAAGTAACATCATTTTTACAGACGACCAACCGGATCGGCACAGAGGAGGAAACCTTCTTTTTCGGAGAAAGCGCCGCTGCTGATCCGTTTGGACGCCTGCTTGTCCTCGGGGATCAGTGCGAGTCGGGGTATCTCATTCATTTTGATCTCGAAAAGATCAGGGAGGCGAGAGGTATGCCTCATTATTTGCGGCACAGGCGGCCGGCCTCCTATGTCCCGCTGGCTGAGTCCAGGGAGGAAAACGCAGCGGAAATTTGCTCGTCGTAGGCTGGTCAGCCGCCCGTCGTTCATATCGTCACAGGAGAGCAGGGGAGTCGTGCAGACCCCTCTGCTTGTTTTTGTTGTCTCCCATTTTTGCTGTCTCCGTTTTGGAAAAATGGGTTTGCTCTTTTTCTCTTTCACAGCCGATCAATCACCTTTACTCCATCTGACGACCTCCTTTTTCACTTTTTCGCTCCATACCGCTATCGTTTTTGTATGTTATGAAGCAGCAGCAAAGTAGGTGAAAGCCCAGTTTCACCGGCAGGAACCTATAGCGCTTTCAAAGGCGGTAAGATACAATGGGAGTGAACCTTTGCGGGTGCAGAACCCCTTGGAATTCAGGAGGAGAACTGGGTGAAATATAAAAGTGTATTTGACATAATCGGTCCCGTCATGGTGGGACCGTCAAGCTCTCATACAGCCGGCGCGGCCCGGATCGGACGGATGGCCCGCAAGCTCCTGGGCAGTCAGCCAAAAACAGCGGAGATCACCTTTTACGGGTCCTTCGCCAAGACCTACAAGGGGCATGGCTCCGATGTGGCAACGGTGGCCGGAATTCTCGATTTCGACACGTTTGATCTGCGTTTGAAAGACTCCTTGCAGATCGCCAAAGATTTGGGCATCGATGTGCGAATCGACACCTCCGACGAGCTGACTGGCCACCCCAACACGTCCCGGGTTCGCCTCGGCCATGATGAGAAGCAGGTGGAAGTGGTCGGCGTCTCGATCGGCGGCGGAAAGATTGAAGTGATCGAGATCAATGGCTTTACTTTCCAGCTCGGCTTCGATTCACCGACCCTGATGGTGCTGCATGAAGACCGCTTCGGCATGATTGCCGGTGTGGCCAAGGTACTGAAGGAGCATCGGATCAATGTAGGACTGATGGAGGTTTCCCGGCATGAGCGCGGTTCGCGCGCCCTGATGGCGATTGAGACGGACGCGCTGGTGTTGCCCGAGGTCTTGGCCGAAATCAGAGCGATCCCGCATATTTTTGACGTCTCGCTGCTGTCATTGCAATAGAGCGGGATCAGGAGGGAAGTGACAACATGTTTCGTAATGTAGCGGAGCTCGTAGAACTGGCCGAGTCCCAGGGAAAAAAGATTTCGCAGGTGATGATCGAAGCGGAGATGGAGGTTTCCCAGCGGACGCGAGAGGCCATTTTAACGGATATGTACACCAATCTGGACGTGATGGAAAAAGCGGTTCGGCGCGGGCTGACGGAAGACATCCGCTCGCACAGCGGGCTTACCGGCGGCGATGCGAAGAGACTGCAGGAGTACATGCAGACAAAGCCTTTTCTGTCTGGGCCGACACTGCTGAATGCAGTCTCCATGTCTGTGGCTGTAAATGAAGTGAACGCCGCCATGGGCACGATTGTGGCGACTCCGACTGCAGGTGCCTGCGGGATTGTGCCGGGTACGCTATTTGCGGTATCCGACAAGCTCCAGCCGGCCCGCGAAGAGATGGTCAACTATCTCTTTACTGCGGGGGCCATCGGTTACTGCATCGCCAACAACGCCTTTATCTCCGGCGCCGCTGGCGGCTGCCAGGCAGAGGTTGGCTCTGCGACAGCGATGGCGGCTGCGGCGATTGTCGAGATGGCGGGCGGTACGCCGGAGCAGTCTGCACAAGCCGTAGCGATCGCGCTGAAAAATATGCTTGGTCTGGTCTGTGACCCCGTGGCCGGACTGGTAGAGGTTCCTTGCGTCAAACGCAATGCGATGGGGGCGGCTATCGCAACGGTCGCTGCCGATATGGCACTGGCCGGCATCAAGAGTGTGGTGCCGACCGACGAAGTGATTGAGGCGATGTACCGGATTGGCTGCGCGATGCCGACCACGCTCAAGGAGACCGCACAGGGAGGCTTGGCCGCTACGCAGACCGGGCGTCAGATTGAGGCCAAAATCTTCGGTGTGCAGTTGGCGAAGAAATGAACGATTGGTATGACGCGCCCGTCTCGCTTTTGCACGGGGTAGGCGAGGAGCGGGCCAAGGCTTTTGCCGGTCTGGGCATTACCAGTGTGGGAAAGCTGCTGGAGTATTTTCCCTCTCGTTATGAGGATTACCGCGTGCGCGATTTGACAGAGGTCAAGGATGGAGAGAGGGTAACGCTGGCAGGGATTGTCTACGGCGAACCCTCTGTTCGTTTTTACGGCAAGCGAAAATCGCGCCTTTCGGTAAAGCTGGTGATGGACAGAGTGGTGGTCACGGCTGTCTGGTTTAATCAAACCTTTGTCAAAAGCAGGCTGTCGCCCGGAAAAGAGATTCTCGTCACGGGAAAGTGGGACAAGCACAAGCTGCAGATTACCGTCAGCGAAATGACGGAGACGGATTCGGACCGGGCGCAAAAAAGAGGCGAGCTGGCACCGATCTACCCGCTGGGCGGCGATGTGACCCATACGCTGCTGCGCAAGACGATCCAGCAGGGATTGCGGCAGTACGGGGAGCAAATCCCGGAAATTCTGCCGCCGGACATCGTCAGTCGCTATCGGCTGATGTCGCGACCCGCTGCTATCCACTCGATCCATTTTCCGGCTGACGCCGAGGAGGGGCGACAAGCCCGCCGCCGCATCATGTTTGAGGAGCTGTTTTTGTTCCAGCTCAAAATGCAGGCGCTTCGCCGAATTACCCGCGAGCAGACAGAAGGGGTGGCGCTCTCTATCCCGATGGACGAGGTGCGCTCCTTTGTGCGGGCTTTGCCGTTTCCCCTCACGGATGCCCAAAAGCGTGTGATCAAGGAGATTCTCACAGATATGCGGGCCCCTTATGCGATGAACCGGCTGCTCCAGGGTGATGTGGGATCGGGGAAAACGGTGGTGGCAGCGATTGCCTTGTTTTCGGCTGTCAAAGCCGGGTACCAAGGGGCATTGATGGTGCCGACAGAGATTCTGGCCGAGCAGCATCTACAGTCACTTACGTCGCTGCTTTCCCCGTACGGCATTCAAGTCTCGCTTTTGTCCGGCTCGCTGACAGCTAAACGGCGGCGCGAAGTGATCGGAGAATTGCAAATGGGTCTGACTGATGTCGTCGTCGGGACGCATGCCCTGATTCAAGAAGATGTCTACTTTTCCAAGCTGGGGCTGGTCATTACGGATGAACAGCATCGGTTTGGTGTAGAACAAAGGCGGATTTTACGAAACAAAGGCCTTTCCCCGGACGTGCTGTTCATGACCGCTACGCCTATTCCGCGAACGCTGGCAATCACGGCCTTTGGCGATATGGATGTCTCGACGATCGACCAGATGCCGGCGGGCCGCAAACCGATCGAGACGACCTGGAAAAAGCATGAGCAGTTCCATCAGGTGCTGGAGCAAATGCGCAGTGAATTGCGAAAGGGCAGACAGGCCTATGTGATCTGTCCGTTGATCGAGGAGTCGGAAAAGCTGGATGTGCAAAACGCCATTGATGTCCATACCCAGCTGTCCCAAGTGTTTTCGGAATATGGGGTAGGGCTGATGCACGGTCGCCTTCCCGCGAAGGAAAAGGATGCGGTGATGCAGGCCTTTCTCTCTGGGGAGTATGCGGTTCTCGTCTCGACCACAGTCGTAGAGGTAGGGGTCAACGTGCCCAATGCGACGTTTATGGTGGTCTATGATGCCGAGCGGTTCGGGCTGGCGCAGCTGCATCAGCTGCGCGGGCGTGTCGGGCGCGGCTCCGATCAGTCGTATTGTGTACTGATTGCCGATCCCAAAACGGAAATCGGGAAAGAGCGAATGCGCGTCATGTGCGAAACGACAGACGGTTTTGAACTCTCCCGCCGCGATCTGGAGCTGCGCGGTCCCGGTGACTTTTTCGGAACCAAGCAGAGCGGTCTGCCCGAATTTAAAGTGGCGGACTTGATGAGTGATTTCAAAGCGCTGGAGGTTGCCCGCCAGGAGACGGCCTCTCTGGTAGAGAGGGATGAGTTTTGGAGGGCGGAGCAGTATTTCTGGCTGCGCGAATACTTGAAGCGCGAGGGAGTTTTGGACGGGATTGTGTTTGACTGATGCGAGCGGTTCGTACTGGCTTTCTGTGGGATAGTCTTGGGGCCGTGGTCCAAAAAAGTGAAGCCTTTCTGGGAAAAATGGGACTTAGCTTGTCCTCTATGCACGGTGGTAAGCCCCTCCAATCTCGGAAGGGCTTTTTTTCTGTTAACAGATACTGTAACTTATCGCCTGTCCCTGCCGTCTAATGGAAAAATACAGTTGCCAAAAAGAAGGAGAGTCATAAGGATGTTTCGTTCAAAGGGATTCGTGTGGCTCCTGCTCGGAACACTGCTTTTGTCAGGGTGCAGTTTGCCTACGGAGGGCTCCCCTGTCTCTCAGGATCAGGCGCCGCCACAAGCCGGTTTGCCGCCCTCAGCGGGGGAAAAGCCGACGGATGAAGGCTCGGGGGCGTCGGTGCCAGGTGCTTCCGCAAACGAGTGGCAGATACAAGAAATTCCATTTGACTATGCCGCGATGAAAGATGCGGTGGTGATCCGCCTTGACGAAGAACCGAGGCTGCAATCGCCGATCCGCACTGTTGTCGGGATGGGGCCCCAGACCTTTACGCTGTTTTTCCGCGAAGCCATGGATCGAAAAAGTGTGGAGGAAGCGATTGTCGCCCAGGCGAAGGAGGAGAACAACGGTGACTGGTTTGTCCACCCGGACTTTGAATTTCGCTGGGTCCATGACAAACAGCTTCATCTGCGTGCGACCCCACAGGAAAAAGTGACAGGGATGGGAATCGAGTATCGGCTGGCTGTAAACGGGGCACGCACCAAGTCCGGACAGGTGCTTGCTAAGTCGCCGGACTTGTTCGCGCTTGTCCTGCCGCCCAATCAAGTATGGCGGATGTCCCTCGATGGCCAGGTCAGAGAGAAGCTCAGTCAATTTCCGATTCATTATTTGAGTGAGCCGTTCCTTGATGAGGAGCAGCGCTATTTATTTCTCAGGCGTTACACTCACTACTGTGAATGCGATGGTCTCCATCCTCTATTGTATGCGATCTACGACGTGCAGGAGAAAACCATGACCCACTATCCTGTCGAGCTGATGACGACATATCGGGGAGAAGGCCGATTTTATGTGGATCGGCGCGGTTTTTTTTATGCGGAGCCGGATAAAGGCGTGAAGGTGCCCGAGGTTGAGGGTGTCAGCCGGATCGAAATCGATGGTTATGTTCACGGGGCAAGCTTTAGCCGCGACCGTAGCAAGCTGCTGATGGCTGTGGGGACAGAGGAGCAGAAGCAGGATTTCGACCTGTTGATCGTGCAGCTTGAAAGCGGTCAGCAGCGCCGATTCGCCGGGGTTCTGAAGGGCACTGTACCTACCAGTGAAATGGATGGAGCGGTAATTCCTATTGATCTGCAGGATGATGGAAAACAGGTAATCATTCGCATGAGGAAACACGAAGAGAGTTTTGAAGAACTGGTCCATCGCTTTGATTGGGGGACAAAGACGATCAGTCTTTGGAATCCGCCTGTGGTAAAGCAAGGCTGGTCGGGCTATCTGCAAACCGATGACGGGATGTATCAGATGTTTTGGAACGGGGGTTTTTATAAAGGTACTACTCACGTGGCCGATTTTATGGGGGAAGGGGTATGGCTTCCAAGCAGTCACCGGTTCCTGTTTGCCAAGTACAAGGACAGCGAACATGGGAGCTTTATGAATCTCAATGTGTTTGACGCTGATCGGAACAAGACGGAGACGCTGCTTGAAGACTTGCAGCCTGGGCTTGACATTTTGGGAGTAAGCCGGGACAGCAAGTGGGTGTATCTGCTGAGCCTTTATGATTTGCAGAAACCCGAATGAATAACGAAAATAAAAAATCGCGGGTTCATGAACTGCACCTCCAAATGTTAGATGTGTCTAACAAATGGGGTGCAGTTCATCATTTTCCGCGTTTTTCTTTATTCTCCAATGCGATTCAGTATGGGCAGCCGCTTTGCATAATTTTTGTGCTTTTTCGGACGATCCTGTCAAAGGCGAAAGATTCTCTTACAGGGACTTGCTTGTCTCGCTTCCAGCCTGACCGTCGTACTCCCGGGCCAGCAGGGAGAGAACGATCAAAGATTCATATCGATCATTTGTTTTGAGACACTCCCGCAATTTTCCCTCCATGATAAAGCCCTCTGACAGGTAGAGCTGAAGGGCGCGTTTATTTTCCTCCTTCACGTCCAACCACAAACGGTTGGCTCCCCATTCATGAAAAGCTCGTCTTTTAATCTCCCGAAGCACCTGGCGCCCATACCCTTTTCCTTTTTCTGAAATCGTGATTCGCAGCAATTCAATACTTCCGTGCGGGTTGGTTAGTCCGGCCAGGATGACGTATCCAACCACCCGGCTGGTATCCGCTTCTTCCACAATGAGGTGGCGAATATCGGGATCAGTGAGAGAGAGCTGATGCCGCTCTTTTTCCCACGGCAAAATGTAAACGCGGTTTTCCTCCATTTGCTCGGTTTCGTATATAGAGGGAATATCCTTGGGGGACGTTGGTCGCAGACGAATCCTCATGCTTTTCTCCTCTCCTGTGTTTTCACCTGTGTTTCCCCACTGCGCCGACTGTGTAAAACGCGTTCGGTACATGCGGGGGGCGAATGTAGGCATGGCTTTTGCTCTTTGGTTGCCATGCTTACATGAGTTCTCGATAATCAGGACGACTTCCTGCAATTACCAGCCCATTTTTGCATACGACAGGTATAAAAGCGAACGTTTGTTTGCTATAATAAGAACAGAGTCAGATAAGAACATTTGTTCCTATACAGGAGATGGTTCTGATGTCCCATGAAAATGGACGGATTATTTTTCTCGCTGACATGGAGAGCTTTTACGCCAGTATTGAAAAAGCAGCCAATCCGGAGCTTAGCGACAAACCAATCGTGGTGGCGGGGGACCCCGAACGGAGGAGCGGCGTCGTGCTGGCGGCCTGCCCGATCGCCAAGTCGTACGGCGTGACTACGGCAGAAGCGCTGTGGCAGGCTCAGCAAAAATGTCGGCATTTGGTGGTCGTACGTCCGCGAATGGAGACCTACATCCGGATTGCCGTGCAAATTACCCGCATTTTTGAGTCGTTTACGAATCTGGTAGAACCGTACTCGATTGACGAACAATTTCTGGACGTGACTGGCAGTATCAAGCTGTTTGGCGATCCGTGGAAGATCGCACAGGAGATCCGGCGGCGGATTCGGCTGGAGACAGGAGTCAATGCCCGGATCGGCATCGGAGAAAACAAGGTGTTGGCCAAAATGGCCTGCGACAATTTTGCCAAAAAGCAGGAGGTCGGTATTTTTTGGCTCAAGCGAGAGGAGCTGGCCGATACGCTTTGGAAGCTGCCGATCGAGAAGCTGTTCGGCGTAGGCTCGCGGATGAAGCGGCATTTTCATCGCATGGGCATCTATCAGATCGGCCAGCTGGCACAGCTCTCTCCCGCTGTGTTAACCAAGCGCTGGGGAATAAACGGAGAAGTGCTGTGGCGCACCGCACATGGTCTGGACGATTCGCCTGTTTCGCTGGGCACGCATGACACCCAAAAAGGGATTGGTCACCACATGACGCTGCCGCGCGATTATCATACGGCAGCCGATATCAAGGTGGTGCTGCTGGAGCTGTGTGAGGAGGTTTGTCGCCGGGCGCGGAGCAAGGAGTTGATGGGCCATGTGGTCTCGGTTGGCTGCCGGGGTGCTGATTTCGATATTCCCGTGGGATTCGGACGCCAGCTAAAGCTGCCAGAGCCGACGAACGATGCGATGACGCTGTATGAAGCGGTCTGCCGCCTGTTCGACCGGCATTGGGAGGGGACGCCGGTGCGAAGTGTGGGCGTTAATCTGGAGCAGCTGGTACCCGACAACGTGGTGCAGCTCAATCTCTTTACAGATACACATAAACAGCGGTCACTCGCCCGCGCCGTAGACGACATCCGCAACCGTTACGGCCCGGATGCCATCCTGCGGGCCGTTTCTGCCTTGCAGGCAGGGCAGGCCCAGGAGCGGGCGAGAAAGATCGGGGGGCATTATAAATGACGGCCAGTCCGCGCGAGGAAAGCGAAGGCGAACAAGAGCTGCTCCGCCTGTATGTACTGTATGGCCTGTTGTTCCGGGTGGCGATGGTGGATTTGGAACACCTGAAGGCGAATCCCTTGAAAATTTCTTATCACTGGTTTTTTCAGGATCTGTCCCGCTGGGCAGAAAAAGAGCATCATCAACTCCGCCGCAGGCTGATGCAGCAACGATGCCGTCTGCTGACAGCAGCTCGCCAGGATGGCTATTATGTTGTGAGATATCGGCATCGCGGATACGTCAGGGAAGCGATCTATTCCATCGAAGTGCTCCGTGCTGAGTGTCAGGAACTGGCCCGCTCGTGGTGGATGATGCGGCCACAAGCATTTCCCTGGGGGCCGCCGGCAGCTATACAGGAGCAGCAAGGCAACCTGAGTTCAGACAGCAGGAAGGAAGGGAGAACATGAGGGAAAAGCGCGTTTCCAAGCGGGATAATTTGTTTGTAGCCAGTCGCTTTGTCCTGCCCGAGCACCGGGAGATGTACACCAGGATGAAGAGTGAGGAGCGGCGCTACGTTCCACCTGAACGGGACGAGGAACAACAGGCCATCCTCAGTGGCCGGGTATGGGAAGCATGGCAAGCAAGAAGAGAGATCATGCTTATCTATTACGATGGAGAAAGAGCAAGGAAATTGACAGGCAGCATTTCGCATGTCGATCCGTCCCTGGGAAAAATGAAGCTGCAAGCAGAGGGGAGAACAATCTGGATTCGCTTTTCCAGTTTGCTGGAGGTGGAAGAGGATCGCTCCGGGTGACCGGCCAGGATGAAGGGCGATGATCAAAAAAAAAAGAGCTCCGTTGACGAAAGCAAGCTGCGAAAGGGAGCGACACATAGTGAAAAGCGGTGTGCGGTGACGAGGCGAGACTGTAGCATCCATATCTGGAGAAAAACAAGATTTTTTCGCCGAATTCTGCGAAAAACGCATTTTGCCAAAACGCCATCTTCCTTGTATCGTTATGATGTCTCAAATCATCTTGACGGGAACCAAAGGAGAGCGTACATGTTAGCACAAGAAATGGGTGTTATTTTCACGAAGCACGTGGGGCATATGAGTGCAAAAAGCTGGACGGAGTTTCTTCACCAGTTGGAAAGCAAAGGGCTGTACATTGTGATTGAGACAACGACAAATGGACGCGTGATGAGCCCTTTCGGCGGTCTGATGCCAATGCCATGCAAAAGTGAAACGCTCCAGATTGTAAGCTCAGACGAACTGAAGCAGCGAGGGCTGCCGCTCGGTCATCATATTGTCACCAAAAGCAAGGTAGATGTAGTCGCGACATAAAACCAGTCACCACGTCCAAAAAGGAATGAGCCTTCCTTCACCGTAAAAGCACGGGAGGAAAGGCTTTTTTTATACTATTGAAAAGTTTAATTTCGCTAATGCGTTAAATGGCGAAAGCGTAAGAAAAACGAAGACTTTCGCTATTTGACTTGGCGATAAGCCAAGTTTTTCTAATGGCCTTTAGTGAAATGTCACAAAGCAGGAGACGCTTTTTGCTGATGAAAAATTAGGTGATGGATAAAAGAAAAGATGTAAATGGTAGTCCGAATTACACAAAAAAAGAAAAGGAATTAAGAGAACGCTTAGCGAATAATTAGGGATATTGGTGTATTTTGTCATCTGTCGTCTAAAAAAAGTAAGTCTAAGTACCTAGAGTAATCAGGGGTAGCGCAACGATAAACCGCCGTCTGACGAAATGACAGAAATGAAGGCACGATTATTTCATAAAACATGTAAGGAAGGTTAGGACGATGGAGAGTATTACAGAGGTTATTGAAAATAAACAATTCTACCACGTATTCCAGCCGATTTGTCACCTTCCGGAAAAAAAGGTAATAGGATATGAGGCGCTGATACGCAGCTTGTCCCCAATCGGTCCCGAAGCATTATTCCAAAAGGCTATCGAACAAAACAGGTTGTTTGAATTGGATACGTTCTCGATCTTGCACGCGCTTCAGACTTTTTTTGTGTCTCATCAGCGGCAAGACAAAAGTGTATTCCTTTTTGTCAATATTTATCCGTCTACCATCGTAGAAGACCAGTTCCCGGCTTTTGTGGACAACATTTTGAGTCGGTTCCGCCCGTTTCTAAGTAAAATCGTGTTGGAGATCAACGAATCAGCTGCAGAGCGAAAAATCTGGATGAATCCCCTCTTCACCAGACGGATCGGCATGCTAAGAAAAATCGGATTCATGATTGCTCTTGATGACGTAGGAGAAGGCACGACCAGCTTTCGCAAAATCGTAGAAATTTCCCCCGATTTTATCAAAATGGACAAGTTTTTTGCAGATGGACTGGAAGCATCGGTAAAGAAACAAAAAATCGTCCGTCTACTGGTGGAGTATTGCCAGGGGGAGGCGGAGCTGATATTGGAGGGGATCGAACACGCAACGGATTTTAGTCGAGCCGCAGTCCTTGGCGTCACGATGGGCCAGGGGTACTATCTGGGAAAACCGGAACGTTTGAAAAGTTATACTTGAAATGCGTACATATTGGAGGCAAGAGTGTGATGAGTGATCGAAACAGGTATTCACGGAAAGCAGCGCTTTCCCTGCGAATATCGGAATTTGAGGTACCCCCAATGCAAGATCTTCTGATCGTGGGGAGAAAAGCCCCGATTGGCCCGGAAGCCGTTCGGCGGATGGCCGAGGCGTTATCGCCTGAACAATTCTCGTTGATCAAGATTGACCATCCGCGGATTGAGGCGGTGCTGATGCGCAATTCGCTGATGCAGATGCTGGACAAGGATGTCTTGATGAACATCATTCTGGAAGAAGCCCAAAATATGATCAGCGATTCAATGGTCCTTCGCTCTGAGTTAAAAATAGCGATCTCCGTTGAGCGTGAGGTGGATTTGCCATGAAAATCTCCGAAATCATGACTACATCCGTGCATACCATTTCCTCCTGGAAAAGCGTTTCCTCCGCGGCAGAGCAAATGAATGAACGGAAAATCGGATCGCTGCTGGTTGTAGATCATAATGAGGTCATGGGCATCCTCACTTCACGGGATGTGCGATCAGCCCATCCCAATCGGATCGTGGCCGATGCCATGACGCCATCTCTCATCACAGTCACACCGGATCAGGACATCTGGCATGCGTATCATCTGCTCAAGGCACATCAAATCGAGCGGATTCTGGTGATGGAAGATTCGCAGATGAAGGGGTTGGTGACCCGTGAAGAAATCATGAGGAAGCTCTCAGAGTCACTGGATGCACATACCGGTTTGTATCGCGCTCCGTACATACGATATATCGGCGAGGAGCTGTTGAAACAGCGCAAGCCATTCCATCTGATTTTTGTGGATATCAACGATTTCGGCCGAATTAACAAAGAACACGGTCATCCCTTTGGAGATGATGTCATCCGGGCGCTGTCGACCAGACTGGTAAACCTGGTGCATGAAAAAGACGATTTTCTGTGTCGCTATGCGGGAGATGAGTTTGTGATCATCTCTCTGGCTGACGAAGAGCGGATTGACGAATACCTGAAGCAAATCACGAAGCCGATGGTATTGGATGACGTGCCGATTTCAGTGGCGGTGGGGTACCTGAACGGAAGGAAGGAACCAGAATTTTTCTCACATTCCCTCAAAGAGCTGCTGAGAAAGGTGAGCCTGATGTCTTCGCTGAACAAGCAGTATAAAAAAGAGCGGAGCTGGGGCGATCTCTACGATCTGCGGCGGCAGGAAGAGATCGATATTTCCTCTAAAGAAAGTGAGGATGAACAACAAGGAGAGGGTGTCCGGAAAGGGATTCCCAATATTTACTTATAGATAGCTGGGGCGAATTCCCTGTAAAGTAGTAACAGGGAATAATATTCCTCTCCTTAGTCCTTGCCTCACTTTTTACATAAAAATCGCCATTTGAAGGCAAAAATACCTGCAATGCCAATAACCCACGAAGGAAATGCATATGCATGGCACTTATAATAAAGACATTCACGTACTATACCTCCAGCTATTGATATTCATAGCCGGAGGCTTTTTTTTTGCCCGTAAAAAGAAACAATGCTGCTTTCTGGAAAACATCCGACAATATTTGTCAGAAACAGAGGGATTTTTTCAAAAAAGAGGAAAATCGTGTATAATAGTCGGGTAATCCAAAAAATACAGAGATAGTGGAGGTTTCAAGAATGGAGCAAAAGCGGCTTGAACCCATGGGAGTGGGGGGCTTACTGGATCGAAGCTTTGCGGTTTACCGCCAACATTTTGCCACGTTCTTTTTATTGGCGCTGATCCTGTTTGCTCCGCTGATGCTGCTGCAGGAGGCATTGATGAGTGATATGGGCAGCATGCCGCTGCTGGCATCCGATAATGAATCGGATAGTTTTGAAGAATTTTTGCAAAACCGATTTTTGGGATCAGATCAACCAGTAACCGAAGACCCGATAAAGCTACTGCTTTTTCTTTTGTTGCTAATCCCTATCAGTCTTTTCGTGGTTTACCCTCAAATGCAGGGGGCATCGCTGCTGATCACCAAAGGGGCTGTGTATGGGGAACCCATCACGTTAAAGGCTGCGTTGAAGCAATCTTTTTCAAGATTCTGGCCCATGGCCGGCAGTACGTTTGTATATGGGCTGATCGTCCTCGGAATCATGATCGGATTTATGCTGGTCATCGGTTTGCTGTCGGTACTTGGGATTGGAGTGGGCGGCCTGCTCATGCCTGATCTGGACAGCTTTAATCCCGTGCTGATGATCCTCTTGTTTATCTTGCTGTACCTTCTCTTCATTCTTGTGATTGTCCTGCTTCCTGGATATTTTCTGCTTCGCTGGGCGTTTTATCTCCCTGTGGTGCTGATTGAGCGGGACGGTATTGGAATTGGTCGCAGCTGGCGTTTGACAAAAGGGAAATTTTGGCGATTGGTTGCCTTGTACATTGTACTTACCGTCATTTACACGATTTTCTCAGGCGGGATTCAAGCCCTTCTGATTGCCGTCTTCGGCGTATCCGTCTTGGGCCAATTGCTGCTGGTGCTGTTTACATGCCTTTTGGTGCCCTGGATGATGATCGTGTACGCGCTGACGTATCTGGACTTGAAAGTTCGCTATGATGGTACAGACGTGGAAGCATTGCTGCAAGTGCAAACGGAGCCGGTCATGACGAATGAGAAGCCGGATGAGAGGCCATGATTGATCCAAACCAACTGGCGGGTGACAAGGAAAAACTGGGAGAGATACTGGCCAGAGAGGAATTCCAGGAAGTAGAGAGACAAGGGAAAAGCTGGCTCGACATCATTCTGGAAAAAATCCTCGACACGATCAGCCGCTTGCTTCTGAGCGCTGATGTCAGTCCCGGTACGGCAGGAGTCTTGTCCTGGGTTATCATTATGGCCGCCATCATCGGCATCATCGCGTTGCTGGTGATGTGGGGACGGCGCATGGTAAGGCGCAGCCGGAGGGAAAATCCCCTGCTTGTCTATGACGAGCGAATTCGCACCTATGCGGATTACATTCGGGAAGCAAAGGAGAGGGGAAATCAGGGGGATTGGCGCGAGGGTATGCGCTTTTCCTTTTTGGCCCTCTTGAGCTACATGCAGGAACGCTCTTGGGTACATATCGAAACGTGGAAAACAAATTGGGAATATTTGGATGAATTGCGAGAGCGAAAACCGGAATGGGAATCATTTTTCCGCAGTCATGCCCGCCTTTTTGAACAGGTGTGGTATGGACGCGTCGCACTTGAACCGGCGATGTTCTGGGAAACGGTAAACGAGCTGGAGCGGAGATTGGACGGGGAGGGTGCGCATGACTAATGTCTTCAAATATCGGCTGACTGTGGGAGCAGCCATCCTGCTCTTTTTGGTCGTAGGCGTACTTCTGCTGAAGCCTGCCGGTCAAGCGTATCCCCCCTACGTCTCCTTCTCGCCCAACGCTAACGGTACCAAGGCTGTGTTTGAACTGCTGGGAGAGAAACAGGCGGTAATCAAAGAATGGAGAAAGCCCATGGAGTACTTGCCGGAAGGGGAACATCAGGCGATCGTACTGGTCGAACCCTTCGGCTTAGAGGAAGCTGAGCAGGCAGAGCTGTTGAAATGGGCAGAAAAAGGAAATGATTTGCTCGTATTCCAGAAAAATTCGAAAGGCTGGGAAGATGTTCACCTTGCAGCTAGCAGTCTGACGGATTATCAAGCGGAGCCTGGGAAAATAGAAAGCGCCGTTTTGAGCAGCGCGGGTACAGGTCAGGCTGAAACTCACTACAGACTCGACTCTTCAGCAGAAATGGAAACGCTGCTGTCGGATCAAAAGGGCATACTGGCAGGGCGAAGCACCGTGGGAGCGGGAACGATTACGCTGTTTCTCGTGCCCGAGTGGCTAACGAACAATCGCATCATGGAAAACGATCATTTTGAATTGATTTGGCCGTACCTGCAGGGAAACTGGAGAGTGATCTGGATCGATGAGTACCATCATGGCTATCAGCAGCGCCCTGGTATCCTGGCAATCTACCCGGACTGGCTGATCGTCTGTCTGACCCAGCTTGGGATTGCCCTGTTGTTTATGATTTGGTGGCAAGGGAAGCGTTTTGGCCCGGTTTATACCCGACGGGAATGGACGGTTCGGCGTGGAGACGAAACGCTGTTAGCCGTGGCCAGCTGGTATGAACGACGACGCTTGGCCGGGGACGCCTTGCGCATTCGCGAAGCGTATCTGCGTCAGCTTCTTTCCGAACGATGGGGGTTGCACAAGGGGACGTCCGACTACGATATTGTCCGCACAGCCAAAACGCACTGGATGGACCGGGACGCAGGACTGCTCAGCCATGTGCTGGCAAGGCTGGAGGAAGCGAAGCAAGATCGGCATTACACACCCAAACGATTGCTGGAGGACAGCAAACTGCTGGATCAAGTGACCAAGCGTTTGGAAAAGGAGTGAAGCAGAAGGTGGAGCAACTACTGCAACAGATGGAGAAAAAAGTATTTGGTCAAAGGCAAAACATTCGTTTGCTGGTCACAGCCATGCTGGCGGGCGGGCATGTTCTTCTGGAGGGCGTGCCGGGAATCGGAAAAACCAAAATGATCCGGACACTCGCGGAACTGATTAACGGCACGTATCGGCGGATTCAATTTACGCCTGATCTGATGCCGAGCGATATTGTGGGAAATGTCGTCTTCAACATGCAACAAAATTCTTTTGAAACGCTCAAGGGACCGATTTTTTCCAACCTGCTGCTGGCTGACGAGATCAATCGCACGCCTCCAAAGACGCAGGCCGCTTTGCTTGAGGCGATGGAAGAGCGGCAAGTGACGATCCATGGTGTCACTTATCCGCTTCCCGATCCCTTTTTTGTGATGGCTACCCAAAACCCGGTGGAATATGAAGGGACCTATGTCCTTCCCGAAGCGCAATTGGACCGTTTTCTGTTCAAACTGCAGGTGGATTATCCTTCCGAGTCGCAGGAGCTGGAGATTTTACGGCAGCACACTCCGTTCTTTGTGAAGGAAGCAGCAGAGGAGAATGTGGCATACAACGTGGAGGATATCATCCAAAAGCGGCAAAGGCTGGCGGAGGTAGTCGTCGAGGAACAAATACTGGCGTACATCACGACAATCATACGCAAGACCCGGGAGACAAAGCGATTGTTGCTGGGAGCCAGCTCACGGGCAGGAATCGCGGTTCTGATGGCGAGCAAAGCGTGGGCCTTGCTCGATAACCGCATGTACGTCACGCCGGACGATGTCAAGGCTGTTGTACGACCCGCCCTGCGGCATCGACTGATCGTGGCGCCACAGGTCGAATTGGAGGGGGGCAACAGTGACCACATCATCGATGAAACGCTCGCGGCCATTCCAGTCCCTCGCTAAGCGATTTTTTGACAACGGGATTCTCCCGACCAGAAGGATGATCATCTGGCTCGGGGGAGGTGCAGTGGTAGCCACTGCGGGTTCACTTGTCGGGATCGGGTACACCTTTTTCTGGATTTACAACCTTTTGCTTCTTTTGGCCAGTGTGCTGGACTGGATGAGTATGCCGCGGAAAGGGCAGTTTGTGGCAGCGCGTATCCTGCCCGAGCAAACCGACATCGGGCAAACACTGACCGTCACCCTCGTACTGGAAAATCACAGCGGGAAACCCGTGCGCTATCATCTCCGGGATGATCTCCCCTACACATTTGACCGGCCGACAGAAGTGACAGGCGTCTTGTCGGAGCGGCGAGGTGTCGTATCCTACATAACGAAGGGGAATGAGAGGGGATTATACACCTTTTCGCATCTCTATCTTCGCTATCAGGGAAAGCTGGGCCTGTGGGAGAAGCAAGCCAAACCGTATTGTCCTCAAGCGATTAAAGTGTATCCAGATCTATCGGCTGTCCGCGGGTACCTGCAATCGCTGCAGGACAGCCTGATTGTGGACGGGAAAAAAATCCTGCTCCGGTCAAGAAGCGGAACTGAGTTTCATGCGATTCGCGAGTATGTACCGGACGATGACCCGCGCCATATCAACTGGTCTGCCTCAGCCAGGGGACGGCGTTTGATGACGAATCAGTTTCGACCCGAGCAGGGAAAAGTGTTGACGCTCCTCTTGGACTGCGGCCGGATGATGGGCGTGGAGCTGGATGGCAGGAGCAAGCTGGATCTCTCTTTGGAGGCTGCGCTCACTTTGGCTGCCGTTGCGCTGAAACAGGGCGATCAGGTCGCCTTGCTGGCTTTTTCCCACGAGATCAAAACCTATATTCCTCCAGGCAGAGGGCTCGGGCATCTTCATACATTGGTCGAGGCTGTCTATGATGTGCGAAGTGATTTTGTGGAATCCAACCCGCTGCAAGCACTGGAGTATCTGCATCGGCAACAAAAGCGGAGAAGCTTGATGGTCTTATTCTCCGATATGGAAAATTATCTGCTGGAGGATCAGCTGGGGGCGTATCTGTGGAGACTGAGACGCAGTCATTTGCTGTTGCTGCTGTCACTGGCGGACCCGCTCCTGCATGAATGGAGCAAGGCAACTGTAAGCAACAGTCAGTTAGCCTTCGTCAAGGCGCTGGCACAACGTTTTCAATTGGATCGAAAGGCTTTCCAACAAAATATGATCGGCGCGGGTATCCAGGTCCTGGACATCCCGGCCGATCAATTGACGCTGACCGTAGTCAATTCCTATTTGGAGATTAAAAGAAGAGAAGCGTTATGACCGCTGTCGCTGGCGATAGAAACCGTACAGGTACCAGCCGACGAGAGCCAGAAGAGTCAGAGCGGCTACACTGTACTTCGCTTCCAGAGAGAAGGAGGACGGGGTAATATACCCCTCGATAATTCCGGCGATGACGAACATCGGCAGAGTGCCCAGAAGCAGTTGTGCAGATTCCTTGGCTGCTTGCAGGAACTGATATTTCCGGTGATAGATGCCCGGTACGAGGAGTCGGTATCCCATATGGAGTCCGGCTCCTCCTGCGATAAAGATCGCGGTCAACTCGATGACGCCGTGGGGCAATATGTAGGCCCAAAAAGCATAGCTGCTGTCTGCCTGGGCGTATACAGCTGCCAACGCTCCGACAAGCAGTCCGTTGTACAGCATCAGATAGACAGGGACGAGGCCCAAGGTAATCCCGCTGATAAAAGCGAGAAACGCCACTTTGATATTATTGATCATGATCGCCGTAGACATGATCGGACTATTGATCGCATCATGCCCCGCGCCCAGTCGGCTGGGATCGATATGTGCAGCCATTCCTTCCGGCAGGACGTAGTAAAGATTCAGAGGGTCTACCATGACTGCCGCAAAGCCGGAAATCCCGCCGATGACGAACAACAAGCCGGCCAGCCCGATAAACCAGATGCGCTTGTTCACCAGGGAAAAGAGATGAACCCAGAAGAAATGGGAGAGCTGGCCCATGCTGTTGGATTGTTGCCGGTATGCGGTATTATGGGCCCTGGATACCAGCTGGTTCAAATACTGGGTGATCTCGTCATGCGGATGGTAGGTTCGGATATAAGCCAGATGGGCAGAGGTTTTTTTATACAATAAGGTAAGGCGGTCGATTTCTGCTGCTCCCACCTGGCGCGGACGTTTTTGAAAATGTTCCAGCAGACGGTCGAGCTCAGCCCAGGTCGCTTTGTGGGACTGCCAAAATGATGTCAGGTTCACGAGCAGGTCTCCTTTCAAAGAGTTCACAGACGAGTGTCAAAAAGGAAGGGTGAAATCGCCAGCATGAATGAGCAACACATCTCCAATCAATTAGAAAGAGAAATGGCAATCGTTACACCAGAGCACGTTCAGCTTCGCTTCCAGACAGCGGGTCTGGGAAGCAGGGCGGCTGCTCAACTGATCGATACCGGCCTGCTTCTCTTGGTTAATCTTACTGTATTTCTAATAGTGGGTATAGTTATTTTTGGAAATGAACCTCTTTTTTTTCAGGAAACGGAAAACTATGCGCTTGCCATCATCTTGATTGTCTTGTTCCTGTTAAACTTTGGCTATTTCTTTTTCTGGGAGTATTTCCGAGCCGGACAGACACCTGGGAAACGCTGGATGAAAATCCGCGTCATCCAGGAAAACGGCCAGTCCCTCACCTTTCTGTCAGCAGTCATTCGCAATCTCTTTCGGATCATTGATTCAATGCCGACCGGTTATATGCTGGGAAGTTTGGTCTCGTTTTTTCACCCGCGCGACAAAAGGATCGGCGATCTAGTCGCGGGAACCATCGTTGTCGTGGAAAGCGGTTCAGCGCGTGGAAAGGCAAGCGGGAAATGGTCCAGAAAACTAGAAAAATGGCGCGAAAATGCGCCCGTCGTCTTTCTGAATGAGCGGCAAAAACAGGCGATCACCAGAGAGGACTGGAATCTTCTGGATACTTTCGTGCAGAGAATTCCCGGTTTGTCGGAGACCAAGCGAATCGAACTGGCTTTGCAGATCGTACGACGAATCTGCACGCGTCTTGATTGGCCACAGCGACAAGCAGCAGAGGATCATGCCGTCGGCTTTCTGTTGCAAGTGCATGAGCAGCTGGAGCACGAATGGAAGATCGGAAGATAACGACAAACAAAAGATCAGGATAAAGGTCCTGATCTTTTCGCCAAAAGAGGTGTCGAAAAATGTTTTATGTTATAATAATACCTCATCCTTTGTCAGATGAAAGGAGGGGGAGCTGATGAACGACAAGATCGTGTCAGCATCATCATCGCCATCCACAACGCTGCGTATGCCTGAGCAGGGCAAACAGGCAAGACGAAAGCGCAAGGGATTGTGGAAAAGCTTATTTCATACCATCCTTCCCCAGTCGGAAGAGAAGCGCTCTGCCGCGCCTGTTATCGTGGCAGTCGTACTCTGGGGCGGATTGGCTTACGGTGGGTACGCTTTTGCCGTACATACCTTGGACAAGCAGCAGCAACTGGTGCAGCAACGAATTGAAGAAATACAAATGGCCAATCTACATCAGATGAGGACAATGGAAGAGCAGCTAACCACGGTACAGGATGAGATGAAGCTGGTGCAGGGTGGACTGGCTAACATTGAAGAAGAATTGCAACTGACGGGAAAAACACTGGGAGGAACCAATCAAACCAAACAGGCCTTGCAGGATCGGATCGATCAGCTGAACAAGCAACTGGTTGATTTGAAAGCCTCGTTGAAAAAACTGGAGGATGCCGCTCGTGCCTGGTAAGATTCACCGTTTTTTTGCTTTTTTGCTCGCTCCAGCCATTGGTTTTTTACTGGCGTTCTCCCAGGCCAATCCGGTGGACAAGCTTCCTTACCAAGGCTTAACGCTTGCGGCCGAGGAGTCTCACAATCATGTAGCGGCACTTGCTGAGCAGCTCCAGGAGACCAAAACCCAGCTGCGCAACACGGAAATTCTCCTCGAAGATATCCGCGACCAAGCGACGAAGGAAAAAGAAGAGTACGAAAAGCAGAATCAGTCCATTCATAATCTTCTGGAGGACAGCAAGTCCCAGACGAAAAAGTCAGCGGACGTACTGGATACGCTCCTCTCCAATATGCTGGGAAATCCGATCGGCCAGACATTTGGAAAAAATGCGACGATCAAGGTATATTCTCTTGAGGAAGCAGGCTATCGCGGTTACATGGCCAAAGTCCGGCTGAACAATCCGAACGCTCTGCGCATGGTCCTCGCACATGATCAAGTCAAGAGCCGCGGAGAGACGACCAGCCAGGCTGCCAAACGAAAAGGGGCTGTACTGGCCATCAATGCGGGCGGCTTTATGAAGGACAGTCAGGGCAATCTCGTTCCGATCGGCACCACGGTAGTTGACGGAAAGGTTCAGACCTTTTCTACGAATACGGATTTGAGCTTCGTCGGCTTTAATAAAAATGGTCGTCTGGTCGGAGGAAAAATCAATTCCCAGGAAGAGATTACGCAAAAAGGCATCCTGCAGGGCGCCAGCTTTTTGCCTACGCTCCTGCAAAACGGAAAGCGGATGCCGATTCCCAAGGCCTGGGCAAATGCCCGACAGCCACGGACATTGATCGGTCATTTTGACAACGGGGACCTGCTTTTGATCGTGATTGACGGCAGACGCAAAGGATGGAGTAACGGCGTGACGCTGGAAGAAGCGCAGCGCAAGCTCCAGGAATTCCACGTCGTGGACGCGTACAATCTGGACGGCGGCGGCTCCAGTGCGTTTTATTACAATGGCAAGCTCTTGAACCGTCCGTCCGATGGCAGAGAGCGCGTCGTATCAAGCAATCTGATTATCCTGCCGTGATCACTGCAGACGGCGGAGAAGATCCTCTTCTTGTCACAAGGAAAGAAATACTCTTTTCAGGTGACGGGAAGGGGATTTTTCATTTTTCTCCAAATGCGTCAAAAGGACACGACTTTCTCCACGTTGACCGTTCGAAATATTCAAAATTATAATAAAGTTAAGGCTTACATAACTGGAAGCGAAAGGGTGAGGAGGGTGAAAGCAAAAGCGAAGGTGCTGATTTCCGGTGTAGCAGCGTTTCTGCTTTTGGCAACTCCGGTGCATGGAAAGATGCCGGGGATTCCCAAGGAGACGACGGGGGCGACGAAAGGAATCGTAGCCGTATCCCACCCGGCGGCGGCGCAAGTGGGCAAGGATATCCTGCAACAGGGAGGAAATGCGGTAGATGCGGCGGCAGGCATCCAACTGGCCCTGGCTGTTGTCGAACCGCAGATGTCTGGCATTGGCGGCGGGGGCTTCATGATGATTTATCTGAAAGACAAACAGAAGATTACAGTCATCGACTCAAGAGAGATGGCTCCCCGCAAAGCGGATCCTAAGATGTTTCTGGACGCAGCCGGAAAACCGGTGCCGTTTGAGCAGCGCCATACCAATGGCAAGGCTGTTGGGGTTCCAGGCACCCTTTTGGGAGTGGAAACAGCACTCAAGCAATACGGGACGAAAAAACTCGCCGAAATTATCGATCCCGCCATTGAATTGGCAGAAACAGGCGTGACCGTCAACTGGATCACGGCAAAGCATATCAAGGACAGCGAGGACAAATTGAAAAAACACAAGACCGCAGGGGAGGTGTTTGCTCCGGGAGGCAAGCCGCTGGAGGAAGGAGCGCTTTTGGTCCAGCCAGATTTGGCGAAAACCCTCAAGCTGATCAAGGAAAAAGGGCCGGATGCCCTGTACCGCGGAGAAATCGGAGCAGCGCTGGTCAAAGAGGTTCAGCGTACGGGCGGTGCCATGACGTTGGAGGATCTGAAGCACTACGTGGTCAAAGAGCGGGAACCGGTGCGGGATACGTTCCGGGGTTATGAAGTCGTTTCGATGGGACCGCCCAGCTCAGGAGGACTGACGCTGCTCCAGATTTTAAAGCTGATGGAGGGCTATGACAACAAACAGGACGGCCCGCTCTCGGCTGCCTATTTGCATCGTCTGATCGAAGCCAACCATCTGGCTTACGCAGATCGGGCCGCCTATATGGCGGATGAAGATTTTTACCCTGTTCCGAAAAAGGGACTGATCGACAAGGAATATATCAACGAGCGGAGGAAATTGATTCAGCCGGATCGGGTGAATACTGATGTAAAAGCCGGCGATCCGTGGCAGTATGAGGGGAAAAAAGCGGTGCAGGCGCTTTCGCTGACCGATGTGACTCCGGTTAAACAGACCACCCACTTTTCCGTCATGGATAAATGGGGCAATCTGGTCTCCTATACAACGACGATTGAGGATGTGTTTGGCAGCGGCATTATGGTTCCCGGCTACGGCTTCATGCTGAACAATGAACTGACGGACTTCGATGCCGCTCCTGGCGGGGTCAACCAGGTCGAGCCGGGCAAAAGGCCCCGCTCCAGCATGACGCCCACCATCGTGCTGAAGGATGGGCAGCCCTTTATGGCGGTAGGTTCCCCAGGCGGCTCGACGATCATCGCATCCGTTTCCCAAACGATCCTAAATGTTCTGGAGCATGAAATGCCGATTCAGGAAGCAATCCTTTCACCGCGTATTTTCTCCAGCACATATCCTATCGTGAGCTGGGAAGACGGCATCGAGCAAGACGTGGTTCTGAAGCTGATGGGCATGGGGCATGTTTTCCGGGAGCAGCCTGAAAATATTGGCAACGTTCAGGCGGTGATTTACGATCTTGAAAACGGCAAAATGTACGGCGGTGCCGACAATACGCGGGAAGGTACGGTTTTGGGCGTAGATGCCGTCGCATTTTCCTGGGCAGAACCGGCAGCGCCAAAAGCGGCTGAAAAAGGGGCTTTTGTCGTCCAAGTCAATGGACATCCGTACCCGTTTACAGCCAATCAGCTCCTCCTTTGGAACGGAGAACCCTATGTCCAGGCAGATAAGCTGCTCCTGGGATTGAATGCGAGACAGGCGTCATTTTCCGCGGATGAGATTAAACGAGACGGCCGCCTGTTCCTTCCCGTCAAAAGAGTGGCCGAAGCCCTTGGGTATACGGTCACCTGGAAAGCACGGGAAGCCGTTGTGTCACTGCAGAAACCATAGTGGATGAAAGGATAGAGAGGGAGCCTGCGGGTTCCCTTTTCTGATGGACACAGGAGAAAAGGGTTTACGGGCAGTGGGATTTTTTATAAGGTAGTAAGCGGATAGAGACATGCAGAGCTTGGCTGTTTCATGACAAATAATCAGGAAAGGGTGGGAGAGGATGAAAAAGGTACTCGTTCTCGGTGGAACCCGCTTTTTTGGGAAGAGGCTGGTCAATAGCCTGATAGCGGATGGTGCCCACGTTACAATTGCGACGAGGGGAAGAATGCCGGACGACTTTGACAATGAAGTGAATCGCTTGCAGATCGATCGCAACGATTTGGATTCACTCCGGCTGGTGGGGAAGACCGATTGGGATCTTGTGTACGATAATCTTTGCTATTCCGAAGAGAATGCAACCCATGTGGTGAACGTATTGGAAGGAAAAACGGCCAAATACATCGTAACCTCATCGAGAGCGGTTTACACATACTCTCCGCTTGAGCGGACCGAGGATGACTTCAATCCGTATACATATGAAATCAGGCGCGGGACGAGAGAGGATGTCTCCTATGAGGAAGGAAAGCGGCAGGCGGAGGCTGTTTTATTTCAAACAGCCAAATTCCCTGTGATTGCCGTTCGATATCCAATCGTCCTAGGCAAGGATGATTATACCCGGCGCCTGCATATGTATGTGGAATGGGTGAGAGAACAAAGAGAAATCATCATTGGGAATCCAGATGCCCGTCAATCATTCATCGATTCGGCTGAAGCGGCAGCTTTTCTGAAATGGACGGGCGATGCTGCGAAAGCAAACGGACCGTATAATGCCTGCTCCGAGGGAGAATGGACACTTCCCCAGATTCTCGAGGAAATTTCATCAGTCACGGGTAAGCCAGTTCGCATGATTGCAGGTGCATCGGATCAGGAGCATTCTCCGTTCGCGCTTCCCGCCCCATATCTCCTTAATACGCAAAAGGCGAAATCGGAAGGGTACGTATTCAGCAAGCTATCAAATTGGCTCGTCCCTTTGATTCACGACCTGGCCATCGAGCAAAAAGCGAGAAACAGCTAGCTTTTTCGTGTTACCATCTATTCTTTTCATCCGTCTATTTACTATGGTAAGGTAATAAGACGAAGACCGTTTCTTCTTTGTCAGAAATCAGGAGGCACACTTTCATGAAAAAGCAGGAAACCGTCATTCTCGCCATCGCAGCAGTACTCTCTGGTGCGCTTTTGGGAGGATGTCAAGCTACAGATATCAATTCAAGCGGGAATACCCAGCCGGCTGCGCCTGCGGGAGCCTCTTCTTCTGGGGAGCAAATACAGCAAGAGGATGAGTCCAGTATGGACTGGAATGCTATTCCTGATTCCTTTGTGCTCGCACCGGGTAGTGAGCAAGCACTGCCGTATGCCAATGGAATCACGTATCAAACCTCTGCTCCGGATGTTGTCACCGTATCACCGGATGGCAAATTGACGATCTCTGAACACGCCGCGATCGGTTCGAAAGCTGACGTTATTGTAGACTATCAAGGGAAGAGCAAAACGGCGCAGATCACGGTAAAAACCTCACTTGAAGAAACGATCAAAATGGTCAATAACGTACCGACCGTGACCAACTCGGATGATCTGGCTGTTGTGGTAAACAAGGAGCGTTCTTTGCCAGATGGATACATTCCAGCCGGATTGACAGAACCGCAAGTACCATTCCCTTTCTCCGGCAAGGCAGAGAAAAAGCTGCTTCGGGAGCCGGCAGCGCGTGCACTTGAAGAATTGTTTGCCGCCGCGCAAAAAGACGGAATTCAACTGTACGGAGTTTCCGGCTACCGTTCCTATCGAACACAAAAATCTCTCTATGAGGGGTATGTGCAAACTCAGGGAGCCGAGCATGCTTCCCGGTACAGCGCGGTCCCTGGAAAGAGCGAGCATCAGACAGGGCTGGCGATGGATGTATCGGGGGCTGACGCGAAAACGAGGCTGGAAGAGCCTTTTGCGGATACCGCAGAAGGGAAATGGCTGGCTGCCAACTGTGCAGAGTACGGATTTATCATCCGCTACCCGAAAGGCAGGGAAGAGATTACCGGCTATGCTTACGAACCCTGGCATCTCCGCTATGTAGGCAAGGTTATGGCGAAGGAGATCATGGAAAAAGGCATTTCGCTGGAGGAGTACTTCCAGGATGCAGTAGCTGTACAGACAAAACAGTAAGGAATCGTCCCATTTGGCTGGATCACTCAAGGCGCCTTGGTCCAGACGAATTTTTGTAAGAAGGGCGAAAGGAAGGTTCTATCCAAGAAAAAAGGAGAGCGTGGGATTGGATTCCTGCGCTCTCCTTTTTATCGTATGATATGATCTCCCGCCTCACTGCCTTACTGACGAGCTGTATAAGAAGGCAGGGAAGATGGTTGAATAGCAGGCTGCGGATAGAACTGAAGCAATTCGCGCTCCATCTGATCGCAATAGGAGATGACCTGTTGCATTTGGCGGATGGCTTGGTCATGTCCGTGAAGGGCATGTTGGATGACCTGAACAGCCTGTTGTTCACGGGCGGCAAGCTGCTGCAAGGTAGCTGCGTTTTGCTGCTCCTGTTGCAGCAATTGCCGGTAAGTATTGCTTGTTTGCATAGTTTGTTGGATCATTTGCTGGACCACTTGTTTGCATTGATCAAGTTCCTGTTTCGCGTGTTGCAAGTTGTGCATCTTTACAACCTCCTGGAATATGGTCATGACGTACAACCATAGGATGATCGTAAAGAAGGCGTTTCATAACCGCCGGTCTCATTATTTCGGCAGACGGATACTTCCCAGCGGCCAGTAGACCAGCTCGGCGCGACCGACAACATGGTCAAGCCGAACGGGACCGATAGCACGGCTGTCCATGCTGTTGTTCCGGTTGTCCCCCATGACGTAGATATGACCCTCGGGAACGGTAATCGGCCCGAAGTCCTCAGTCAAAGTAACGCCGGCAGCCGCAGCCTTCAGCTTATTGGAGGTCAGAAAAGATTCATTGACGGGTTGGCCATTCACGTAAAGCTGATCGTTCCTTGCTTCTACAGTGTCACCGGCTAATGCCACGACACGCTTGATCCAGTTTTCTCCAGAGGCATCCGGATGAATGATCACGATATCCCCGATTTGAGGCTGTTTGAGGTAAAAAATCGCTTTATTCACAATCACGCGTTCGCGATCATGCAAAGTACTTTCCATGGAGCGGCCCTGTACAACATAAGGAGCCATGATAAACACGTAGATGAAAGCGGTCAGACCGCCTATGAGGACAAACGACTTTACCCAATCCAGCAATTCTCTTTTCCATTTGGCCGTACGTTGAATTTGTTGTTCCATTTGAAATCTCCCATATACGAGTTTCTCCGTCGGTACTGGCAGTGAATAGCAAAAATGACGGATGTCCTTATTATACATGCTTTCCGAACAGAGAAGAAGGAAGAAAGATGGAGAACAGTGGGAAAGAATAAGGAAACGCATTACATCTGTTGTTCATCGTTTTGTCACAAATAGATCTCTTGCCAAGATTCCCATTATGAGGTAAGATGACATTGTAAAATAGTTTTACAGTAAAAATATTAAACTGTAAACGCATCGTCCAACTCATATCCACCTATTTTCAGGCAGGAGCATAAACGCCAAAAGAAAACGCAAAATACTTGAACTATGTCTTCGAACCCGATATAGTTTTATAGTAAAAGTATTTACTTTCTGAAAATGGGTGATGATGTGAGCGATATCTCTCGCAAAGTTCAAATCGAGGAATTGGACCAGGCTTTCGTCGAAATGGCACGATACTTCATCAGTCACTGGCTTGTAGAAGAGGATGAAGTAATCAGTCCCAAACAGTTTATTTTGCTTCGTGTCCTCTACGACAAGGAACGAAGCACCGTATCTGACCTTGCAACGTTGCTGCGGCAATCCAACAGTGCTACCACCATTGCGTTAAACCGATTGGTGAAGGCGGGGTATGTCAACCGTATTCGCGACGAACAGGACAGACGGGTTGTGTGGGTGACTGTTTCAGAGAAGGCGATCCCCTTGATCGAACGCTTGCTGGGCAAACGGAGAGACCTGATGACCGGGTTGCTAAGAAACCTGAGCGACCAAGAGATCGAACAATTTACGATGTTCCTGCGCAAGATGAAGGAAGGTCTTCAGGAATAGCCGAAAAACGGAAGTACATAGCCCGACAGTATCAAAGAGATATTTTGGACAGCGTGAACAGGAGACAGGAGTGTATGTATCATGAAAAAAATGACAACTCTTATGCTCGGTTCCATGGTTCTGGGCGCAACGCTGTTTACCAATGCTGCATTCGCAAATGAAGCGGCAGGTCAACCTGTCATTCAGGGAAGCTGGATGGCTATGCCTTTGGAAAAGCAATCCATCACAATCAGCAACAAATCCAATGAGCCTGTTACACCAAGAGGATGGATGGGTTCTGTACTTGAAGATCAATCCATTGTCATCAGCGGCAAAGATACAACGCAAGTAGCTCCAAAAGGCTGGATGCAAATGCCGGTGGAGGATCAATACGTGGTGCTCTCCCCTGAGCAGGTACAAACCGATGCACAGCGGACTGGCTGGATGCAAATGCCTAAAGAGGATGAGACCATTGTTCTGTCCACAGCCACACCAGAAGTGGAAGCTGCACGCACAGGCTGGCAGGCTGCTCCAACCGAGAAAAATTCGATCGTGATCTCCAGCAAAACATTCGACAACTCCAAGCAAGCTGCTTGGACATGGAATGTACCGGTTTCCGACAGCGATAAATAAGAAACTGCAGGTGTGAAAAGCAACCTCTCTTTTTCAAAGGGAGGCTGCTTTTTTCTTTGCTGTCCGACGAGAGATGAAAGGGCTTCAGATATCATTAAAATATTTTTTATTGACTTACAAAGATTGATCGGGAAAAATAGAAGGTGGAGTCAGAAAATTAAAAAAGAGGTGTCGAAAAGATGAGAGATCCCCGCTTGGAAGAATTGGCACGAAATCTCGTTACCTACTCCGTTCGGGTACAGCCAGGAGAGAATGTATTGATTCATTCGGTCGGCAATACACCCGAGCTGGTTCAAGCCCTAGTCAGAGAGGTGTACGCAGCAAAAGGAAATCCATTCGTGCAACTGGTCAATCCTCAAATCAAACGTGAGCTGGCCAAACAATGTACGGAGGAACAGCTGAAGCTGTTGGCGGAAAGCGAGACCGCATTTATGCGGAAAATGGATGGCTATATCGGCATTCGTGCTTCTGATAACATCAATGAACTGTCAGACGTGCCTGCTGACCGGATGAGCTTGTATTCCCGTCTGTACGAATTGCCTGTTCAGGATATTCGGGTGCCGGAAACCAAATGGGTGGTCCTTCGTTATCCAAATAACTCGATGGCACAGCTCGCGAACATGAGTACAGATGCCTTCGAGCAGTTTTATTTCGAGGTATGCAATCTCGATTACAGCAAAATGAGCAAAGCGATGGATAGCCTGGTCAGCTTGATGAACCGCACGGATCGGGTGCGTATCGTCGGACCGGGTACGGATCTGCGTTTCTCCATCAAGGATATCCCGGCGGTAAAATGTGCGGGTCTGCGAAATATCCCTGACGGAGAAGTATACTCGGCACCCGTGAGAGATTCAGTAGAAGGGGTCATCACCCACAATGCTCCGACACCGTATAACGGATTTACGTTTGAGCAGGTATGCCTCCACTTTGAGCAAGGGAAAATCGTGAAAGCAGCAGCGAATGACACAGAGCGATTGAATGCGATTTTGGACACGGACGAGGGTGCTCGTTATATTGGAGAGTTTGCCATTGGAGTAAATCCGATCATTCGCAATCCGATGAAAGATATTTTGTTTGATGAAAAGATCGACGGCAGCTTTCACTTTACCCCCGGCCAATGCTACAAGGAAGCGTATAACGGGAACAAATCTTCCGTTCACTGGGATATGGTATCGATCCAACGCCCAGAGTGGGGCGGAGGAGAGATCTGGTTTGACGACGTGTTGATTCGAAAAGACGGCCGTTTCATAATCCCGGAACTGGAGTGCCTCAATCCAGAAAACCTCAAATAATGATGTCGTTAGGCTTTCATGAAGTCCCTCATGCGCTCCTCTGCGAGTGCGGGGTTCATATCTATCTGAAAGACCATGTACAGATTGCTGGTAGTGGAAATGGTTCTGCGAGAAGCCGTGTACAAAGTTGGCTTTGACTGCTTGATCAGTGTCATGATTTCGACGACGGGCGGCACAACTTTCTTGATCCGTAGCAGCCCTTGCAAATAGCGGACCAATTTTTGGACGGTAGCGGGGTGATCGTGATCGGGAAGCTCGCCAATCAGATCGTAGAACTCACGGATAATCAACTGTTTGACTTGAAGTGGGTCTTCCGTGTTGAGCGGTTTCAAAGTCATTCACCTCGTGTTTGAAATGGAATACTCGTTTCCTATTACCCGGTATCTGAGAGAGATAAACGTAAAAAGAACCCGAAACTGAACTGTACATCCAATTGGTAGTGGTGTCTAACAATTGGGGTGCAGTTCAAACCGGGTTCTTTTTTCTGTGTTTTTTTATGAATGATCACGCAGTGCGCGCTCTTCGGCAGGAATGCGGATGCGAAGCAGCAGCCACAGGTTGCAGCAAGTGAAGACCACAGCTGTAGCATAGGCGGAAAAGGTAAGCGGCAGCATAAACAGCTCTGTCGTCACGATCCAGTAGTTGGGATGACGGAGAAAGCGGTAAGGCCCGCGTTTGACAGGAGGGGAGCCGGGGAGGACGTAAATCCTCGTGTTCCAGCGTCGGCCGAGTGTGATGATGCACCAATAACGAAACAGTTGGGCGACCAGAAAAATCGCAAACGTGATTCCCCACCAAGGGGCTGGCGAACCGCCCCGCATCCATCCTTCGATAAGCAAGGAGACAAAAAAGGAGATGTGCAAAAGCAGGATGTATTTGTAATGATCGGCCCCCACCTCAAATCCCCCAAGGGACCGAACATAGCGGGCATTTTTCTTGGCGAGGGACAACTCCAGCATCCGCTGAACTACCACAGAAGCATAGACAAGCAAGAAAAAAGTCACGTTTTCTCACCTCGCTTCCAGCAACAGAAGTTCCGAGCTGAAACCCGGGCCAAGCGCCGCCAGCAATCCTTTTTCTCCAGACGACCACGCTGTTTCCAAGCTTTTTTCCAGTACAAATAAAACGGTAGGGGAAGACATATTGCCGTACTCATTCAATACATGTTCGGAAAAACGGGTAGACGAGGGGGGGAGATCAAGCGCTTGTTGATAGGCGGTCAGCACTTTTGCTCCGCCTGGATGGAAGATAAAATGAGTCAGGTCCTGCAAAGAAGAATCCATGCGGCCCAGAAAGCTATCGACATTTTCACGCATGGCGGAATGGATCAATGGGGGGATATCCCGGGAGAAAATCACTTTCAAACCAGCTTCGGTCATTTCCCAGCCCATGACATCCAGCGTATCCCGCCAGGTTCGGGACTCCGACCCACAGACATAAAGATGTGGCGCGTGGTCAGCCGTTCGCGGCACCTCATCCCCCTCAACCAGAACGGCGGCGGCTCCGTCGCCAAATAGACAGGTCGCAACCAAATTGCTTTTGGAGAGATCGTTTCGAATGAAGGTCAAACCGCATAGCTCAACGCTAATCAGGAGCGCTCTGCGCTGCGGAAAGGCACGAACGTATTCACACGCGCGAGCCAGACCCATTGCCCCGCCAGCACAGCCTAGCCCCCAGAGAGGAAGGCGTGTGGTATCCGGACGCATGCCCAGACGATTGATCAGCCTGGCATCCATGCTGGGAGTGGCTATGCCGGTACTGGTTACAAACAGCAGGCAATCGATCTGGGCAGGTGTGCATCCGGCGCGTTCCAGACAGTCCTTTCCCACCTTCGTGCCCAAGGCTTCCGCGTGCTCCAGAAATAATCGGTTTTTCTCGGCGAATCCATGCGCGACACCAAACCAGTCCAATGGCATGCAAAAATAGCGTTTCCGAATTTGGCTATGGGAAAAGACGGTCAAGAGACGGTCTATGTCTGGGTAGGCATCCTGAAAAAAAAGGCGGGCTACCGCCATGGAGTCCTCTTGCGTTACTTCATGGGCTGGAACTGCCGTGGATACTGCTGCAATGCGTGGCATCACTCTCACCCTCCAGGTTGGCAATCAGTACCATTTTCCCCGAAAGGGCGATTCATAATGCATGCAATTTGCGTTTGCTCCCGATCAAGAGACTGCTGGTGCAGGGTCTTTCGTTGCGGTATCGGGATTTGATTTCGAGGTTGCCTTCTTTACAAGCAAGTATTGAAAGAATCCGGCAATCATCAACAGAAGACCGATGATCGAGAACCAATAGGCACCGCCGATGTTTCGAAATGCCACGGCACCGGTCGTAGGGTCGATTGTGCCGGTAATGCCCCAGTTTGCGCCGAAGACAGAAAAGTACCTCCCCCGGAATTCTTCGGGAGCGAGGACGGAAATCGCCTTTTGAATCTGCGGACCGTAGAGCATCTCGCCAATTGTAAAGATGGCTTCCGACACGACGAGCAGCCAGAAAAACGGAGCCCAGCCGTAGCCGAGGCCGACACAGCCAAGCAGTAGATAGGCGAGCAGAATTACCCGCTGTGGAGGGAAGCGTTCAGCGAATTTCGCGATGACGATTTGACAGCAAACGACCAGGATTCCATTAATCGTCAGCAAGGTGGCGAATACGGTCAAGAAGTCGTCAAACCGCGTACGCAAATGCTGTGGCAGGATGATCTCTACTTGTGAATACAAAAGAGAGACAGGGATGGCTGCAAGCGTCATCCACAGGAGTGTGGTATGTTCGCGCAGCTTCAGCTTGGGTGCCGTTGGCTGTGAATGGCTCGCACTGGCCTGTTTGTCTTTGTTTGCAGTATCCCTCGGGAGCGTCTCTGGGATCTTCCAGATGATGAGCAGACAGTAGATAAACAAGGCGGCTGAGCAAATCGCAAAGGCAATACCGGGATTGATCTTGTACAAGGTCACACCAATCAGGGGACCGGCTGCGGCTCCGATATTCAGCGCAGTATGAAGCAGTGCAAATACCTCGCTTCGCTTTTCCTCTGGTACCACATCGGTCACCTGTGCACTGGCTGCCGGCCAGAACAAGGAGGCACCGATCCCGTTGAGAATCGTCAAGGCAGCAAAAGCGTACAGGGAATCCGCCCAAATATAACCGGCCATGGACACAGATTCGATCAGCAGGGCAGTCACCATCAAGGGTTTACGCCCATAACGGTCAGCGAGACCACCTGCGTACAGACTGGAGACGATGCTTGTAAGAGGCTGAAGACTTGTAATCATCGCTGCAATCAATAAATTACCATCCATGCGATCATACAGGTAAAAAGCGAGAAAAGGACGAAGCATAAATCCGGCAAACGTCGTCAGGATGGTTCCGATAACGCGAATCCAAATCGTGGTATCGTAGCGCGAAAGAATCGTATGCAGCCAAGTCATGCAACAAAATTCCTCTCTTTTGATCAAATTTATTTTTTTGTAAGGAATAGTATACGAGAGAGGAAACGGAAAAGAAAGAGGATTGTTTCGGTTGGAAAAATTCTGACTGGGCACATTTTGTCCAACTTTTAACTTGAAGTTCATAGGGCGCAAAGGTAAAATATTCCTATAATTGAGCTTATAGACCTAAATTTCCACTTGTCAAATGGGGCTTTAGGTCTAAAAAACCAAAAAACGGAAGCGGTTGCAGAATTACCGGAGGGGATGTTGTGAATTCACGCTGGATCGGTTTGGCGGCGTCCTTTTTTGTGAGTGGAGTGTGGATGTCAGCTTATGGACTGCCGGAAAGTGAAGGAACGGCTGCTTTCGTCTTGACTGTAGCCATCGTTCAGACAGTGGCAGCCTATCGGGTAGGGCAGTATGTAGACAGATTAAGAAAATTGGCTTACCTGGACTCCCTCACAGGGGTTCTGGTCAATCGCCGTTTTTTTCAACGCATGGAGGAAGAGGTAGAGCGAGGACGTCGCCATCAATACCCGGTCACCCTCTTGTTTATTGATCTTGATAATTTCAAAGTGTTTAATGACACCTATGGCCATCTGGAAGGCGACAAGCTTCTCTGTGACTTTGCGCAATTGCTGCAGCACAGCGTCCGGGTTCAAGATCAGGTTGGGCGTTGGGGGGGTGAGGAGTTTGTCGTCTTGCTTCCTCATACGGAAACAGAGCAGGGGGCAATGGTAGGTGGGCGCATTCAGGCAAATGTAAGAGAGGCGTTTAAAGGTATCACCGTGAGCATGGGAGTAGCTACCTTTCCTCTCCATGCTGATTCCGCTACACAATTGGCGCTCAAAGCCGATACCTTGATGTATGAAGCAAAGAAACAGAAAGATTGTATGCTCGTTGCGTCCAAATAAAGAAATGTGAAGTTGGCAACACTATCACTCGTACCCTTTTGAGGACGAGTGATTTTTATTTGTCACCCGCCTTTACAAAAACTTAACATTATCTTAAAGAAAAAAATACACATTTGTCCTTGTTTTTAAATTTACCTCAACAAAGTTGTTCGATATAATCGGTGAGGCGTGATTTATTCAAAGGAGTGACCACATTCTCATGTTAAAAAGCAAAAAGCATATCTTCTTTGACTTGTTTGAACAGCAGATTGCCAATGTCCACAAAGGAACGCATTTATTTTATGAGATGATCGGCAATTATCAGGACCTGGAAACAAAAGTGAAAGAGATCAAATCTGTGGAGAAAGAAGGGGACGATATTGTTCGCCGCATAATGAACGAATTGAACTCTACTTTCATCACTCCGCTTGAGAGAGAAGACATCCACCAGTTGGCTCATACCATGGACTCCATGATTGACTATATTGACGGGGTAGCAGACCGGATGTATTTGTACCAGGTTCGTCAGCCTGATCCGCGTGTGCTTGCGCAAGCGAATATTCTGGTGAAATGTTCGGCAAAATTGATCGAATTGATTCGCACCTTGCGCAAACTGGATCACCATGTTGTGGCCAAATACGCTGCAGAGATCAAAGAGCTGGAGCATGAATCCGACTCCAACTACCGGAAAATGGTATCTGATCTCTTGAATGCACCTGACGCCGATCCGATTGAAGCGATCAAGCTGAAGGAAATCTACGACAAGCTGGAAGACTGTGCTGACTTTGCCGAAGACGTATCCAACCTCGTAGAAGGGATCGTGCTGAAGAATGCCTAGTTTTTCCCCGGATTTGGTTATTATGATCCTGGTCGTGATCTTGGCGCTCAGTTTTGACTTTATCAACGGGTTCCATGACACTGCAAATGCGATCGCGACCTCTGTATCTACACGCGCACTGAGTCCGCGTACGGCTATTCTTATTGCCTCCATCCTGAACCTCATCGGTGCGCTCACCTATACGGGAGTAGCAAAAACAATCGGGGGGTCGATTGCTGACCCGTTCAAGCTGGAAAACGGACTGGTCGTTGTTTTGGCTGCCTTGACATCCGCGATTCTCTGGAATCTGATTACCTGGTGGTTTGGTATTCCCAGCTCCTCCTCCCATGCGTTGATTGGCGGTATCGCAGGGGCAGTTGTGGGTGCCGCGGGAGTCGGTTCCATCAATATGGCTGGTTTTTTAAGCATTGTACAAGCCTTGATCTTCTCACCTTTGATCGCGTTTGTCGTCGGTTTTACTGTGATCAAGATTGTCTCTTCCATTGTAGCCAATATGGCATATCATCCGACGAACAAAGGGTTTCGCATGCTGCAAGTGGTAGCTGCCTCCTGGCAATCCTTTAGCCACGGTGCCAACGATGCGCAGAAGACCATGGGGATCATCACGTTCGCCTTGATTTCCGGGGGCTTCATGCAGACAGAAAACGGTGATTTTTCGATTCCACTCTGGGTAAAATTTTCGGCCGCTCTGGCGATGGCGCTGGGTACCTCTTTTGGAGGCTGGCGGATTATCAAGACCATGGGTGGAAAAATCATGAAAATCAAACCGATTAGCGGTTTTTCAGCAGACCTTTCATCCGCTATGATTATTACGATTTTTACCGCTTTAAAATTACCGGTCAGTACGACACACGTCATTACTTCTTCGATTCTGGGGGTAGGTGCATCCACCAAGTTCTCAGCCGTAAAATGGGGGCTGGCTGGTCGGATTCTGGTCACCTGGGTTATTACCTTGCCAGCCACAGGGCTGCTAGCCGCCGCGTGTTACGTGGTGTATGACGTGTTCTTATAAGCAAGCTGACGCCTTTTTTCCGTCCGGGGAAGAGGCGTTTTTTCATTTTCATTTACGAACTGCGTGTCAAAGCGGCCCAAAACCCCAGTTTGGGCTTGATCATCACCATCCGGATCGATGTTCGCGGGATATAGGCCAATGCCTTGTCAGGGAGCTCCAGTAAAATTCCTTCGTCGCTGTAATCGTACAGGCGCCCTTCTTCAAAGTCAGGGTAACCGGATGCCAACATAGACGGCGCATAATGTACGCGGATGTCGCGATCCAGGTACTCCTCTAAAATTCCTGTCTGCATGAAAAGTACCCTCCTCTTTTTCTATTTCTAACAGTTTATCCACCTTTTCGACAATTCAGACGGTGGGAGAAAAAAGAAAAAACCACCGCTTAGAAAAGAAGTGGTTTTTCGCTTTAGTTGTGATTAGTCCACTGAGTTTTGTGAATGGCTGGAAAGCTTGCTTTTTCTCGCGTAGACGAGGAGCAAAATCACACCGACAGCGATCAGTGAGAGGCTCACCAATTGAGCGACACGCAAGGTACCCCCAATTAAGAGACTGTCCGTTCGCATTCCTTCAATAAAGAAACGGCCCAGCGAATAAAGAATCAGGTAACTGAAGAGCACTTGGCCGTCAAAGCGTTTGAAACGGTACAGCATGGCCATCAACAGTCCAAAAACAAGCAGATTCCACATGGATTCATACAAGAACGTGGGGTGGTAATACTGACCATTGATGTACATTTGATCACGGATAAAGGCGGGAAAATTCATCATGAATTCTTCTGTCGCCGGTCCGCCGTGCGCTTCCTGATTGATAAAGTTGCCCCACCGGCCGATCGCCTGACCCAAAATGACGCTCGGAATCATCGCATCTCCCAGAAGTAAAAACGGAAGCTTGTGTTTTCGAACATAGTAGTAACCTGCCAGGACACCGCCAATCAGTCCGCCGTGGATGGCGAGTCCGCCATGCCACACGTAAAAAACACTGAGTAGATCGTCCTTGTACTGATTCCACTCAAATATGACGTAGTAAGCCCGGGCACAAATAATCGCAGCGGGGATGATAAGAACGACCATATTCAAGACGTGATCAGGGTCGATACCAGCTCGCTTGGCGTTATATCGGGCAAGATAGGTTCCCAGAAAAAACGCAAACCCCATGATAATTCCGTACCAGTGCACCTGGATGGGGCCGAGTGTAAATGCGACTGAATCGATCAAGCTTTATTCCTCCTTGCCTCCAAGCATCTGAGCACAAGTATAGCATAGATGATCCCGTCAATTCCAATTTAAGATCGGGCGAAGATTGCACACATGCCGATCAAACGTTACTTCTTTTTCTGCAGGAATAAGAGGATAGAATCAAGGGAAGCGCGTCGGTTCGGATCATGTACCGCTTGAAAGAGATCCCCCTTTTGCTTCAACCTGGATGGAAGCGTATGAACCGTAAAGTCAGTGGGATGAATATGCGGTAGTTCCTCCCAGAGCAGCGGTGCGGAAACGGTTGCTTCTTTCCGCGCTCGTGTGGAGTAGGGGGCAGTTAGTGTTTTCCCCCGCCAGGGCTGTAGATAATCGATGTAGAGCTTGGTTCCTCTGTTCTTGACCAGGCGCTCCAATGTAATCAGGTCAGGGCGCTTTTCGGCCAAATAGGTAGCGAGAAAATGTCCCACGGAACGGGTCTCTTCAAAGGTATACCGCTTCTCGATCGGTATGTACAGCTGCAGACCGGTTGCACCCGAGGTTTTCGGGACAACAGGCAATTGCAACTCGTCAAGCAGCTCCTTTAATAGCAGAGCGGTCTCCACTACAGGCTCGAAGTCAGGGGTAGACGGGTCCAGATCAAAAACCAGCTCCGTCGGTGTTTCATCCTGGGCCAAATGAAAGGAGACATGCCACTCCAGGGCCGCCTGATTGGCCATCCAGACCATTGTTGCCACGTCGTTGCAAAGCGGAAATACTGTATTTTCCCAGCGCTTGGATGCAATCCAGTCCGGTGCATAATCCGGTAGATTTTTTTGATAGAAATGTTTGTCGCCAATGCCGTGCGGGTAGCGAATCACCGTTAACAAGCGATCCTTTGTATAAGCCAGAAAAGGAGTGGCCACATCCAGCAAATACCGAATATAATCCCACTTTGTCACATTTGCCTCGGGCCACAGCATTTTGGATGGGTTAGTGATGGTGAGTTCTTTGCCTTCGACAGTCACGGTGAGATCGGTCGCTAAGGTAGGCAAGCTGGGGTCACCTCTTTCTCATAAGGATGCTGCCACTACTTTTCCCAGATGACCAAATGCTATGCGGCTGGGGACCCTGCATATTTTGGAAAGGCAGTCCGCATAATAGGGGTAGCTTTCCAATAGTTGGTGATGAGATGAAATTTACGCGAAGAACAAAGTCGGAACAGAAGCTGGAGGAACTAAACGAAAAGAGTTTGTCTGAGCTGGAGTCTTTTTTTATTCGCCCGGCACTGAGAGAGAACATTGAAATCATCAAAAGTATGTTTCAGGACTGCTCAGACTTTGTCGTGCGGGAATTTCAACTGCAGGACAGTGTTCGTGCATGTGCCATTTTTGTTGACGGTCTGATTGACACGAAAGAAGTAAATGCTGCCTTAAGAGCACTGATGATCCTGGAAGGCGGCGAAGAGAAAGTCGAGGTCATCGAAAGTGAGATCCTTCCTGTTTCCCAGACGAATAAAGTAGAGAATTACAAGGATCTGCTCGAGGCCGTCCTCTCCGGCGATACAGGTGTACTGGTCGATGGAAACAGCACGGCGCTCTGTCTCGGAATCCGCGGGGCCGAGAAACGCTCCGTCAATGAGCCCGAAGGAGAGGCAGTCGTCCGGGGCCCGCGAGAGGGCTTTATTGAAAATATCCGGACCAATACGTCTCTCCTGCGCAGAAGGCTGAAAACTCCGAAGTTAAAAATGAAGTCAGTAGTGGTGGGGAAAGAGAGCAATACCAACCTCGTCGTTGCCTATCTGGACGGGATTGTCGATCCGGTTTTAAAAGATGAAGTTCTGACCAAGGTGGAAAATATTGACATCGACGCTATCCTGGAGTCTGGCTACGTCGAAGAGCTGATTCAGGACAACCTGTACTCCCCTTTTCCGCAGGTGCAGTATTCCGAGCGGCCTGATACCGTGGCGGCCGCTTTGCTGGAAGGGCGGGTCGCCATTTTTGTGGACGGCACTCCGATGGTCTTGATCGTCCCTGTTACGTTCTGGATGATGCTGCAAGCCAATGAGGATTATTATGAACGGTTTCAGATGGCCACGCTGATACGCTGGCTGCGCTACATCTTTCTGGTCGTCTCGCTAATCACTCCGGCTCTCTACGTGGCGGTTACCACCTTTCATCCGGAAATGCTGCCGACGACCTTGCTGTTAAGCATAGCGGCGGCTCGTGAAGCCATTCCCTTCCCTGCCATCGTGGAGGCGCTGATCATGGAGATATCCTTCGAGGCGCTGCGTGAGGCGGGAATCCGGTTGCCCAAAACAGTTGGTCAAGCGGTCAGTATTCTGGGAGCGCTGGTGGTCGGTCAGGCTGCCGTTCAAGCAGGGATTGTGTCTGCTCCGATGGTTATCGTGGTTTCCATCACGGGCATCGCCTCTTTTACCTTGCCGCACTACAATGCATCGATCTCCTTGCGCATGCTCCGATTCCCGCTGATGTTTGCCGCTGCATTTCTCGGCATCTACGGCATCCTGATCGGGTTCGTCATTATTATGGGGCATATGGCCAATCTCCGCTCGTTCGGTGTTCCTTATCTTTCGCCATTGGCACCGATGTCTGTTCGCGACTTCAAGGATGTGCTGATTCGCGCTCCCTGGACAGACCTGAAGGAACGCCCTGGCTTTCTAGGCTCGCAGGATGAATTACGTATGAGCACAAGTACAAACGATCGATCCAAATCGTAACATTCGGTATACGCAGGAGGAGAGACAAAGTGAAAAAGGGAGACCGTGTACTGCCTGCTTTCCTTGTGATGACGTTGTTAAGTACATGGCTGCTCGCAGGTTGCTGGGATCGCGTTGAAATAAATGACAGGGCTTGGGTACTTGCTTTTTCGATAGATAAAGAGGCGGATGGCCAGTATCGATTGTCTCTTCAGTTGCCGTTGGTCGGTAGCTTGGGGGGACCAACGGGCGGGGGGGGAGGAACCAGTGGTGACAAGAGCTTTTACGTGGACTCAGCCATTGGGCCAACGTTAAGGGAGGCAAGCAACATTCTGCAATCGCGGATGAGCAGACAGATCTACTATGCCCATCACCGGGTCATTATTATTGGAGAAGATTTAGCAAAGTCGGGCTTGCGTGAGATTCTGGATATCGTGGCTCGCTTCCCTGAAAACAGACTGACTTCGTATGTCGTCATGGCGAAAGGAAAAGGCGTGGACGTATTGAAGGCACAGCCACAGCTAGAGCGCTTTTCTGCAGAGGCGATGAGAGAGCTGGTTAAATTGCGCGGGGTAACGATCACCGTCAAAGATTTGGCGCAAATGTTAAACACGCCGGGAATTGATGCCCATCTACCCGTCGTGGAGGCTGTAAATTCCCAGCCGAAGGGAAAACAAAAGGAAATCCAGGGAATTGGATATTCCGTCTTTCGCGATGATAAAATGGTGTACTTTCTAGAGCGGAACAAGTCCAATACCTTTCGCTGGTTTCAGCCTACCTTCCATTTTTATTCTGCGCTTATTCCTATCAGAAAAAATAAGTTTGTTAATGTTCAGGTGGATCAGGGAAAGTTGTCAGTGAAGCCGATCCCCAAAAATGATCATGTCCATTTCCGCATGCAGGTAGCCGCACGGGCGAAACTTATTGAAGATCACAGCGGTCTTGATTGGGGGGACAGAAAAAATATCAGGATGCTGGAAAAAAAGCTGGCAGAGCAGATCTCCGGAGAAATTCGCCAAACCCTGCTGGAGACAGTCAATCAGCATCAGAGCGATCCCATTGGCCTTGGGCTTATTTTAGCTCGGAACTATCCACGGCTTTGGAAACAAAAGTACCGTGAGAACTGGACCGACCACTTAAAAAACGTCACCTATGAAATCCATATTCGAACCAGTATTCAAAGTGTAGGGCAGACCACCGAAAATCTGACCGAGGAGGAGCCAAGGCGATGAACCTCGTTTTTACCGGGATCTTCCTGCTTCTGTTCGCCATCTCGTTTATCAGGGATATCCTTCACAGAGAAAGGTTCTCCCCGCGCATGAGGTGGACGGTTTTTTGCCTGTATGTACTGGCCCTGATCATATTCGTGACGGGTTATCGAAAGGTGGGTTTCCAGACATCATTCCACAGCATCATCAGCAATATTGAGTTTCATATGAAGTCCTGGATGTACGGCATGTATGAATGAAGAAAAGGAGGCGGGAGAGATGCGGACGAAACAGGTAATCAACCACCGCCAGATTGCCTGGATCACTGGCGGTATTTTAATGACAGGCTCTCTTGTCAGTCTGCCGCAGCAACTGGCAGCAATCGCGAAGAACGACGCTTGGTTTTCTCAATTCTTTCCTGCTTTGTATGTCATACTGGTCGCTTATGTATTTGAACGGTTGATCCGGGCGTTTCCGGGGAAAAACCTGTTCGAGATTCTGAATGAAATTGCTGGCCGCTTTTTCGGAACCATTTTGAACAGTGCACTTCTGCTCTATTTCTTGAGTATTCTCATGAGGGACGTAAAAGGGGTTGGTCATTTTCTGAAGCTGAGTATTCTGAGGTCAACTCCGATAGAAATCGTCCTGCTCGTCTTCGTCTTGACGCTGATTTTCTTCGGTCGGACCAGTCTCGAAGTACCTACGCGTGTGAATGAAATGTATTTGCCCCTTTTTTTTTCCTTCTCGATGATCATGTATTTTATCTTGGCGAACGAGTACAACGTGGCACGGATTGAACCGATTTTAGACAGCAAGATTACCGCCTTGATTCTGAGCAACTGGATGGCCACAGGCATGTACGGAGATATTTTTGTGTGGGGCTCCTTTCTGCATGCGGTCTCTCAATCCCGGGTGTTTTTTTCAGCAGTAAAGCACGGAGCGGTGATGGCGGGTTTTTCCATCATGGTGATTATCATTATTCAACTGGGGGTCTTGGGATACATCATCACAAGTCGCTTGAATTACCCGGTCTACGTGCTCGTCCAGCAGATTCATTTGACTGATTTTCTGGAACGGGTAGAGGTGATCCTGTTCAGTATCTGGTTTCCTGCTTTTACGATTAAAGTCGTCATTACCTATTTGGCACTGCTAGTTGGATTGAGCTCGATGCTGGGAAATGAGAATTACAAATCGCTCAATATCCCCTTCGGCTGGTTCGTTCTGGTCTTGTCCTTGCATACGTTTCCGCACATCAACGATATCAACAACTTTATCGGTTTTTTACTGCCATTGATCGTTCCGCTGCTGCAGTGGCCGCTTTTGTTGTTTCTGTTTTTTCACGCATATAAACGTATGAAAAATCGGGCCGGTTCGGATGAAGCACAGCATCCCCTCATCAAACGTTATCGGTTATACAGCAAAATGGGCTGGTACGCCTTTGCCCTCTGTGGGGTAGCTGTTATAATAGGGGCGCTCCTCGAGCCCTTTCAAGGGATGCTGGGGCTGGTGAGTGGCAGCGTCTATTTCTTTTTTTACCTTGGTGCTCTGATCTTTTCCTATCTCGAGTTGCAATCGCTTAATCACATCATGACGATCGCCAAATCCATCGCAAAAAGGGCATGAGGGAGGGGGGCCATGGAGTTAAAACCAATCATACCGTTTGAGCCGATCAGCACGGAGCAATATCCGGATGGACCCGACTGGGTGGCCCAGATCAAATGGGATGGTGTACGTGTCCTCACCTATTTTGATGGCAGCGTGGTTCGTCTATGGAACAGGAAAATGCATGAACGAACTCTCCATTATCCCGAGATCACCGACCTCACTACGTACTGTCATGCCAGTTCCGTCATTTTGGATGGGGAAGTGATTGCTCTTGGGTCAGACGGCAAGCCCTCTTTTTACGAAGTGATGCGAAGAGACGGTCTTAGACGGATGGAAAAGGTTCCGCAGATGCAAAAGGAAGTTCCCGTCACGTATATGATTTTTGATATTCTCTATTGGAATGGCGAATGGATTACATCTTACCCCTTAGTGGAACGGCAGCGCATACTGAGCAAAATCATCACGCCGAATAACCACGTGCAACTGGTCGAGAATTTTGACAACGCTGAAGCTCTGTACCAAGTCGTCCAGGCGCAGGGAATGGAAGGCGTGTTAATGAAAGATCTGTCGAGCAGTTACTTGATTAACGGAAAAGATCCGCGCTGGCGGAAGAAAAAGTTTTATCGGGATATTATTGCGGTCGTTGGCGGGATTACTCTGAGGGATCAGATCGTAAATGCACTGCTCCTGGGGCTTTTCGATCAACAAGGCCGCTTGTGGTATATCGGCCACGCAGGAACGGGAAGGCTTTCAAAAAACGATTGGGTGAACCTGACCGAACGAATCAAACCACTTGTGCAAAAAAAGATGCCCTTTGCTCAAAAGCCGCCACGGACCGCCGATGCGATCTGGCTCCAACCGGAGATTACGGCCAAGATCAAATTTGCTGAATGGAAGGAAGGGCACTTCCTCAGGCAGCCAAGCATCCAAGGCTTTGTTGACACTCCTGCCCACGCTTGCCTTCTGCCATAACCAATTGTAAATGATTGCCTGCACGCAACATATTTTCCCCTTGGCTATGAAGCTGAACCGGACAAAAACTGTTTCTGTAGACCCACATGAGGTGGGTTTGATACGATGAAGATCGTTTGAAACAGTAGAGTGATGGTTGAGGTGGTTCAGTTGGATGTGTATGCAAACCTAAAGCAAGGCGAACGCGGTGTATGGATCAGTATCATCGCCTACATCTTCTGTTCCATCGTAAAAGTAGCTATCGCCTGGTACGCCGGTTCTGAGGCGTTGCTCGCGGATGGTTTAAACAATACAACGGACGTCGTCGCTTCGATAGCAGTGCTCATCGGGCTGCGAATCGCCAGGAAGCCGCCGGACAAAGATCACCCGTACGGCCATTTTCGGGCAGAAACCATTTCCGCACTCGTTGCTTCCTTTATTATGTTTGCTGTGGGAGTGGAGGTACTTTTGCGCGCTGTGCCTTCCCTCTTTTCCCCAGAGTCTACAGCGCCAGACATCGTGGCGGGATGGGTTGCCTTGGGTTCAGCAGCGCTGATGCTGTTGGTCTATCGCTACAATATCCGGCTGGCCAAATCAGTCAACAGTCAAGCATTAGAGGCTGCAGCGATGGATAACCGTTCGGATGCATGGGTAAGCATCGGGACCTTTGCCGGAATAGCCGGGGCCCAGTTCCAGCTCCATTGGTTGGACCCGCTGGCTGCACTGGTAGTGGGCCTGATCATCGTGAAGACGGCATGGGATATATTTCGCGAAGCGACGCATCGATTGACCGATGGATTTGACTTTGACGAGCTGGAAAACTTGAAAGGGACCATCTCAAAAATACCCGGTGTGAGCGAAATCAAAGATATCAAAGCAAGGTATCTGGGAAGCAGCATCATCGTGGACGCTACGATCCACGTCGATCCGGAACTAAATGTGCTGGAGAGTCATGTCATCACCGAACAGATCGAACAGAGAATGAGTGAAGAGCATCGGATCAAGACAGTTCATATTCATATCGAACCGGATGAGCGGTTGGCTCGTTGACGGCCATACTAGGAGGTTTCTGCCTTTTTACGACGCAGTTTTTTGGTTGTCGACGTCGTTTTTGCCTGTTGGGCAGCAGGAGCGGGCTCGACCTGCTTCTTTCCCGGAAGCGGCGAGGGCGTCGGTTCTGGTTCGATTCGCGCAGGGGTAGCCTGGTTTCCAGTGGCGGCCAGGCTCTCTCGCAGCGCCTGCATCAGGTCGACGACATTGGCCCTAGGAGCAGAAGGTGCAACCGCGACTTCTTTGCCCTCCTTCTTTTTCTCGATCATTGCTTGCAGGTCGCTGCGGTACTCATCTTTGTATTTGACCGGATCAAATGTAGTGGTCAGATTGTTGATCAGTTCCGCAGCCATCTTGCGTTCATTTTCGGCCAAAGTGATATCGGCTTCAGGCAGGGCGGGGACCTGGGAAACCGGACGTACCTCATCGGGGTAGTAGATGGTTTCCATCATGATACAATGCTGATAGAGGCGGATGACGGCGAGACTTTCCTTATTTCTCATTGTAACTTTCGCGACTGCAATTTTGCCGGTTTCCTTCATGGCTTCTCGGAGCAGGGTATACGCTTTGTCTCCCGTCTCCTGCGGGGAGAGGAAATAGCTTTTGTCAAAGTAAATCGGATCGATTTCGGAAAGGTCTACAAAATCGACGATTTCAATCGCCCTGCGCGTTTCCGGTGTGATTGCTTCCAGATCTTCATCCGTAATTATCACATAGTTTCCTTTCTCGTATTCAAAGCCGCGGACGATGTCTTCGGCGTTTACTTCTTTTTCGCAATGGGGGCACATCTTGGCATACCGAATCGGGGTATGACACTCTTTATGAAGCTGTCGAAAACGTACATCCCGTTCTTCTGTAGCCGTAAACATCCGTACAGGGATATTCACAAGGCCAAAGCTGATTGATCCTTTCCATACAGTGTGCACACAAAAACCTCCCTGGGTAGCTTGTCGATTACCTGTAGTATCCGCTAAATCCAGGCGCTGCAGAGAGGGAAAAACCGGATAGAAAAAAGCCAGCCTATGAAGAAGGCTGGCTTGCTTTGCTTTGGTAACAGTTTATTGGCCGTGCTTGATAATATCGGATTGATCTGCTTCAGACTGCAGCCGGCGTGCCTCTTCTTTGCCTGTACCGGTTCGGTCGGCACGAGATTGGGCAGCGGCGGCGGCTTGTTTTTGTTTGGATGGGAGCTTCTCTGCCATACGAATCGCCTCCAATTTCAGAACTGCTGATAGTGTACCCCGAGCGGAGGAAAAAAAACACCCCACCGCAATATACGGTGAGGCAGCAGCCCATCTCTCCCGGAAACGGGAACGACGGCACGGAATGCTCCTATCAGACACGCCGTGCGCAGGTAGAGACTGCTTTTCAATTATGGGAGAGGAGAAACCGGAGGAAGAGCTTATGGGGAAACGTAAGTCTTCTCCGCGGTTGTCAGCGACACCGTTGCGTCGCTATCCATATTCTTTTCCAAAGGGCGTCGAAAATATACATCAACACCGTGATGGACCGCTAAAAGAATTTCCACTGGACAATTTTACCCGCACTGGCGGTTATGTTAGTATGAAATCATTCTCACGATTCTACCAGTAGACTCAACAGTAAAGGTGAAATGAACATGCGCGTAATCTCAGGAGATCACAGAGGTCGCAAGCTGGCTGCTGTACCTGGAAAAGGCACACGGCCGACCACTGATAAAATAAAAGAATCTATTTTCAATATGATCGGCCCGTATTTTTCAGGCGGCTGGGCTTTGGATCTGTACGCTGGGACAGGCGGCTTGGGGATCGAGGCGCTGAGCAGAGGCACAGACAAATGTGTATTTGTGGAAAGAGATCCAAAGGCTTTTGGCATCGTCAAACAGAACGTGGCTGCGTGCAGGCTGGAAGAGCGGGCAGAGCTGTATCGAATCGATGCTGCCAGAGCATTAAAGCAGCTTTCCAAACGCAATATCGCTTTTGATCTGGTTTTTCTTGATCCGCCTTATGCCCATCAGCAGATTGCAGATGAGATCAGGCAACTCCAGGAGGGAAGTATGCTCGCAGCAGACGCCTGGGTCGTAGCCGAACATGATAGCGGGCTCCGTCTGCCGGAGGAAATTGGCGGCTGTTATGCAGACAGGGTGTCCACCTACGGAGAGACGACGATTACCATTTATCGCTTTGGGGGTAACTCCGAGGCGGGCAGTGACGAAGGGGGAGACGAAACATGACGATTGCGGTATGCTCGGGGAGCTTTGACCCCGTGACAAACGGTCACCTGGATATCATCTCCAGAGCTGCCCGGATCTTCGATAAAGTGATTGTTGCTGTCCTGGTAAATTCACAAAAACAGTCGCTTTTTTCCGTTGAAGAAAGGGTGGAGCTGCTCGCTGCTTCCACTGCACATCTGCCCAATGTGCAGGTAGATTCATTCAGCGGTCTGCTGATTACCTACATGCAGGAAAAAGGGGCGAAGGTGATTCTGCGCGGCCTGCGTTCCAATGCGGATTTTGACTATGAAATGCCGATCGCGGCCGCCAATAAACATCTGGATCATGACGTCGAGACCTTTTTTCTGCTCACTAATCCGCAGTATGCGTATCTAAGCTCCAGCATCGTCAGGGAATTGGCCAAATACCAGGCAAGCACAACAGGATTGGTACCCCCGGTCGTTGAAGAAGCACTGATTCGCAAGTTTTCGGGTATTTCCAGCTAACAACAAACCTGTTAGTCAAAGCAATCAGTGCGGACGCTTGAAACGTCGGGACCGAAAGAAGAGGCTGACAAGGAGCAACAACAGTAAGATTCCAGCCGCAGCAAGGCCAGAGTAAAGCAAGCTGTCCCACCAATTTCCAACAGGTACTCCCTCCGCCGTCGTCGGCAGGAAAACGGGTATATCTTCATCAGAAAACCAACTGGACGCCGTAATCGGTTTCCAGCAGAAGTAGGCGAGCAAGGAGGCGAGAGCCGCGTGAATGGCACGTCCGACCAGATAGGGCGTCACGCGGATATCCGTATCGTTCAGGATGCTGGCTACTTGAGCGTGAACGCTGATTCCTCCCCAGGAGACGATGGCACTGGCGACGACAGCCTTCCAGATCATCGGAATTCCAGCGCCGACTTCGCTCACTCCCTGCGCCCCCAGCGTTACTTCGAATAAGCCGGCAATCATGCCGGATGAAAAGGCTGATGGGACCCCCAAAGGACCGAGGAAAACCGCAAGCACCGCGCTTAAAAAATGAGTGACTTCAATCGTGGCAAACAGTTGAATCAACACCGAGAAGACAATAATAAATCCACCGATCATCAAAAGCGTCTGCAGAGCAGATTGGACGGCTTCGCCCATCAGTTTGCCAAAAGGCCGCCGGTCGCGAAGGCGTGCCCGATGCATAGCCTGAAGCGCACGGAGTGGCAGGGGCAAATGATTTTTTTCAAGCGGTTTGCTGGACGGAGAAAACGGCGAATAAAAGCGATAGAGCACCCCGAGCAAGAGAGCAGAAAAATAGTGGCTGAAGGCAAGCACAAAGCCGAACTGTTCACTGTGGAAAAAACCGATGGCGACAGCTCCAATGACAAATAAGGGATCGCCGGTTGTCGTAAATGAGACGAGGCGTTCTCCTTCTGCTTTGGTAATGCTTCCTTGTTCACGAAGGCGCGTGGTCAGTTTGGCCGCCACCGGATAACCAGAAGCAAAACCCATGGTCAATACGAAACCGCCTGTTCCGGGCACATTAAAGAGCGGTCGCATCATGGGCTCTAATAAGACGCCGGTAAAATGGACGACACCAACACCCATCAGGATTTCTGACAACACGATAAACGGAAGTGTGGAAGGAAAAACGACCTCCCACCAAACTTGTAAGCCTCGGATGGCCGCTTCAAAGGATGTCTCGGGATGAGAAACCAGGATGATGACCAGCGCGATCGCTGAACAAGCATATAACAATGTAAGAAGGGGAGAGCGGCGTGTCATGGCTACCTCCTGTCCTGCAAGCTAGATAGTACATGTCTACGTGGAGGAGGACAAAACTATTCGTTGCCATTGATGTGTGAAAAGTTTTGGAGAGTGGCCACATACGTTGTAGGGAGGGGGATGTGGACATGGAGAAGAAAAAGAAGCCGACGATTGGCCTTGCGCTCGGCTCAGGAGGAGCAAGAGGCTTTGCACATATTGGGGTGCTCAAAGTATTCAAAGCACATGGGATCGAGGTTGACATGCTGGCTGGTAGCAGCATGGGCAGTTTGATTGGAGCCGTTTATGCCAACGGAATCGATCCGGAGATGCTTGAAAAGCTGGCGCTTAATTTAAAACGGAAGCATTGGCTGGACTTGACGGTACCCAGCCTTGGATTTGTTACCGGCGAAAAAATCAAGCAATTGGTACGGTTGTTGACACATGGGAAACTGATTGAGGAACTGGAAAAAGAGCTGGCCATTGTCGCGACCGATATCGAAACGGGAGAGCGGGTCGTCTTTCGCAGTGGACCGGTTGATCAAGCCGTTCGTGCCAGCATCTCCATACCCGGGATTTTTGTGCCGGAGCGGATCGGGGATCGGCTGTTGGTGGACGGAGGGGTGATTGACCGCGTACCGATCACGGTAATCAGGGACATGGGAGCCGATCTGGTCATTGCGGTGGATGTCGCCTTGTTCGATACACCGATGAAAGTCACGTCCATTTTTGATGTCATCGCCCAAACGATTGATGTCATGGAGCGGGAAATATTACGTCATCGCATCCTTGCCGCCGATCTCGTAATTCGTCCTGATGTTGGACACTATAGCAGTATCGCTTATACGGGAGTAGAAGAAATTATTGCGCTCGGTGAACAAGCCGCACTCCAACACATCGAATATATTCAGAAAATGATCGCGGACTGGGGGCAGGAACATGAGTGACGAACAAATAAGGATTCACCGGAATAGAAGATCAAACCGCTTCACCCGCTGGCTGCTCATCATCATTCCGATTGCCATGGGATTGCTGTTTTTTGTGCCTACATCGTATTATGTAACAAGACCTGGCTCCGCAATGAAGCTGGCCCCGATCATCCACGTTGAGGGCGGGGTTAAAGATGAAACCGGCTCCTTTATGCTCACTACAGTACGGATGGGAGAGGCAAATCTGGCCTGGTATCTCTACTCGCTTTTTTCACCGGATGCGGAATTGATGGATAAAAGACTGGTGGTCAGTGAAGGGGAGAGCAACGAAGATTTTACAAAACGCGAGCTGGCCGTGATGGATAACTCCCAAAAGGTAGCCGAGGCCGTTGCTTTTCGCATTGCCGGCTATGATGTAAAGGTGGAAAACCAGGGAGTCTGGGTGATGGGAATCGTTGCCGGCATGCCAGCGAAAAATGTGCTGCAAATCGGAGATGTGATCGTCTCCGTAGACGGCAAGCCGACACCGAAGAAGGAGGATTTGCTCAGCTATTTATCTGGAAAGAAAGCCGGGGATCAGGTTTCGCTGTCGTTTATCCGTGACGGCAAAAAAGAAGAACGAACACTTCAGTTGATGCAATTGCCCAATTCGCAAACCGCAGGGATTGGGATACGTCCGGACGATAAGCAAGAAATCACGATTCCTAAAAAAGTAACCATCAGCTCAGAGGGAATTGGCGGTCCCTCCGCAGGACTGATGATGACTCTGGAGATGTATGATCAACTGAATGCGGAGCAGGACTTGACACGCGGGTATCAGATAGCGGGAACCGGCACCATTTCGCTGGACGGGTCTGTGGGCAGAATCGGCGGGATCAATCATAAAATCGTTGCTGCGGACAATGCGGGAGCAGAGATCTTCTTCGCACCTGACGACGAGAGTGGCACCATCACCAATTACCAGGAAGCGGTAGCAACAGCAAAGCGGATCGGCACTTCGATGAAAATCGTACCGGTCAAAACCGTAGAAGACGCGCTGGATTACTTGCGTTCACAGCCGCAAAAACAGTCCTGAGGCAAAGTGGCTGTCAAGGAAAAATGGTTGACAAAGAAAAAAGCAGAAGCTATAATCATCTTTGTTGTGCAAGAGGTGAAACCTGTGAATATTAAAATTGCCGATTTAGAACATCGCAAGGGAGAGCCGCTCCGGTTCCAGCTTACATTGGATGCGGACGAGCTCAAACGGCGTCATCAGGAGATCCGCGGTTTGACTCCGGTTCAAACATCTGGAGAAGCGGCCAAGCTGGGTGACCTTTACTATGTAAATGGCAACATGCAGGCCGACGTTGATTTCGTCTGCTCGCGCTGCTTGCGACCGTTCAAAGAGCACGTCGAGGTTCCGTTTTCTGAAACCTTCGCTGAGGAAGGATCGGAGCTCATCGACGACGAGGACAGCGAGATTCTTTCATTGGAAGGCGATGAAATTGAGCTGGTTCCTTTGTTGCAAGAGAATTTTTTGCTCGACATCCCCTCATTTCCCTTGTGTACGGATGATTGCCAGGGCTTGTGTCCGACCTGCGGTGTGAATCGCAACGAACAAGCCTGCAGCTGCAAAAACGAGCGCATCGACCCGCGCTTGGCCGGGTTGGCTGACTTTTTCAAAGACAGCCAGTAAGTAACTTCGTTTTCAAGATGAGGCAGCAGATCTGTTCTGAATGTCCCATTTTTGAAGGATGGCAGAAAGCGTTTCGCCTATTCCATCCACCACAAATAGAGCTTCTTAGCATTTACCAGTTGAAGGAGGTGTAAGGAAGATGGCAGTACCTCAACGGAGAACTTCCAAAACCCGTAAAAGAATGCGTCGTACGCACTTCAAATTAGAGATTCCTGGCATGATCAAATGCGATAATTGTGGCGAATACAAGCTTGCGCATCGCGTTTGCCCGAGCTGCGGACACTACAAAGGTGTGAAAGTAGCGAAGTAAGAAGAGCAGGGTGAGAAATCACCTTGCTTTTTTATTTCTGGACGATTCAGGACCATGGTCGTCATTTTCAAGTGAGCGAGGATCTGTGCTTGTAATTGCGGAAATCCTCCCTTATACTTTATTGGTACCAGGTATTAAAAACAGATCGTAATGGGGGTGTTGATCATCGCCCGCTTACCCAAAAAAGATCGTCAGCAGCGGTTGGTGCAAAGCTTGCAGGAACACCCTTTTGCCACGGACGAGGATCTTGCTGATTTATTTCAGGTCAGTATCCAAACAATACGGTTAGACCGCTTGGAGCTCGGGATACCAGAGCTGCGCGAGCGCATCAAATCGGTAGCCGAAAAAAGCTTGGACCCTGTGAAATCACTGGGGATTGACGAAGTGATTGGCGAGGTTGTGGACCTGCAGTTGGACGCACAGGCGATTTCGGTTTTAGAAATCAAAGAAGAGCATGTCTTTGCCAAGACGCAGATTGCTCGTGGTCATTACATATTTGCACAGGCCAATTCACTGGCTGTAGCCGTTATAGACGCGGATGTCGCCCTCACAGCGACAGCCCGCATACGCTTTGTACGCCCGGTCAGGCTGGGTGAGAAGCTGGTAGCCAAAGCGGTAGTGCGCAGCCGCAGCGGTGATGAATGCAAGGTTCGTGTTGAAACAAAGGTACAAGGTGAGCTGGTCTTTACAGCGACTTTCCGAGTCGTTGGCATGTCCAGTGTCACGACATCAAACAGATGAGAGCACAAGGAGGAACACGGATGCGAATCGCATTAGATGCGATGGGTGGGGACAATGCTCCCAAGAGCACCGTATTGGGCGCATGGCATGCAGTCGAAGAAAATCCGTCGCTGACGGTGGTGCTTGTCGGCGATGAGGAAGCCATCCGGCGAGAACTGCCAGGGGAGCTTCACGCCCGTCTGGAAATACACCATGCGTCAGAAGTGATTGAGGCTGACGATGAGCCGGTGCGTACTGTTCGGAGGAAGAAAGATTCGTCTCTCGTCGTCGCCGTGCAATTGGCAAAAGAAGGCAAAGTGGATGCAGCGATTTCGGCGGGAAATACGGGGGCGCTCATGACGGCAGGCTTGTTATACTGCGGTCGTATGGAAGGAATCGAGCGACCAGCACTGGCGGCCTTTATTCCCAACATCAAAGGCAAGGTGACGCTGGCGCTGGACGTTGGAGCCAACATGGATGCCAAGCCGCAGCATCTCTATCAATACGCGGTTATGGGCAGTCTTTACGCAGAAAAAGTGCTCGGATTCAATCCGCCACGTGTGGGACTTCTGAACGTCGGTACTGAGGAAGGCAAGGGGAATGAGCTGTCGAAAGCCGTATACCCGATGCTGAGAGAAGCTGACCTTCACTTCGTCGGCAATGTGGAATCGCGTGACGTCATGCAGGGGGCCTGTGATGTGCTGGTATCAGACGGCTTCGTGGGAAATGTGCTTCTCAAATCGATGGAGGGCACGGCAGAGACGATTTTTTCTTTATTAAAGCAGGAGTTTACTTCCAGCCTTATAAATAAAGTAGGAGCGGCTATTCTAAAACCGGGTCTGGTCCGATTCCGCAATCGAATGGATTATGCGGAGTACGGAGGAGCACCGCTTTTGGGATTGCGGCGACCTGTGATCAAAGCCCATGGCTCTTCAGACGAGCGGGCGATTAAAAATGCGATTGTCAGCGGTGTCCGGTTTGTCTCACAAGACGTGAATGGCTTCATACAGGACGCTTTACAGAAAAATATGCCGGGAGAAAGTGAGTGAAACCGATGAAAGGAATGCGTTCCGTCGGGATTTTAGCAACTGGTTCCTATACGCCTGAGAAAGTGTTGTCCAACTTCGATCTGGAAAAAATGGTTGATACCTCGGACGAATGGATCGTCACCAGAACAGGGATTCGCGAGCGCCGCATCAGCGAACCGAATCAAGCTTCATCCGATTTGGCGCTGGAAGCAGCGAAAAAAGCATTGGCCAAAGCCAACATCAGTGCCGAACAGCTCGATATGATCATCGTAGGCACGGTTACCCCGGATACGATGTTTCCGTCTACAGCCTGCATCCTGCAGGAAAAACTGGGTGCGAAAAAAGCAGCGGCGCTCGACGTGTCCGCAGCGTGTACCGGGTTTTTATACGCGATCGCGACCGGAAGCCAATTCATTGCCAATGGCCTCTACCGCTATGTACTGGTAGTCGGTGTGGAGACATTGTCCAAAATCACGAACTACAAGGATCGCAACACCTGCGTGTTGTTCGGTGACGGAGCAGGTGCGGCTGTGCTGGGACCGGTCAAGGACGGCTTCGGCTTCCAGGCATTTGAGCTGGGTGCGGACGGTTCGGGAGGGGCGCTTCTGTCACAGCCGGCCGGCGGTTCCCGGATTCCGGCTTCAAGCGAATCGATTGCAAACGACCTCCATTACATTTCGATGGCGGGTGGAGAAGTATTCAAATTTGCAGTCCGCGTCATGAATTCGGCGACGGAGGCTGTGTTGGATAAATCCGGATTGACGAAAGAAGATATTGATTTGCTGGTGCCGCATCAGGCGAACAAGCGGATTATTGATTCGGCAGTTCAAAGGTTTGGCCTGTCTGAAGACAAGGTGGCAATCAACCTGCACCGCTATGGAAATATGTCCTCTGCATCGATCCCTGTCGCCCTGGATGAAGCGATCCAGGAAGGGCGTGTAAAAGAAGGGGATAACATCGTGCTGGTAGGCTTTGGCGGCGGACTTACTTGGGGCGCTTCCCTGCTGAAATGGTCGACGGAAGAAGCGGAAGGAGGAAACAAGTAATGGGTAAAATTGCTTTTGTTTTCCCTGGACAGGGCTCTCAGTTCGTCGGGATGGGCCAGGAGCTGGCCGAGCATTCAGCGGCAGCACGCCGCGTTTTTGAACAAGCGGATGAGGCGCTGGGATTTTCGCTCTCTGCGCTCTGCTTCACTGGTCCGGAAGAGGAGCTTCGTCTGACTGCTAATACACAGCCGGCCATTTTGACAGCGAGTGTGGCGGTCTTGGAGGCTCTGCGTGAAAAGCAGCCAGGTGTGCAAGCAGATTTCTACGCAGGTCACAGCTTGGGTGAGTATTCCGCGTTGGTAGCAGCCGGAGCTCTTTCCTTTACCGATGCGGTTCGCGCCGTACGTGCGCGTGGTCAATACATGGAGGAAGCGGTTCCGGCAGGGCAAGGTGCGATGGCAGCGGTCCTGGGCATGGAGCGCGATGCCTTGCATGCGGTTTGCGAAGAGGTGAGCGAAGCGGGCAATCCGGTTCAGCTGGCTAACATGAACTGCCCGGGACAGATTGTCATCTCCGGTTCTGCGGAGGGAGTGAAGCTGGCGGGGGAGAAAGCCAAGGCTTCCGGAGCCAAGCGGGTATTGCCCCTGAATGTAAGCGGTCCTTTCCACTCCAGTCTGATGCAGCCCGCCGCCGATAAACTGCAAGCTTTGCTGGCAGATGTAAGCGTTCAGGATGCGGCTGTGCCGGTGGTAGCAAACGTTTCGGCGCGACCTGTATCTAACGCCGGCACGATTGTGGACAGCCTGATTCAGCAGGTGGCTGCCCCTGTCCTGTGGGAAGATACCATTCAGTGGATGGTTGAAGAAGGCGTAACGACATTTGTGGAGATAGGTCCGGGCAAGGTGCTCTCCGGCTTGATCAAGAAAATTGCGCCTGCCGAGACGAAAATCATTTCCGTGCAGGATATGGATTCGCTGACGGAGCTGTTGAACGGAGGGATTTTATCATGACTGGAAAAACGGCACTGGTGACGGGAGCATCCCGGGGAATCGGGCGTGCCATCGCTTTGGCACTGGCTGAAGCAGGGGCCAATGTAGTGGTGAACTATTCCGGCAGTGAAGCAGCTGCTGCTGAGACCGTTGCCAAAGTGAAGGAACTGGGACGCGACGCCATTATGGTGCGGGCGAATGTATCCAACGCAGAAGAAGTAAATGAAATGTTTAAAACAGCGCTTGACCATTTTGGCAGCATCGACATTCTGGTCAACAATGCTGGAATTACGCGGGATAATCTGCTGATGCGGATGAAAGAAGAAGAGTGGGATGATGTCATCGCCATCAACCTGAAAGGCGTATTCAACTGCATCAAGGCGGCGACACGCCCGATGATGAAGCAGCGCTCCGGACGGATTATCAACATCACCTCCATCGTTGGCGTGATGGGCAACCCCGGTCAGGCGAACTACGTGGCTGCAAAAGCGGGTGTCATCGGCTTGACAAAGACGACAGCGCGGGAGCTGGCATCCCGTGGCATAACTGTGAATGCTGTTGCCCCTGGATTTATTGATACAGACATGACGGCAGCTCTGCCGGAAGAGGTAAAATCTTCGATGATGGGACAAATCCCGCTGGGCCGTTTTGGGCAGGCTGAAGATATCGCCCGCGTCGTGCTGTTCCTGGCATCAGATGCTGCTGGCTACATGACCGGACAAACGCTCCATGTTGACGGCGGTATGTATATGTAAGTAAGAAGAGCCTGCTAGTTTTTCATAGGCTCATCTACTATAATTACGGGGAGAGGGGGTGAAGCAAAATGGCAGATACATTCGATCGTGTGAAAAAAATCATCATTGACCGTCTGGGTGTAGATGAGTCCAAAATCACTTTGGAGGCTTCTTTCAAAGAAGATCTGGGTGCTGATTCCCTGGATGTAGTCGAACTCGTTATGGAACTGGAAGACGAATTCGACCTGGAAATCTCTGATGAAGACGCTGAAAAGATTACTACTGTTGGTGAAGTCGTTTCTTACATAGAAGCTAACAAGTAGTTTCCTTCAGTGGAAGTCCCGTTGATGCGGGACTTCCCCCTTCCTTCATGGGAAGAGAATCGAAGTACGCACGGGCTTATTCAGATGAGAAGATAACAAGGATAACAAGGAAGCGTTTGGCTGACTTTACTATAGAGGTGATAGGTTATGAAACGAAGAGTGGTGATTACCGGAGTTGGCGTTGTTTCGCCGATCGGTAATGATGCAACGACATTCTGGAAAAACCTTTTGGAAGGAAAGTCGGGCATTTCCCGCATCACATCCTTTGATGTCTCGGATTACCCCACCCAAATTGCTGGGGAAGTCAAGGATTTCGATCCAGAAGCGTACATGGATAAGAAAGAGATTCGACGTACAGACCGATTCGTTCAGTTTGGATTGGCTGCTGCCAAAATGGCGGTAGAAGACGCCAAGCTGGAGATTACAGCGGAAAATGCGGAACGTGTTGGTGTATACATCGGATCAGGGATCGGCGGACTCAGCACGTGGGAAGAGCAGCATCGGACTCTGTTGGAAAAAGGACCACGCCGTGTCAGCCCGTTTTTTATTCCCATGTTGATCGCCAATATGGCGTCCGGTGCCGTGTCGATTCAGTACGGTGCAAAAGGGCCGACATCCAGTGCCATCACAGCATGCGCTACCGGTACCAACGCCATTGGCGATGCCTTCCGTCTGATTCAGCACGATCATGCTGACGTCATGATTACCGGCGGAGCCGAGGCCACCGTCCGTCCGATGGCTTTTGCGGGCTTTTGCTCGGCAAAAGCCATGTCGACGCGCAACGATGAGCCTGAAAAGGCAAGCCGTCCGTTTGACAAAGATCGCGATGGTTTCGTCATGGGTGAAGGGGCAGGCGTATTGATCCTGGAAGAACTGGAGCATGCGAAAAAACGCGGTGCGACGATTCTGGCCGAGGTGATCGGTTACGGCATGAGCGCAGATGCGCATCATATTACGGCACCGTCGCCAGGCGGTGAAGGCGCAGCCCGCTGCATGAGAAATGCTATTCGGGATGCGGGTATCGATCCATCAGAAGTGGCGTACATTAATGCACACGGAACCTCTACGGATCAGGGAGATATCGCCGAAACCATGGCGATCAAGGAAGTGTTTGGCGAGCATGCCTACAAACTGGCCGTCAGTTCGACCAAATCGATGACGGGGCATCTGCTCGGGGCAACTGGCGGTGTAGAAGCAATCGCCACGGCTTTTGCTCTTCGCGATCAGATTTTGCCGCCGACGATTAACCTGGAGAATCCTGATCCAGAGTGTGATCTTGATTATGTACCGAATGTAGCACGCAAAGCGGATGTGAATGTGGCTGTTTCCAATACATTTGGATTTGGCGGACACAACGCGACCATTATTTTAAAGCGTTACGAAGCATAAATGGTTCCTGCTCAGAGAAAGAGTAGGAAGTCTTCGGGGATGGTGGTGAGGGTGATGAATTTTGCCGAGCTGCAAGAAACCATCGGAATCCGGTTTCGAGATGAGAGTGTATTGCGGCAAGCGTTCACCCATTCTTCCTACGTCAACGAGCAACGCGGCAAGCGAATTCAAGACAACGAACGGCTGGAGTTTCTCGGCGATGCCGTTCTGGAGCTTACCGTTTCCCAGTTTCTCTACAAGACTTTTCCCAAGATGAGTGAGGGCGAGATGACCAAGCTTCGCGCAGCGATTGTCTGCGAACCGTCTCTTGTCAAGTTTGCGGAGCTGCTTCGCTTCGGTGAACTCGTCCTGTTGGGAAAAGGGGAAGAATTGACGGGTGGCAGGCAGCGGCCTGCTCTGTTGGCAGACGTGTTTGAGGCATTTATCGGCGCATTGTACCTGGACCAGGGCCTGGATGCCGTTTTTACCTTTATGGAGAAATACGTGTATCCACGCGTGGACAAAGGGGAGTTCACGCATCTGACCGATTTTAAAAGTCAGTTGCAGGAATTTGTTCAGCAGGACAATCTCGGCGAAATCAATTACCGTATTCTGGAAGAACGCGGCCCTGCGCACAACCGTGAGTTTGTCTCCGAGGTGCTGTTAAACCATCGCTCATTGGGTGTGGGGACAGGCCGTTCCAAGAAAGAAGCGGAGCAACAGGCGGCAGCGCGCGCGCTGATTAAGCTGGGAGCGAAATAAATGGCGAAAGCCCGGACTTCATTCATTGGAGCCCGGGCTTTTGTTATTCTTCGAGGTCAGACCCCATCACAAGCACTTCGCCAAAAGCCGGAGGTTATGATAAAATAGTGCCTAGTTGCAAGGGAATGCTAGTGATTTTGTTTGCTCCTGATCGGTCAGGAGCTTTTATGTGGGAGGACCGCTCGTATGTATTTGAAACGGCTGGAACTGGTAGGCTTCAAATCGTTTGCAGACCGGACTGAATTGGAATTCGTCCCCGGCGTAACCGCCGTTGTGGGACCAAACGGGAGCGGGAAAAGCAACGTCTCTGACTCGATCCGCTGGGTACTCGGTGAGCAGAGTGCCAAGTCGCTGCGCGGGGCCAAGATGGAGGATATCATCTTCGCAGGGAGCGACTCGCGGAAGCCAGTCAATTTTGCAGAAGTGACATTAACGCTGGACAACACCGACAGGTCGCTGGACATGGAGTATTCGGAGGTATCGGTAACTCGCCGCGTCTATCGGTCTGGTGACAGTGAATATTACATAAACAAACGGGCGTGCAGGCTGAAGGATATCATGGAGCTGTTCATGGATACGGGATTGGGCAAGGAAGCCTACTCCATCATCGGCCAAGGGAAGATCGAAGAAATCCTCAGCACGAAATCCGAGGATCGCCGGGGGATCTTTGAAGAGGCCGCCGGGATTGTGAAATACAAAACGAGGAAGCGGGAAGCGGAGAAAAAGCTGGATGAGACGGAACAAAATCTCGTTCGGATTCATGATATTGTCAGCGAAATCAATGAACAAATCGGCCCGCTGCAAGAACAGGCAGCAACGGCGCGCACCTATAAAGAACTGCATGCGACGCTTGTCGAACATGAGATTTCCCTCTACGTCCAGCAGATTGAAGCTGCTCACGCCAAATGGGAGGAAGCGGGCAGGCGCGCCCAGGAGCTGCAGGAAGAACTGGCAGCTCAATCCGCACAGGCATCAGGGCGTGAAGCTGATTTGGAGAAAGCCAAATTTCACGTCAGCCAGATTGACGAATCCATCGAAGAATTGCAGCAGGTCCTTTTGACTGTCAGTGAAGAAACAGAGAAGGTAGAAGGACAGCGGGAGGTATTGAAAGAAAGGCTTCGCAACCTCACCGCCAATCGCCAGCAAACGATGGAACAGCTTCACCGCATCACGGAAAAGCAGCATGCCGTCGAAACAGAACTGCAAGAGGAAAAACAGCGCACAGAGGAGACCGGAAAACGACTGGCAGATGCCCAAAAGTCACTGCGTGAAGCTGAAAATCAGTTTTACGCCATGGTTCAGTCACTCACGGATGACGTCGAGCGATTGAAAGGCGACTATTTTGAAAAGGTGAATCAGCTTGCAAATTTGCGCAATGACATCCGTCATCAGCAGCAACTCTTGCAAACAGGAAACGCCCGGGCTGATAGACTGACAGCCGAAAAAGAGCGGCTGGACGGCGAAGAAGCAAGCAGGGTCGGAAAAATAGAGGGCTTGAAGCAACAGCTTCAGGAGATCGAAGAATCCATCCAAGAAACACTGAGCCGTTATAAAGAGTCGATGGATCGGATACGGGAGGGACAAGCCCGTTTGGAAACCGCACGCCGCGAACTGAGACAGGGCGAACAGCGGAAAGAAGCGATCCGCTCCCGTCTGGATTTGTTAAAGGAAATGCAGGCTGACTTTGCCGGCTTCCAACAGGGCGTTAAGGAAATATTAAAGGCTCGTGAGCGCGGCTTCCAGGGTATCCACGGTGCCGTTGCCGAGCTTGTTACCGTTCCGGAAAAGTACGAGACTGCGATCGAAGTGGCGCTTGGCGGGGCGCTGCAAAATGTCGTGGTAGAAAATGAAGCAGCGGGCCGCTCAGCGATCGGTTATCTGAAGCAAAACAACGCAGGCCGGGCTACCTTTCTGCCGCTGGATGTCATCCGTCCTCGCAGCCTTCAAGCAGAGGACAAACGAACGCTCTCCAAAGAAGCGGGAGTGGTCGGCATCGCCAGTGAACTGGTTACCTTTCAGGATGCCTATCGTTCGGTCGTAGAATCCATGCTTGGCAATGTGATCGTAACAGAGAAACTGGACCAAGCGAACCGGGTGGCAAGAGCAATGGGCTATCGCTATCGCGTCGTCACCCTGGAAGGTGATATCGTCAATGCCGGCGGCTCCATGACCGGGGGTGCCCTGAAAAAAAACTCGACCAATCTCTTGGGAAGAAACCGGCAAGCAGAAGAACTGGAAGCACAGATGCAGGAGATCGAGCAGGGAATTATTGGGCATACTGAGCAAGTAGAAGAACTGACGAAGCAGCTCCAATCGATCGAGCAGCAGCAAGAGAAGCTAAGAAGTGAGGGAGAAAGCCTCAGGCTCAAAGAACAGGAAGTGAAGGTCCTGCTCCAGCAGACAGAAGGAGAAGGGCGAAACCTCTCTGATCGCTTGTTTGTTGTGGATCAGGATATCGCCGGTTACCAGCGGGAGATGGAAGAATCTCGCCGGAAGCTGGACGAGCTGGAAGCAGCCCTCGCGAAAATGACAGAAGAAGAAAAACAGCTCTCCGAGCAAATTGCCGAAGCGGAAGCCAAACGTCAGGAGCAACTGGAGTCCAAGGAAGAGATGAATCAGCGGATCACAAGCCTCAAGGTCCTTGACGCCCAGGTCAAACAGGAATACCAGTCCCGCGTGGAGCAAGTGGAACGGCTGGAGGAGCAGCGCCGGACCCTGCAACGAGAGTGGGAGGAATTAAATCAAACTTTGGCTTCCTATGATGAACTGGAGGCAACCAACGAAACCAGCAGCAGCGAGCTGGACCAGAAAATCTCCGAATTGCGGCAGGACAAGGATCGCGTCGCCGGGTTGATCCAGGATCGCAGGGGCGAGAGAGCTACGCTGTATCAGCGTCAGGAGCAGGTAGAGCTGGAAGTGAAGGAGATTCGCAAACGGCTCAAGTCCCTGGAAGAAGCGCTGCATCAGGAAGAGGTGAAAGTAAACCGCTTTGATGTGGAACTGGATCATCTGTTGAACAAACTCTCCGAAGAATACGAACTGAGCTATGATCTGGCCAAACAGAAGTATCCGCCGAAGGGCGAGATGGCAAGTGAACAGCAGATCGTCAACCGTTTGCGAAAAGAGATTGCCGCGCTGGGCACAGTCAACCTTGGAGCGATTGAGGAATACGAACGCTTGTCTGAGCGGCAGCAATTCCTCAGCACACAGGAAGAGGACCTGAATGAAGCGAAGGCGATGCTGTACCAGGTGATTTCCGAGATGGATCAGGAGATGTCTCGTCGCTTTAAAGAGACCTTCGATGCAATCTCTGAACAGTTCCGGGATGTGTTCGTGCAGTTGTTTGGCGGCGGTCGGGCAGATCTGATCCTGTCCAATCCGGAGAATCTGCTGGAGACGGGGATCGATATCGTCGCCCAGCCGCCGGGTAAAAAGCTGCAAAATCTCGCGCTCCTGTCCGGGGGCGAACGGGCATTGACCGCCATGGCTCTCCTGTTTGCCATCCTCAAAGTGAAGCCGGTTCCCTTTTGTGTGCTGGATGAGGTTGAAGCGGCGCTGGATGAGGCCAATGTAACCCGTTTTGCCGAGTACATGCACCATTTCAGCGGCCAGACACAATTTATCTGTGTAACCCACCGCAAAGGAACAATGGAAAGCGCAGATGTGCTCTACGGCGTTACGATGCAAGAAGGCGGCGTCTCCAAGATCGTCTCCGTAAAGCTGGAAGATACACGCAAATTCATTGAGTCCGCATAAGGGGTCGCAGCGAAAAATCGGAAATAGCTTCAAGGCTCTTATCGAATTGACGAGAAAAGGAAGATGAAGATGAGCTTTTTTAAACGCTTGCGGGATACCATCGTACAAAAATCAGAGGCGGTTACCCAGAAATTCACAGACGGCCTCGCGAAAACCAGGGATCTGCTGGTCGAAAAAGTGGAGGATCTCGTGCGCCGCTACAAAAAAATAGATGAGAATTTCTTCGAGGAACTGGAGGAGATTCTGATCACCGCGGACGTCGGCGTCAATACCGTGATGGAACTGATTGACGAGCTTCGCAGTGAGGTGCGCAAGCAAAAAATCGAAAACGCCATGGATTTGCAGCCGATTTTGTCAGAAAAGCTGGTGGCGCTGTTGAAAAACGATGAAGCGATGGATTCGCGCTTGCAAATCGAAGAGGGGCGCTTGAATGTCATTCTCTTTGTTGGTGTAAATGGCGTTGGCAAGACGACCACGATCGGAAAAATGGCGCATATGTTTAAACAGCAGGGAAAAAAAGTGCTGCTTGCTGCCGGTGACACATTCCGTGCCGCCGCCATCGAACAGCTGGAGGTATGGGGCGAGCGAGTCGGCGTCGAAGTGATCAAGCATCAGCAGGGCGCTGATCCGGCTGCTGTGATCTACGATGCCGCGCAGGCCGCAAAATCACGCGGGGTTGATGTTCTCCTGTGCGATACGGCAGGGCGCCTGCAAAACAAAGTGAATCTGATGGAGGAGCTGAGCAAGGTGCACCGCGTTCTGCAGCGCGAGCTTCCAGGTGCTCCCCATGAAGTGCTGCTGGTACTGGACGCGACGACAGGACAAAACGCGCTGTCTCAGGCCAAAACCTTCGGGCAATCGGCGGGAGTGACGGGCATCGTGCTGACGAAGCTGGACGGGACGGCAAAGGGCGGGATCGTGATTGCGATCCGCAATGAATTGAACATTCCCGTTAAATACGTGGGCTTGGGCGAGCGGATGGATGATCTTCAGCCATTTGATCCCGAACAATTTGTGCATGCCTTGTTCGCGGGCTTGATTGCCCAAGAGGTCGCGGCAGAGGAAGAGGAAGCAGCGAAGGAATAGCGGTTTTTAGCCGCGAAACCACCTGCGAAAAACTTGTCAATAAAAAACCTTGACAGCACATGGAGAATTGGGTACTATAAGTATCGTGCTGTAAAGGAAAAGTTCTTTACAGCGGGATTCGAGTACCTCTCAGCAAAGGGTTGGTTCCATGCTCGAAAAAACCAATCAAGTGAATCTCTTGTTCGACTTTTACGCGCCGCTTCTCAAAGGCAAGCAGCGCGAATATCTGGAGCTGTATTATCTGGATGATTTGTCGCTTGGAGAAATTGCCGAAATGCATGAAGTGAGCAGACAGGCCGTGTATGACCACGTCAAGCGGGCTGAAAAGCAGCTCTTCGAATACGAAGACAAACTCCGCTTGTCCGTCCGGCATGAACAGCGTCAGGAATTGCTTGCCCGCATGCAGCAAACGGTAGAAGGGCTCGCAGATGGTAAGGCGAGAGAGGACTTGATCACTTTGCTCCACCAACTGTCAGAGATGGATTAGGAGGGCTCGTATGGCGTTTGAAAGCTTAGCCAGCCGGCTGCAAGGCGCATTTGATAAATTGCGCGGCAGAGGCAAGATCGACGAGACCATCGTCAACGAGGCGATGCGCGAAGTTCGTCTGGCCCTGCTGGAAGCTGACGTCAATTTTAAAGTTGTAAAAGAATTTATCGCTCGTGTGAAAGAGCGGGCAGTAGGGCAAGACGTTATGAAAAGCCTTACTCCCGGTCAGATGGTCATCAAGATCGTCAACGAAGAGCTGATTGAATTGATGGGCGGAAATGTCGCCCAGTTGGCCGCAGCCCACAGGCCGCCTACCGTCATCATGATGGCGGGTCTGCAAGGGGCCGGTAAGACAACGACCACCGGTAAGCTGGCCAAGTATCTGCAAAAACAAAATCGCAAACCGCTCTTGGTAGCAGCAGACATTTATCGTCCTGCCGCCATCAAGCAGTTGCAGGTTTTGGGCGAGCAGTTAAACGTACCCGTGTTCTCACTGGGCGATCAGGTAAGCCCGGTTGAGATTGCCAAACAGGCGATCCAGCATGCCAAAGAGAATCACCTCGATTATGTGCTGATCGATACGGCGGGCCGTCTGCATATTGACGAAGCTCTGATGGAAGAGCTGAAGCAAGTGCGCGAGGTAGCCAAGCCGGACGAGATCCTGCTCGTCGTCGATGCCATGACAGGTCAAGACGCTGTCAACGTGGCAGAGAGCTTCAACAGTCAATTGGAGCTGACGGGTGTGGTCCTGACCAAGCTGGACGGCGATACACGCGGTGGTGCAGCCTTGTCCGTAAAAGCCGTGACAGGCAAGCCGATCAAGTTCGCTGCCATGGGTGAAAAGCTGGATGCTTTGGAACCTTTCCATCCCGATCGCATGGCCTCCCGGATTCTCGGGATGGGCGATGTGCTCAGCCTCATCGAAAAGGCACAGGAAGCCGTCGATGAAGAGAAGGCGCGGGAAATGGAACGGCAAATGCGTCAAGGGGATTTCACTTTCGAGATGTTCCTGGATGCGATGCAGCAGATGCGCAACCTGGGACCGTTCGAAGACATCCTCGGCATGATGCCTGGCATGAACAAGATGAAGGGCGCTGTCAAAGTTGATGAAAAACAGATTGCCCGCGTCGAGGCGATCGCCAAATCGATGACCAAAGCGGAACGGGCCAATCCCGAGCTGCTCAATGCCAGCCGGCGCAAGCGCATTGCGGCAGGCAGCGGTACAACGATTCAGGAAGTAAACCGATTCATCAAGCAGTTTGACGAAATGAAAAAAATGATGAAGCAGTTTACCGGCGTCGCTGACAAGATGAAAAAGAAGGCCAAGAAAAAAGGCGGCTTCAATCTTCCGTTCTTGGGTAAAGGCGGCAATCAGGGAGGCAACAACTTCCCGTTCAACTTCAAACCGCCATTTAAATGATTGATGGGATGATCTCTTCGCACTTGAGCTTCGGCAAAAGCGCGATGGTTCAGATATAGCTTTGCCAACGTGATAACAATTGCGTTGATCCATATAGGAGGTGAACAACATGGCAGTTAAAATCCGTCTGAAGCGTATGGGTTCCAAAAAAGCTCCGTTCTACCGTGTAGTCGTTGCTGACTCCCGTTCTCCACGTGATGGCCGTTTCATCGAGGAAATCGGTTACTACAACCCGGTTGCTCAACCGGCTGTTGTTAACATTGACACTGAGAAAGCGGTACAATGGATTCTGAATGGTGCAGCTCCGACTGATACCGTTCGCAACCTGCTCTCCAAAGCAGGCGTTATGGCAAAAGTACACGAAACGAAATACGGCAAATAAGCCGTTCATCTGGAGGTCTGATGATGAAAGCACTGGTCGAAACGATCGCAAAGGCTCTCGTCGATCATCCGAATGAAGTTCGTGTGAATGCTGTGGACAAAGAGCGCATTCTCGTCTACGAACTGTCGGTGCATCCCGAGGATATGGGGAAAATCATCGGCAAGCAGGGACGAATCGCGAAAGCGCTGCGCACAGTTGTGATCGCAGCATCTGTACAATCAGACAAGCGGGTCACAGTTGAGATTGTCTAGGAAAGGCTGGGAGGTGTCCCAGTCTTTTTTTCTACGTTCCCAAGGGAAATCTCGTCGATCAGGCAAGACCGTCAATGACTAGGGCGGGAGGAATGCTTCAGATGCTTACGATTCTGCGGACAGTCCAGGTGAAAATCATTCTGACGGAAGCAGCTCGCTCCGCCATGATGGAAAAATACGAGAGAGAGCTTCGCCAACAAGAGGACGAACGGGAGCAGTGGGAATTTCAAGCGAAAAAGCTGCTCGCAGACGCCCGCAAACGCTCTGCTGATTTGTTTCAGCAAATGCAGGAAAGACTTTCTGTAGAAGAGAGAAAACGGCTGGAAAAGCAGGGGAATTTGCAGTTTCAGAAAAGGCAGCTGGAAAATCTGCCGCTGGGTGCGGAGATTGATTACATGACCGTTCAAAGCCCTGTCCAGATCCAGGTAGGCGATGTTTGGGAAGAGAAGATGGCGGGTACGGTAATCGTGATAAAAGATGGGGTTATCCATGAAATACGCGGCGGCTCGTGAGTAGAGCGGAGCAGACCGTTTGAGTCTGACGATCTGTGCAAATGGGTGAAGGAAAGGAGGCAAAAGATGCCGGAAAAGCGTTATTACAATGTAGGAAAATTGGTAAATACGCAAGGGCTTCGTGGTGAAGTAAGAGTGATCTCAACGACTGATTTTCCCGATGAACGGTTTGAAAAGGGAAAGGAATTGTATTTGTTTCACCCCACCCTGGCCCAGCCATTGCTGTTGAAGGTGGCGACCCGCAGGCAGCAAAAGGATTTCGAGATTCTCAGCTTTGAAGGTTATTCCTCAATTAACGATGTGGAAAAATACAAAGGCGGCGAGTTGAAAATCTCGGAAGACGAGCTGCTCGAGCTGGAAGAAGATGAATTTTACATACACCAGTTGGTGGGATGCGAGGTCGTGACGGATACGGGCGAAGAGCTGGGCAAAATCGTAGACGTCCTGCAGCCGGGTGCCAATGATGTCTGGGTGGTAAAAGGAAAGCGCGGAGAAATCCTGCTGCCCTATATTGATGACTGCATCAAAGAAGTGGACATCGCTGGCAAGCGCGTGGTCTGCCATTTGATGGAAGGCCTGCTGTAGAGGAGGAGTAGCGTTGCGGATTGACATTTTGACACTCTTTCCGGAAATGTTTGAGGGCGTTCTCGGAAGCAGCATTCTCGGCAAAGCCAGCGAACGGGGAATCGTAGAGTACAACGTGACAAACTTCAGGGATTACTCCGAGAGCAAGCATGGCACCGTAGATGATACGCCCTATGGCGGAGGAGGGGGAATGGTGCTAAAACCGGAGCCGCTCTTTCGTGCGGTGGAGGCAGTTACCACGGATGCCAAGCCTCGGGTGATTCTCATGTGTCCGCAGGGGAAGCCCTATCAGCAAAAGCTGGCGGAGGAGCTGGCCCAGGAGGAGCATCTGGTTTTTATCTGCGGGCATTATGAAGGCTATGACGAGCGGATTCGCGAGCACTTGGTGACCGATGAGATCTCGATCGGCGACTATGTGCTGACGGGGGGCGAGCTGGCTGCGATGGTGGTCATCGACAGCATTGTGCGCCTTCAGCCAGGTGCACTTGGCAATCAAATTTCAGCTGTCGAGGACTCTTTCTCCACAGGTTTGCTGGAGCATCCGCATTATACGCGCCCGGCGGAGTTTCGCGGCTGGAAGGTGCCGGATATCCTGTTGTCAGGCCATCACGCAAACATCGTACGCTGGCGGCTGAAAGAATCCTTGCGGAGAACCAAAGCGCGCAGACCAGAGCTGTTGGAACAGCTTGAAATGAACGAGGACATGAAAAAATTGCTGCTGGAATTAGAGCAAGAGGAAAAAAATTCAGGCTTGTCATCGGAATAGACCTTGTCGTTTAGATGCGGGTATGTTATTATACTTCTTGTGGCAATTTTGCCCGCTGACTAAGGCGGTCCGCTACTCGTACACCGGTTGCATGCCGGCGTTGTTTTCTGAGGCGAGTAAGAACGTCTGATGGGAAGGAGGGAATAGAGGATGAACCAAGTTATTCGTGAGTTGGAAAAAGAGCAATTGAAACAGGACATTCCTGCTTTCCGACCTGGTGACACTGTTCGTGTTCACGTTAAGGTTATCGAGGGTCAGCGCGAACGTATTCAGTTGTTTGAAGGCGTTGTGATCCGTCGTCGCGGTTCAGGCGTTAGCGAAACATTTACCGTTCGTAAGATTTCTTACGGTGTAGGTGTGGAGCGTACGTTCCCCGTGCATACTCCAAAAATCGACAAGATTGAGGTTGTGCGCCACGGTAAAGTTCGCCGTGCGAAGCTGTACTACCTGCGCGACCGTGTTGGTAAGGCGGCCCGTATCAAAGAAATCCGTCGATAATAGCAAGTATTCGATACAAGGGGTCTGGCCTGCTAGCCGGGCCCCTTTTTCCATTACAAAAGGAATGGACAAACCCCATTTCGGGGAAGATACCGGCAGAAGTGGAGGGATCAGGATGAGCGAAGAAGTCGCCTCCAGCCGAACCAAAAATGAGGCATGGGAATGGCTTAAGGCACTGGGGATAGCAATCGTATTTGCTTTTTTAATCCGTACCTTTTTGTTTGCTCCGTTTATTGTTGACGGGGATTCCATGCAGTTCACCTTACATGACCGAGAAAAATTGGTGGTCAATAAAGCGATCTACTATATGACCCAGCCAAAGCCCGGAGATATCGTCGTGTTTCATGCAGAGGCAAAACGCGATTATATCAAACGAGTGATCGCGGTGGCGGGAGATACAGTAGAAGTGAAAAATGACCAGTTACTGATAAACGGAAAAGTAGTAGAGGAGCCCTACCTGGAGCCGAAGCGGAAAGAAGCCGAGGCGGCAGGTGTTCCCCTGACAGAGGACTTTGGTCCGGTGCATGTCGGTGTGGGACAGGTCTTTGTCATGGGAGACAATCGTCGAGACAGCCATGACAGCCGTGCGATCGGTCCGGTGGATATCAGCCTGGTAGTTGGCCGCTCCGAATTTGTATTCTGGCCGCTTGCGGAAATTCGGATTACCCGTTAAACCGGTGCAGCGAATGACGTATACAGAGAAGAGAGGCAGGTGAGACGTCATGACGATTCAGTGGTTTCCCGGGCATATGGCGAAGGCGCGAAGGCAAGTAACGGAAAAGCTGAAGCAGATTGACGTGGTGATCGAGCTGCTAGATTCGCGGCTGCCTTTATCCAGCCGTAATCCCATGATTGACGAGATCGTCAGTGAAAAGCCAAGACTGCTTTTGCTGAACAAAGCAGATTTGGCCGACGAGAAAGTGACGGAAGAGTGGGTTCGCTATTTCCGTGAACAAAATTTGCGTACACTCCCGATTGACGCGCTGAGCGGCAAAGGGGTAAACAAATTGCCTGAAGTATGCAAAGAACTGGCTGCGGACATGCTGGCCAAACGTACAGAGCGAGGGATGCAGGCACGTGCGATCCGGATCATGATTCTCGGCATACCAAACGTCGGGAAATCCTCCCTGATCAATCGGTTGGCGAAGCGTGCTGTTGCCCAGACAGGTGACCGACCAGCCGTGACCAAAGCCCAGCAATGGGTAAAAATGGGCGATACATTGGAACTGTTGGATACACCGGGAATTTTGTGGCCCAAATTTGAGGATCAAATGGTAGGGCTGCGCCTGGCTGCAAGCGGCGCGATTAAAGATGAGTTGATTGATTTTACAGAGGTGGCGCTCTTCGCGATTACCTACATGATGCATTACTATCCCGAGCGGCTGATCGAGCGTTTCAAACTGAAGGAGCTTCCGGCAGATCGTGTAGAAATGCTGGAGTCTATCGGCAAAAAACGGGGCTGTCTGATAGCTGGCGGGGAGATCGATTACGACAAGGCAGCCGAGCTGTTTTTGCGTGAGCTCCGCTCAGGAAAGCTGGGGACAGTGACCTTGGAGCGTCCTGTCGATTGGCAGATGGAAGAACCGATTGGCAAACCGATCGCTTTCTCCTAAAAGAATGCTGACGAATCAAGATTCACCTGTCTATCCCCTGGTAGGCAGGTTTTTTCGTATGTATCAATAAAGCTTGCCTGGGACACCGTCATTTGTTTTCTAGTATAATGAATTCATTACATAGTCGGAGGCTTCAAAAACAACTGCTTATTTTGAATCGCTCCAGTAAGGTGTGGAATCAATGAATTTGGCAGAAATGTCGATAAAAGAAATACGGGATCAGATAGAAAAAATGGACGAGGTGTCCAAAGATTTTCTACAATGGTTGCACGAAGATAAACGCAAAGGTGTTAATGAGCTTGCTAGACAGGTTGAGCAAGCGCAGGAAAGAAAAGCGAAGCTGGCCAGACAGTGGGAAGAGATGACCACGTTTGAACGGGCGCTGCGTGCAGAGGGTTATATCCACCTGCTCGGAATTGACGAAGTGGGACGGGGACCGCTGGCTGGCCCTGTCGTTGCAGCTGCAGTCAGTCTGCCTGCTGACTTTTACCTGCCCGGACTGAATGATTCGAAAAAACTGCCGGCCGCAACCAGGGAGGCCTTCTGCGAAGTGATCAAATCGCAGGCTCTTGCTGTGGGTGTCGGGATCGTATCGGCTGATCGAATAGACGAGATCAATATTCTGGAGGCGACAAAAGAGGCGATGAAGCTGGCGATCAAGCAAGCGGGCATCATCCCGGACGCTTGCCTGATCGATGCTGTTCAGTTGAAGGATTTGCCTTATAAACAGCTTCCGATAATCGGCGGAGATGGAAAAAGCGTATCGATCGCGGCGGCTTCGGTTGTCGCCAAAGTGACCCGCGACAAAATGATGAGTGAATACGCAAAAGAGTACCCGCAATACAGCTTCGAAAAAAATGCAGGATATGGTACAGCGGAACATCTGTCGGCTCTTGAGCGCTACGGAATGACCCCGATCCATCGGAGGTCTTTTACCGGGGTGAAGGCGCAGGCCTGACGAGAGGGTTCCGGGCATTGACAGGGAGGCTATGTCATGTTTTCGCCCGCACAAATGGTCCAATCTCTTATGCAGCGTTCTCATATTTCGACGGCCAAGCCGGTGGAATTTACACCTGGTCAGGTTTTCACCGGGGCGATTGTCAGAACCTATCCGGAAAATATGGCGCTGGTCCAAATCGGAGGCATGCAGCTCCAGGCAAAGCTGGAGGCCAGTCTGGAGGCGGGACAGCGCGCCTGGCTGCAGGTTCAGCCATCCAGCGGGGTGGTCACGCTTAAAGTACTGCAGTCTTCTCAAGGCGGAGCCGTAGCGGAGGCGTCGCTGGAAGGCTTGATGAAATCCCTCGGCATTACAGATACAAAAGAAAACAAAGCGATTGTACAAGCATTGGTGTCAGCCAATCAGCCGGTGAACAGGGAAATGACCCAGAGCTTTGCAGCGGTCACACAGCGTCTGGGAGGGGATCAAGGAACAGTAGACGCTTTTCTGCTTGCCTTGAAACGGAATTTGCCGATCACCCCAGAGTCCATCGCGGGGATCAAGGCATTTCTTTCGGAAAAGCCACTGAGTCAGACGATCCAAGCCTTTCTCCGGCAGGCGGACGAGTGGTGGGACAAAGGTTCAGAATCAGGCAAGGCCAATTCCAATGGAAGCGCTGCTCCGTCCACGATGAGCGGAAACAGCGGACAAAGTCAGGCAACCGATCCGCAAGGGACACAGCTGCGCGCAATCATCGGGGCACTTCGGGAAAGCTTGGGGAATCTGGCTGTTTCCTTGCCGCGGGAGGAGTTATCTCAAGCTGGCACATCTGGTGCATCCGTCATGCAAAATTCTACCCCAGGCCTCGGAGGACCGGGATTTGGTGCGGGAGCAGCATCAGCAGCGGCAGCCACGACGTTTGGCAAAGCTGGTGCGGAAGCCATGCAAAAGGAGATCACTGCTCATCCCGCTACTACAGGCAATAGCGATGCGGCTAGACAAAGCGAAATGTCTGGACAACGCCCTGGTGGGACATCTGAACCCTATCTAGGGGGATTGGAGAAGGGGAATAAGAGTGCACTTGCGGGAAAAGCAACCGGAGTCAAACTGGATGATCTGCAAGCCACCCAATCCCGCTCTGCAGAGATGAGCGCTTCTTCGGACAGCCTGCAACAAAATCAGTCGGCTTCGGCAGCACGCATAAACCACCCGATCCTGGAGATGTTCCGCCAGCTTGGATTATCTCATGAGAGAGAGGTTGCCAATCAGGTGATGGCTGGGGGGCAGGATGCCATCAAGCAGCTAGAATCCGTAAAGTCGCTGTTGCTCCAGCTCTCAAGCGGTTCCTTGGGCGGAGTACCCGCCGGATTGCGGGATGCAGCAGATGTGCTTTTACAGCAAATCACAGGACAACAGCTCATGCTGGCTCAGTCCACACATCAGCCGCTCGCCCAGGTCGTCATGCAAATTCCGATCCGGACACAGGACGGAGAGGATACGGCCTATGTGCAAATCGAGTCCCGGAAAAAAGGGGGAGGAGAGCTGGACCCGGAAAACTGTCGTTTGTTTTTCCATCTGGACTTGAGCGCGATGGGGACCACGATGCTGGATGTAAGCATTGTCAATCGGATCGTCAATATTCAGGTATTCAACAACAGCAACTGGGTGGAGCCCTTGGTCCAGAACATGCGGGATAGTCTCGTAGACCAACTGCAAGGGGTTGGCTATCAGCTCTCATCCATGCGTGTTCAAAGCATTCCGGAAGCGAAAGGGAGTGTGCAACGGCTCGGAGCCAGCAGCGGGTACATGATGAATGATTACAAGGGGGTAGATTTCCGCGTATGAGCAGCACTCCCTTTGACATGGAAAAACGTAAGCAAGCTGTGGCGCTGCGCTATCAGGCCGGGGTAATGGATGCTCCTACTGTCGTTGCCAAGGGAAAGGGCTATGTCGCAGAAAATTTGTTAAAGGCGGCAAAGGAAAATCAGATTCCGATCCAGGAGGACCCCTCGTTGGTCGAAGTGCTCGGAAAGCTGGATTTGCATCAGCAGATTCCACCGGAGCTGTATCAGGTAGTGGCAGAGGTTCTCGCTTTTGTCTACCGCCTGGACAAGGGAGGGAAAAAGAAGGCATGACGGATGCCCGCCGCGAACGGGGACAGCAGGGTGAACGCATGGCTGAGCAATACCTGATCCAAAAAGGCCTCCGATTGCAGGAACGCAATTTTCGGACGGCCCGTGGGGAAATCGACCTCATTTTATGGGACAAGGAGGTCCTGGTCTTTGTCGAGGTCAGGACCCGCAGCAGCCTGAAATACGGCTCTGCGATTGAGTCCATCACCTGGCAAAAGCAAAAGAAGCTCAGGGAAATGGCACTGGCCTATCTGCAAACAAGGCAAGAGCCCATCAGACAGTTTCGGTTTGATGTAGTGGGCATTCAGTATGGGCGCTCTGAGGGTCGTTTGGAAGGGCAGACGAATCATTCGCCCGCGATCACACACATCGTCCACGCATTTTCATGAAAAAACGGGCGCCAAATAGGCCGCCCACTGGGGATGCGTCTACAGCAGATAGCTGTGTACCGGCGTACTATGTACTGTACTCGACGCGATGAAACTCCTCCAAGCACCATCCTTTGTCCCTCGGCCCAGCCGGGGGATTTTTTTAGTGCGCCCAGCATGGGCGATAGCTATAGGGTGGAAGTCCCGAACGGGGGGTGGCTGTCCCAACCGTTAGCTCAAGGCAAGGGTGTCGACCGTGAGGTCGAATCTGAAGGAAGCCAGCGGCAAAATCCCGACCTGAGGTACACGAACCCAATTTGAGGCTGTTGTATTCGGGCGAGTCTGCTAAACAAGACAAAGCCCCATACAGCCAAGGGATACAGCAGTAAACTTGGGCAGGTACATGGGATGAAAGTTATCGTTCTTACCTGGGGAGGTCTGCATGGAACGCCTTCAACTGTTGGTAACCGCCTCCGTAAGGAGGCGCTGAACATGCAGAAGTCAGCAGAGGCCATAGTACCCGAGTAGAGGACGCTTGAATGGGGAAGGGCTGAACATCAAGTCAGCACGCGATCCATGTCTTTTGTTACGATACGTCGAAGCAGAATTCCAGAAAGGAACTACTTTTGAAGAGCAGGGGTGAAGCCCCGAGGGTACAAAAAGAGGGCTGAGTATCGTTCAGCAAACACGGAACCCGCATGTGCGAAGGAAGGAATATCGTTATGGACTTGCTGGAGAAAGTTTTATCACGGGAAAACTTACGGATGGCACTTCAACGAGTAGAAGCAAACAAAGGTGTTGGTGGAGTCGATGGTGTTTCAACCGAACAACTACGCGACTATCTACACGAACACTGGCAAACTATCCGTGAGGAATTGGAAAGAGGAACCTATCGACCTTCACCTGTCCGCAGAGTCGAAATCCCGAAACCTGACGGAGGCGTAAGGTTATTAGGCATTCCCACCGTGGTGGACCGCTTCATCCAGCAAGCCATCCTCCAAGTATTAACACCGATCTTCGATCCCACCTTCTCGGAGTCCAGTTACGGATTTCGCCCGAAACGTAGCGCCCACATGGCAGTAAGGAAAGCGCAAGCGTATATCAGGGAAGGATACAGATTCGTGGTGGACATCGATCTAGAGAAATTCTTTGATCGTGTCAACCATGATATCCTGATGAGCCGCGTGGCTCGTAAAATCCAAGACAAGCGCCTTCTAAAGCTGATTCGATCCTATCTAAACGCAGGTGTCATGATAAAAGGAATCTGTACTACCTCAAGTGAGGGGACACCGCAAGGTGGACCGCTAAGCCCACTATTAGCAAATATCTTGCTTGATGATCTGGATAAGGAATTAGAAAAGAGGGGACATCGCTTTTGCCGCTATGCGGACGATTGCAACGTCTACGTGAAAACAAGACGAGCAGGAGAACGGGTTAAGAAGAGCATGAAAGATTACTTGGAAAAGGTGCTTAGGCTAAAAGTAAATGAGGAGAAAAGTGCGGTGGACCGGCCGTGGAAACGTAAATTCCTTGGCTTTAGTTTTACTTTCGTAAAACAGACAACGGTTCGTATCCACCCAAAATCCCTTCTCAAGTTAAAAGAGAAAATCCGCACGATCACGAATCCAGTGTGGAGTATCTCGCTTGAGGAACGGGTTGAAAGGTTAAACCAGTATCTCATGGGTTGGATTGGATATTTTGCCCTTGCAGACGCAAAGGGAATCTTACAATCCATTGAGGAATGGACAAGGCGTAGGCTCCGTCTTTGCTTGTGGACGCAGTGGAAACGAGTGAGAACCAGATATCGAGAACTCCGTTCTCTTGGTATATCTCACACAAAAGCAATTGAAATTGCAAACACCCGCAAGGGGGCATGGCGTACTACAAAGACTCCGCATATACACAAAGCCCTCGGCATTGCCTACTGGCAACAACAAGGGCTCAAAAGCTTAACACAGCGATATTTTGACATTCGTCAAGCTTGGTGAACCGCCGTATACCGAACGGTACGTACGGTGGTGTGAGAGGACGGGGGTTAGCCACCCCCTCCTACTCGATTGTCAGTGACCTTGATCATTTCACGATTTACTACAACCGCCCTAAAGAGAATGGACCGTTTTAACATTTGCAAACCATTAGAACATTGCCATCCGGGTCTCGAAACGTAAACCAATGATCATTTTCGATACCAGTCAATAATTCCACGTCTTTTTGCTTCAAATCGTGATAAGCGGCTACGATATCATCTGTATTGAAATGGAACAAAGGTCCGTTTCTCCGAGATTCCGCATCAAAAATCCGGCTATCCAAAACCAAACCCGCATCGCCTTCCATAGGCACACAGTACAAGTGGCCAAATTGAATCTCGCCATGAGCAGGGATATTCAGGAGTCTGCAATACCAATCTCGAGCCTTTTCGATATTACGGACAGGTACAAAGACTGTACCGATGCGGTTGACAATTGTCCGCGACATATAAACCTCCTCAAGACTTTTTGGACTAGATCAATAAACACGAACGGCTTATCGCAATGATACATACAGGTCAATTTCATTTTCTTCATGGTCTGGTTTGTATCGGTGATCCCAGTATACAAAATCAAACCCGGAAAAATCATAGCCGGACTTAGAGAGCCAGTTTACCATAGAGAAAAACATAGGTATGATGTAGTTTTGATTCAGGCTCTTTGTGTGTTACCTTGGCAAATGTGCCGGCATGAACGGTGTGAGGGATCGGACTTAAGTCACCTCCAGGGATGAATCGTATTGTAATAAGGATACCAAAAATGAAACTTTTTGGATTGTGAATTCTAAAAAAACACAGACCCTTTACGAGCTGGTCTGTGTTTGAAGGACTTGATCCCAATGGCGGATCGATTTTTGCAGTTGGTTAATCTCATTCGTGATCGCACGCTGGACGATCTTCGGATAATCCTTTTTCTGTTCCTGTAAAAGCTGTTCTACATCAGCAATATATCCTTGGAGTCTCTCTTTGGCAAGCTCTTTTCTCGACATGATGGCACATCCTTCTGCTATAAATTGAAACTATCATAGCAATTTTTGCGAAAAGGTTCCATATGGAAATGAAAATAGGTTCCGGAATTGGCTAGACGCGCTCAAGCGGTCGGTGCGGCTCAGAGGGAAGTTCTACACGGATGGAATCACCAGGCCGAACCTCGCCGGAAGTAAGTACGATTCCCATGATGCCAGCTTTGCGGATAAGATTTCCCTGCTCATCCCGTCCCAGCAGCGCCTGCATGAGACCCTCCTGGAAATGATTCAGTTGGTTGCAGGGATTGCGCAGGCCAGTGACTTCAATAACGGCAGAACTGCCTACATGTAGTCGCGTTCCGGTTGGCAGGTCGAGAAGCTGGACGCCCCTGGTGGTGATATTTTCACCCATTTGCCCAGGTAGTACGTCAAAGCCCGACTCTCGCAGCTCGTCAAGAATTTCCGAATGGATCAGGTGAACCTGACGCAGGTTTGGCTGAGTGGGATCTTGAGCTACTCTGGAACGATGTTTCACCGTCTCACCCAGGTGTGCGTCACCTTCCACGCCAAGTCCGGTGAGTAGATTAATGGCGTTCTGATTTTGTTTGCTGAAAGAGTGGGTTGCACTTTTACTCACGGAAATCACGGTACCTGTCTGGTCTTTCATACGAAAGAACACCTCCATGGAGTACGATGAACGCAGGTCTTGCAGAAGAATTAGACGGAAAAGAAATCAAATGGAAAAAGAATCAATTGGAAAAAGTAGTTTGTAAAATCCAGGCTTATCTTGAGACAAAGAATCAAAGGATGGCTCTGGATACACTAGCTTAGCCTTTCAATTCATTACTAACTAATTGGTCGGCTATCAAGAGTAATGTATCAAAGTACACACGTCATACAATATTTATTTGCCAGCCTCTTCTGTCTTTTTCTACGCTGATAGCAAGAGGTGATCCCTAACTATGTACGCACGAAGTTTTTCCGGAACCGTCCACGGAATTGACGGCATGATCGTGACCGTGGAGACTGACATTGCGAACGGTCTTCCCCAGTTTGACCTGGTTGGCCTGGGCGGCTCGGCTGTGAAAGAATCGCGGGACCGGGTGAGAGCGGCTCTGCGAAATTCCGGTTTTGAATATCCGATGCAGCGAATTACCGTCAATCTGGCCCCAGCTGATCTCCGCAAAGAAGGCTCAGGGTTTGATCTGGCGATCGCGATGGGCATACTGCTCGCTTCCAAGCAGATCCCCAAAAGAGAAGAAGCGATTCTCATGTTGGGAGAGCTGGCACTGGACGGCTCCTTGCGACCAGTGAGCGGTGTTTTGCCAACACTGCTACAGGCACAGACAGAAGGGTTTACGCATGTTATTCTGCCGGAACAAAATGCAGCAGAGGCGAGGCTTTCTGATCTAACTGTCCTGCCCGCTGCCCATCTTGCCGCTGCTGTCCAGTATTGGACAACCTCTCTGAATGAACCTGCATTCACAGATGAGGGGGAGAGCGTTCCTGCGGCGAAAACGACGACGCTCGACTTTTCCTTCGTGTACGGGCAAACCTTTGTCAAAAGGGGGCTGGAGGTAGCAGCTGCCGGCTTTCATAATGTAATCCTTGTCGGGCCGCCTGGATCGGGGAAAACGATGCTTGCGACTTGCTTGCCTTCGATCATGCCAGAGATGAATATGGATGAATCTTATGATGTGACCAAGATATACAGCATCGCAGGTCAGATAAGTGGAAAGACGGGCTTGATCCGGGAGCGTCCGTTTCGTTCACCGCATCATACGGTAACGATGGCGGCACTCGTCGGAGGCGGAGCCCAAAGCCCGCGGCCAGGAGAGTGCAGTCTCGCACATGGCGGCATCCTGTTTCTTGATGAGTTGCCGGAGTTTTCGCGATCTGTTCTGGAGGCGCTGAGACAGCCATTGGAGGCAGGGGTTGTGACGATTGCCCGAGCGAAGAATGTTTTTACTTTCCCGGCTCGCTTCCTTTTGATTGCTTCGTTGAATCCTTGTCCCTGCGGCTTTTACGGCTCCAAGGATCAGCGTGAGTGCTCTTGTTCGCCCCTGCAAATTCAGCGCTACCGGGCGAAGCTTTCAGGACCGCTCCTCGATCGCATAGATTTACATCTGGAGGTGCCTCGGGTGCCTGTTCATCTTCTGAATCAACGCAGCATGTCGGAATCGTCTGCGGCCATCCGCACCAGAGTAGAGGCAGCAAGAACGATCCAGAGCAAAAGGTTTGGTCATCGTGCGGCATTTCCTTTCAACAGTTCCATGACTGGAGAAGAGCTGCGCCGCTACTGCATGCTGGACAAAGAAGGGCAGGAGCTGCTGCAAATGGCGTTTGAAACCCTTGGCCTGAGTGCACGGGCCTATGATCGGATCGTCAAGCTGTCCAGAACGATAGCGGACCTGGCAGGGGCGGAGGAAATTGGCTCAGCCCATGTAGCAGAAGCCATCCGTTATCGGGCGCTGGATCGCCAAGTTGGCGTGTCATAAGTCTGCTAATCGAGGTTCACCAACTTATCGAGATTTTTCGAGTTTTGTTAGCGCTTGGCTTTTCGCTTTTTGAGCGTATAGACCTACTGAATCAAAACAAGGTAAGACCTGAATTGAGCGCATTCTCGTTCATATCAAGGGCGACAGAATTTAAAGGAGAGGCTGGTCACACCTCGCTGCAAGGGCTGAAATTCCCAGATTTGTCTTCCGCCTTGGCCCACTTTTGCAGGGGGTGAAGGCGGTTGATAGGCAGTATTCAGCAGGGAAAGAAAGCGAGGATCAGGTGCATTGGAAAACATCCATTAACAGCCGGCAGAGGGACAAGTGGGCAACTTTTTTCAAAGGTCCATCTTATGGGTCACAGTTAAGAGATTAGCCTGATTGTTTTTTATGTAGCGATTAACGATGGACGAAAACAACATGATTAATTGTAGAAACTGTACGAGATTTGGGGTTTGTTTGAACGAATTAATTATTCCATCTGATTTTATAACTTAATACTTCGCCCGACGGGAGGTCGATGGTCATTGTCTCGAAAGCGCGTGGAGGATTATGGGCTCCTTCAAATGTCTCAACACGAACTGTTACGATGAAACGAGTAAGGTTTTTGGGATCAGGTTGTTTTACTTCCAAGATTTCCTCTTTACCTCTAGTCCATAAACGATCTGTCCCATGCGAACGGACGGCGTTTCCGATCTTATCTAACATCGCTTCTATAAAGGCACGTCTCAGTAAGTCGCAATCAACTTTCCTTTCAGTAGCATATACAGGTTTAGAACAGATTAAAACCGTTAAAATGACTAAAATTAATTTTTTCATGGAGAGTACCACCTTCTTTCTTGATAGCTATTCCAACTAGCTAAACCAGTTATTTAATAGCAAATTAATACTGTGTTTTGGGTTCTCTGAACTGAATCGTTTGGATTCTCTCTGTTTTTGAATCGAATGTTATGATTACCAGCACACCCCACTCTTTATTATCTTGTCTTAACTAAAGTTTAACGGTTTCTTTCGATCTCTTTGCATCTATCACATCTCGTCCAATGTATTGGTAATCAATTATTTTAGCCTTTGGATAGCTTTTCTTCATTTCATCCATGGCAATTTTCCCCCACTTTGCATGCGGAGGAATTTCATGATTTTGTGCAAGCGAAATACCTGAAAATGATATAAGAGAAAAAACTAATAATAAATGAATGAAAAGCTTACGCACAAGGCCACCTCCTTCTTTAAAAGTATTATTTGTGAAAAAGAGAAAGTCTAATCGGTTTAACAAATAAATGCCCCTTCTTTCTAAGTGATAGGCTGAATCAAACCTTCGCAGGGTAAGCATATTGATTGATGAAATTTCGGAAATATTCGTACCCAATCTTGAACCTATTTTGGGAGGACTATTTAGACAAAAAAACACTTGGGGAGCAAAAAGCAGACAAGGATGACCGAATCAGAAGTCCTTTTGGGCTCCTTTTAAATGCCTACCTAAAAAAAGTAAAATTATTATTGCCGAAGGTAAATTGGGTAAACCTGTAACTGAATAAGAAATTACTTTTTGCAATATTTGCTGGAACGGTCTCCTATTAAATAAAACTACAGCACTAGTTGGTCCGGGTGATATATCCCGGACCAGCTTAGAGTAAAACAGCAGTCTTTCAAGATCAGTTGAGGATTCAAAACGTGATTGAGAATCTATTCCGCTTCGAGACCAAAACAACCTCTCGGAATATCTCTTCCCAACTCTGAACTTGTGAACTATATTTAATTCATAAAGGAGTCTGAAGGTATTGACTTAAAACTCAAATTCAAAGGTCTTGCGTTTGGATGCAAACTCAAACCCGAGTTTCGCCCCTAAACGAAGAGACTCCTTATTCGTCTCGAGTGTCGACCAATGGGGGGTTATTCCACTTGCAAGGCAATGCTCCAAATACGCGGCGCAAGCTAATGTGGCAAAACCCTTATTCATGTCTTCGTCGTTATAGGTTTCTACACTAATCTCATGATCTTGGACATTCACACAGCAGGAAAGGCATGCGCTAATGATACGGTCGCCATTCACCACGCAATAACCTAAACCTTTTGTAAGAAAATCGTCCGTCGAGTACCAAAATTCGTTCAACACCTCTGAGAGGATTTCTTCCGAATCGTTCTCGATCGTTGCTTTGTCAATTCGTCTAATCGCATACCCCGTAGGTAACGGTTTAAAGCCACTCTTGAGCGTATGAAAACGGTCCGCGTTGAATGTGTGGTACCACTCAAAATCTGTCTCGTATTCCCGATGGGAAATAGCTTTCTCAATTACTTTCTCCCAAACTTCATCACTTGCCACGGCGAGGAAATAAGTGCCGCCGCATGATTCCAACGTATCAAATTTCAGTTGGTTGTCGATAAAATCCGGCAGCAGCCGAAAAAAGTCTTCGTTCGTATGATCTCCAATAAACATCGAGATCGTTCCGATAACATCGATCATAGCCGTGCGCGGATGCTCTGGGTTGTCCACGTAAACGGTGCCACGATTGTTGCCGTTCATAATCGCATTTAATGTCAGATCATTTTGCTGCTCGTTTTTTAACAATGGCTTTATTTTCTCATGATCGGTTATATCAAGTTTGTAGATCACGTTAGCGCTCCTTCTATAGCTTATTCTTCAGAAAACATTGTTTGATTCCGCCCGGAAAATCGTCGAGAATACCAAAAACCTATGGCCCACCACAATCATTGCCTTACCGTATCCCTTGCCACGATAATCATCCGCAATCCAGAACATATCGTTATATAAGCAATAGTTGTTTCGAAAAGATGCCGCCAACCACTCGTCCAGACTTCTCCTTCAAGAATAAACAGACGTCATGCTCTGGTTTTTTGAGCAATCCTTGCGACGATTTTGCATTGTACTCGTACAATCTGTCCGCTATAAAGTCGTAATCTTTTTCATCGTAGTCGTAACTTATTTTGTCACTCGGTCTAACAAGAAACCTTCCATAGAAGCATCTCCTTCATAAGATGGACAAAACCGGTTCTAAGTTGTACAAGCCAAACCGCAGAGCTTTGGTCTGTAGCTTTCTTGGTAAGCAGGAAAGCATCGCATCGATTCGTTCACACACCACGTTGGGTAGCAAAGGAATCAGGTTATTTCGTCGACGCTCCTGCATTAGAGTCGGGTCATACATCATTCTCCTGTCATGTGGGGATTCAAGAATTTCCGCCAGCAGCTCGCGGGCCCGGTGCAGCCGGGATTTTATTGTGCCTTCTGGAACGCCAAGCCTTTTGGCGATTTTTTTGATTGGGGCATCCTCATAGTAATAAAGCTGGATGACGTTTCGAAGGTCGTCCTCCAAATACGCTACCGCTTCTTTCAACTCAATTGCCTCGTAAGGAACGTTTATGGGTATACAATCCCATTTGGATTGTTCGATGATGAGCATCCTTTTTTGTGCCCGCAACAACTGGATGCATTCGTTAATCAGAATACGGGATAACCATGATTTAAAAAATGCGGGTTCTTTCAAGGTGCTTATGCTCCTAAACGCTTTAAAAATCGTTTCCTGTACTGCATCGGAGCAATCCTCGTCGTGATTCAGGTATGTACGTGCCAAGCTGTACAGATAATTCTTATGAGCAAGAATCAGCCTGATGAAGGCATCGGTGTCTCCACGCATGGCAAGGTCGACATCCTGTTGAAAATCGTATGTATCGGTCACATTGTCAAACCTCCTATTCATGTGCTTGATTTTTGGTACTATAAGTTAAGATGTGGAAAGGGGCTCTTTGGTTCATCAAAAACAAAAAAATTTGAAAGAAATTCATGAGTGACTGATACATAGTGATTACTCAACTGCATATTGATACGTTTTCCGCGTAGTTAGCGAGAAAAGGTGTGCAACTTAATTATTTGTTGCAAACGGTGATTTTCACGCCCATTTTTTATGGGTACGGTTTTGGGCTATTTGGAAAACTGGGCTTACTTTCAGGTGTTTTACTGTCCATTGGAATATTTGTATTTCAAACTATAGGTAGCTACTGGTACATGAAGCTTGGTTCGCGGCAGTGTATGAAGTCTGCGTCGGCGATCCGATCAAAGTGGTATACGAGTTCGAGAAAAAATTGCTCTCTCCCATATGTCAAAATGATGTTGACGTCGTTGTCAGCACACTCATGCCGAACTAATTACAACTTTACTCGATATCATGCAACTCCATTTTCTCCAACTCTTTCTTTCTCTTCTTTTTCAGATCCTCTCTTCCGTTAAGCCACATTCCCAATAGAAAAACCAACCCGGCTACAGCAGCTATAATAATGGAAAATGTGATTTCCTTCCCAAATCTTTCGGGTAGCCATATGAAGATAAAAACCACATATAAAGCGGGTAAGACAGCTCCCCAGTAAACATTTGTTCTTCGCGATAAGAAAAATTGAACTACTAGTACTCCAATTGCGATCAGCCATCCATATACCTGAAACATTAGCCATCCGTCCTTTCATTTCTATATTTGTCGATAATCAATTTTGCGGTTTCTAAACTAAGCCGTTCATCGATGACCATATTTTTTATCATCGTTACGAACTCCACATCTTCTGTTTTGCTATGCAATTCAATTTTCTGGATCAATTTATCCAACCTTGCCCTTACTGTTGGATAGGAAACATCATAAATTTTTGCGATTTCTTTTAATGACCCGGAATTAATGACAAATTTTCTTATAAATTCAACGGATTCTTTATCCAGAGATAATATCCAGGCCGGTACATCTTCACGATTCATCTTTTCACCTCCTGATTATTAACTATATTAAATTAAAAATAAACTATATTCAACAAAAACTCCATTTTATTTATTTGTTATTTTGACATCTTATCGGCAAACAGAAATGTAGGTAGGGTTCAGAACCAATGAATGGATTGGAGTCGGAACAAATCGTGGACCTCTTGATAGCTCCGATGGGTATATCGACGATTGGCATGATCACTTCATGGCCTGGAATAAAGGTGATATTTACCTTGCATGTAATTTTGGGGAAGAGAATCCACGGGGAACGCATATTTTTTAGGTTTCTAGGGAGACAGAACGTGGACGGTATACATTGACATCGAGCGAATAGCAACACTTCCTAACTTTGATAGTGAAAAAACAGAATCCCGTGTCAAACCGTAGGAATTGAAAGCAATGATACAGACAATGATTATGTGGATGGGACCTATACGTTTGCCATGCAATTTAGAAATTCGTCAGGAAAGTGGGTAGATTGGAATTCATCTGGTTCTTCGATGAAGTGTTTTCCCGTCAATCCGAAACGATGCATCAATTTTTGCTTCAAACTTCGATTTTAGGGCGGATGACAGGCGAACTCTGTCAGGCGGTAACCGGCATAGCCGAGAGTGATGCCTATCTGCAACGGTTGGAACAGAAGAGTCTGTTTCTTGTGGCTTTGGACGAGGGGAGGGAGTGGTACAGGTACCATCATTTATTCCGACAATTTTTGACGGCGCAACTGAAAATACGCGAGCCGCGGCAATGGAAAACATTTCACATGGCAGCGGGAAAATGGTTGGAAGAGAACGGTTATCCGCATGAAGCGGTGGATCATTACCTTGCGGCTGCCGGTTACGAACATGCGCTTTCATTAGTAGAGACGATTGCGAAGGAACTGATGGCCAATGAATGGACGACGCTTTGCAGGTGGCTTAGCGCTATTCCCGACACGCTGTTATTTGCCAGCCGATGATGCTTTTGACAAAACTCGCTTCCCAGTACATGTCTGGGCATGTCGAAGCGGCCACAGACGGGTATTGGCGAGCGGTTCGCAGGCTGGATGAGGACACAGATCCCCTTCCTCCTGTTGAAGCCGAAACATTACATGCCGGACTCGCTTTTCTGGCCGCATTTCGCACGTTTTTGGATCGGGATTATGAATATGCCGTACAATTTTCACAGGAATATGTCGAGAAACATCCGGAAGGCGATTTTTTCATTGGGTTCGGAAGCGACGGGGATGGCTATCATCCGGTGTGGGACATCTACGTGTCGGATGACAGCCTTCGACTGGCGGAACAGGTGTTAACGCCCTTGCTGTCGATTTGGTTTGGAACCCGAAATGTGCTTTTTGTTGCTCATTTATATATCGACTTTGGAAAAATGCAGTACGAACGAAATCGCTTGGTCGAAGCGGAAAAGGTTATGCGCCAAGTCTATCATATTGGAAAATTGCATGACAATATAAGCCTGGCAACCATCGCGGCGCTATGGCTTGCCCGCATTGCCGCCGTACAGAGAGACGAGGAGACGTCAAATCAAATGTTGCAAGAGTTAGCCAAACAAACGTCCAAGATGGCGAATCCCCATTTGTCCGGGAAAATCGCCTCGTTTCGAGCCATGCTAGGCAGGCCCGGAGCTACCCGCACTTGTCGAATAAAAAATGGTCTCTTAAAATGCTCGGCCATCGAGTAGTAACGAAGATCATCCTTGTCTACGTGGTCCCTCGCGAGGATTCGATCACTCTTTGCTCTATCCCGTCCAACAACAAAGCGATTCCCGATTCGAACATCTCGTCAGATCCGATTAAATTGAATAGCCCGGCATCATGCATTCGCTCGATCAGACTGAATTGGGAGAGATTGATTTCGGAACTGCTCTCGCCCTCGTCTTCAAGCGCCAAATGCAACATACGCTGTTCGTACTCATCTATGGCATAATGGATCACGAAATTGAACACATGGGACACGTACGAAAACTTATGCTTGTCCGATAACTGCGTCGGCTCGATCATTTGCAGCAGGCAGTCGAACAACTGCAAATAATCGGACTCGGGACGCGACTTTATGAGAATTTGGGCAGAGCATGGAAACTTTTTCAGCTTCTGACGGATGACTTGTATGCTTAATACCAGCCGTTCCCTCCAATCTCCGGTTTCAGGAAGATCGCGGATGATCTCTCGTGCGACTTCGTTCGCAAGTGCCTGGAACAAAATTTGCTTGTTCTTGAAGTACCAATAAATCGTCGGCGCTTGAATATGAAGTTCTGTGGCGAGATTCCTCATCGTAAATTGCTCGATGCCTTCGGAACCAAGCAGCTTCCACGAAGCTTCCATAATCTTCTCTTCAGATATATGGGGTCTGCGCTTTTGCTTCATCCTGTCACTTCCCAACGCTTTTCTTTTATCTCTTAATTATATCTTAACTGGGTTTTGGTTTGAAAGAAACAAACTCAACACCAGCGCGGCGAGAGACAAGACAAAAGGGATGAAAAACGTATGGCCGAAAGCATAGCTTAGCGCCGCGTGGTCCTGCTGAGACGAGAGATTCTCTGTTTGATGGGACAAGTAAGCCGTTAGTATCGTAATTGAGAACGCGGTGAAGATTAACCTGGGGTTTAATAATTTGAGTTAAAACAAATGTAACTAATCTTCGATAACCATATCTTCATCCGGCAACGGCTTTTGATTAAACATATCGGCACCAGCTTGCGAAGATAGACGAACACTCCTCATGCCGCGCTGAATGGCGGGTAATTCATAATCCCGAAGTGCGTCAAGCAATTGCTTATTTCCGTTTTTCACTTGAACCAATTCTTTGGATAGCTCGCTTGCGTCAAACAATGCCGCATTTGCCCCGGTACCGGCAGGAGTCATCGGATGAAGAGCGTCGCCCAGCAATACGACCTGCGTCGTTTCCTTCCACGGCTTGAATGGCATCACATTACGAAGATGATAAACTGCCGTTAATTCGGGTTCGGCCAACTCAAGCATGCGTTTGACTTGCGGATGCCATTCCCGGGTTCTTTCTTGCGCGAGTTGCAACAATTCCGAACCGCTCAATTGGAAAAGTTGCTCATCGGGAATATGGAACCATTCCGGCGATCCGGCAAAAACGGCATAAAGATAGTCTTGTTGCGGAGTGATTTTCACACGAGGCGCCAACGTTTCCGGAATCTTCTCTAAAGGCTGTTTGAAGGCCATATCATCTAGGAGCAACATGCCCGGAGCTTCTCCATCCGGACACCCGATACCTCGCATTTCTTTGCCGGTGAGTAAATTCAATTCCTCTCTACGATGTTCGTCCAGAAATACCTTGGTATATAAAACCCTTCCTCCTGTATCGAAAATTTCAACCCCAGGCTTATATTGATTCCGAACCTTGGACGCACCGCCGTCAGCTCCCACGAGTACATCTGCGTCAATATGCTCCCCATTGTCAAACCATGCTCTAATTTGCCCGTTGTCCAACTTCTCGTAGTGCGTGAATCGGTAGCCAAAATGAATGTTTTCATCCAATTCTCCAAGCAGTACTTCTCTAAAGGTAAACCGATTCACGGCAGGCTGAACCTCATTAGATTGTTTGTTCACTCCTTCTGGTCTTCTGTCCGGTTTTAAGGAGTGTGCGTCGAGGAATACAGGATGGCTCGTAGTGTAAACTGCAGTCGAAAGATGGAGCTGGTATAGATGACTCGGTAAGCAATTTCGAAGCGCGGTCGTACCGTCAGGATTCAATTTAATACGATATCCTGTTTGGCGAAATGAAGATGACTGCTCTCTTTCGTAGACATGAAAGTCGATATTGTTATTCTTTAGACTTTGGGCCAGAGCAAGCCCGCCAAGTCCGCCTCCTATAATAGCTACAGAAATTTTACGCATCTCTTCACCAGCTCCTCTAACATCATTAGATTTATCTTACAAAGTTATATTAATGCGCACTTAAGTATCTTGTCAACTATTAAACTTAAACGCAACAACTCGATGTTATGTTACTGAGCATTTTGCATAATTCTTAAGTTAATTGCAGCAATTCAGGTCGTGCTGATCATTGCGCGATGTGGGGTCATTTTTTCCCGATATTGTTCACGGGCGGCGGAAGCATCGGCTACCGCTTTTTGGACGGAACGATTTCGCCGCTAGGGGAACGCGAAAATTCCGGCAGAAATATCCCCATCTATAAAGCTGCCGAAGCCAGGTACGGCGTTCCGTGGAATTTGCTTGCCGCGCATCATCGAGTGGAGACGGTATTCTCTACGCTACAGCCCATAATTTCAAGCATCGGGGCAGAAGGGCACATGCAGTTTATGCCGTGTACGTGGGTAGGATGGTCGCATCCCTCTTGTTATAGCGCAGGGCGAGGGAACTTTACAGAAGAAGAGAAGACGAGCTTGGCCATGATCGCAAGGTATGGCGGATAAGGCGTCGACGCAGACCGCGACGGCTGGGCGAGCATGAACGTTTAACATCTTTTCTTTATTGTCCTTATATTTTGTACCGATTTCTGTTGCTGTGTATAATTAAAATGGAAACGATCGGAAACTGCCGGGTCGATCAAATGGAGAATACCAGGCAGTTTCCGACCAAATCCTCGGCGAACGGAGAATGTATATACACCATTACAATACATCCGATATGATTGATCTGCTGAAACGCGCCTATTGCGGCGACAGCGAAGCGTCCGCTGCCCTTCAAGCCTTAACGGTCCCCATACGCTTTCGCACCCGACTACTCGGTTTTGATTGTGGTACAGGACAAACATGCGACGCAGGACGACAACGGGCTGGTAAGAATGCTTGATAAAGCGCCGGAAGAGGGTAGCTGGCGCAAACAAGCGGCAGATATTTACCAGTGCGACGAAGAAAGCACGTCCTGGGGCAGTGTGCCGATCCCGTCCCGTTTTGTGATTCGTGAAGTAAAATACGTCTCATATCGGACGCGGGGGAAACGGTAGCCGGTACTCCGGCTCAAATCATGCGAACGATGTTAAACGTCTCCTATACGTTTAACGGCGTACCCGAAGACGAAATCGGACGATGCTTCCAAGCCATCCCCAAGGCGGTCGTTCCCCCGCGAGTTCCCCAAAAGACAGCGGCAGATAATCCCCCGATTCAGGACGGGCTTCTGGGGACAGTGTCATCTATTCGCAAGTTGTTGCTGATTCAAGCTCTTGTACGACTGGCATGCCGCCGACTTGAATCGAGATAGTCGGCCCCAAATGACTCTCTTCCACTATTTTCTTTAAATCATTATTGAAAATAGTAATAATTCTGACCTTATCTGACAAATAGAAAGGTTTGACGCTGTGATGGGTATGCACGAAATTGAAGGCGCAGTCGAAGGTGTTGTTCTTGTTTTGGATGAAAGTCCTCTCAGCAAGGTATTGGATATGCGCTCCATTTGCGATTCCCTGGCTCGTTTTGTGGTAAGATGGGACGCTTCATTTCAACATTTTCACGTTCTCGCGCCTTTGCTAAAACACAGGTATACTTATGTGTTTCCGGTAACGGAGCACCCCGAGTATGAGCAGCATAAGGCGTATTTTGATGGGTTGAGAAAACAGGAGTTTCTGTTGCGTCATCCCGACCGCGAGTGGGACGGGGAGACGAACCCCGAGGTGGGCATCTATTGCCATCCGATGGAAGCTTGGGGAGCGAATTATTTGGACCAAATACCGGATCATCTGCGAAATGTCGGCATGTTGTATTTTGATGCAGGCAGCGAACTGTGGCGGCTGTTTGTAGACGTCGGCAAATTGACCGGCAAAGACGCGGAACCGCCTCGGGAAATTCCTTTGGAAGAGATCGTCAGTATGACGCTGACGGAAGCACGCAAGCAAAATCATACGATCCTGATCAGTATCTGGTATCCGCTAATGGCGGCTTATGCCATCTTGAATGCGATGGATAAGGACTGGCAAGCCAGGCGTACGGAAATCGGCATACCACAGGATAGCTGCAGCGCCCAAGCGATAATGGCAAATCCGCATTTTCAAGCGATACGGAACGTAGTGATTGAAACTCGCGCTTTCGAATACAACAACGATTACGGCCTTACCCGATTGCCAGCCGAGAAGGAGTTTGAAACGGGATTCGAAGTACTCGACGATAGTTTTACGGAACAGGGTTGGGGGCAGTTTCTCGACTGGTGGTATGAACCTCTAAAGAACATGTATGCGGAAAAACGAAATCAGGCGTAGCTATGCATCCTAAATCAGCACGGAGGTGTGGAATTATGGATATTCGTCATCAAATGATTCCGTTATTGCAGGTGAAGGACAAGCTGCCAAGCGATAGCTTGAATTATGCCTGGATCGAGCGAAGGCCGGAAAGAGCGGAATGCGGGCTTGTCGCTTACTTTTCGGGGGATACCGAACTGGAAAGCCTGAATCTGGACTCGCCGTTCGGTAACGAACGGATAAGTCTAATTCTGGTTGACGGCAATCTTACGGTAAAACGTTACATTTATAACGAAAATACGGACGGTGCCGCGGGACTGATCGTGAAAGGGCATCTTTCCGTCCAAAATATGGTGGTGGGCGGCCAAGAAATATATGTGAGCGGCAGTCTGACGGTACAGGAACTGTTTTGGGGCGATTACAATCACGGCGATCTTACCGTAAAAGGAGATGTGAATGCGGCGGTCTTTGCCGAAACAGACGAGTATCACGTGAATATTGCAGGATCACTGAATTGCAGGCAGGATCTTACGCCATGGGATAGTCACGGGGACTGGCAAGGTTTGGACATGGAGGTGCTAAAGAGGTGGCTGGTCGAGGAACTGTATACTGCAGATGAAGAAGAATGTTGGCTCACCCGGGGAAGCGATGTGCTACAGCTCCTGAAAGCCGGGAAATCGCTGCTGAAGGAACAAAGTGAGGACTCTTTGCCTCGGCCCGAAGATGATTTGCATAAGCTGCGCGAGACGGTCACCGTACAAGCGATCGAAGACATTTTGGCTCTGCCGCTCGTGCAAGAGAGGTACAACGACTATTACGATACGGACAAGAACGGCTATTGGTACGGAAGCCTGTTTTTCGGCTTTCGCCTGCCGGAACAAGGCCCGACCGCCCGCGTTCTGGTCGGGGAAGAAACCGTTAATGAAAACGGCGAAGATGTTTTTTTCTTTTTCCACTACGATATTGCTGTTGACGAACAGGGAGACAAAATGGTCGCCCTGTATTACCAGGAAGGCAACGGGCATGAAAACGAATTAAAGCCGCTGCCACCCGACGACACGAATGCGCTGAAGAAAGCTCTTCATCATTTCAAGCGGCTTGTCGCAAAGGTCCGGTTCGATAACAAACAATACGTGCAAAAGGGAGACCGTCAAAAATCCGAGAGCGATGCACTGGAGATGAAAAAGGAACAGTATATGCAGGCGCTAATGGAGCAGGAGGATCTTGTCGATCGGACATGCATGCTGCTTGGACATACTTTCCGCGTCATCACCGTCAAACAGGCGGACCGTCTTTTGAACGCGATCGTCCACCCCGCGCACGATACCCCACTGTACCACATACTGAACAGCGCTTGGTTGCATCTTGCGGACGAGCGGCCCATTTATTATTTGCTCTCCGAAGAGAATGTGCATCTTCAGCGGCTGGATATGACCCAGTTGGCGGAGGAAGCGGACAAGCTCCAGTTTACCATTGCCGGATACGTCTTTGCCGCGAACTTAACGGTAGACACCTTCATCGAAGCTTATGATACCGATTATTCGCCGCCGATGGCCGTATTTGGCGATCTGACGGCAAGGAACATCGCTTTATGCGGAGCCACCTTCTATGTCGGAGGGAATGTAAAATGCGAATGCTTGTACGGATATTACAATCATGGCCAGTTGGTCGTGGCCGGACGATTGGAAGCCGACGCTGTCATTGCCGATGATTTCGTTATGCATATCGGGACAATCGGCAGCAATGTGCTCATATCCCGCAACGATATTTACGGCATCGACAAACTGGAGAGCGAGAGCGGCTCAATGATCGAACGATGGACGCTGTATCCTTCGACATACCGGGCCAAAGACGTTCTGCATGACGTTCTGGTTGATTACGATGCCTCGCCGGACGGACTTTGGCCGGATAGAAGCATGCTCCTCGACCGTTTTGAGAAAGGAGGATCGGTGATCGACTGGGAGAAGCTGGAGCAAACCTATGCGTCTTTTACCGACGAGCTTCCTGCTGCTTTTGACGAGATATTTCATAGCGGGGGCCCGAATGGTAAGAGTCTTTACAAAATCAAAGTGGACGATGCCGGGAGCTGCTATTTCTACCAAAGCCACGAACAGGATTGGAAGCAGGTAGGATTTATCGACGGCCCGCAATTTTATATTATGAGAATCGTTTGGTATATAGAGGAAAATCAGTGGCAGATGTTTTACGATGTCTACAATGGGCAATGGGAGATGCAGTGCCAATTCCAGACCGCTCCGGAGGATAGCTATACGTCAACGCTGGCTGTGAAAAAAAGGTTCCGCGAAGCGTTGCAAGCTTTGCGCAGCCAGAGAATGCCGGAAGCGAAGCTGCTTGACGTCTTGTACATGGGGGAAGGCCATCCTGATGTGCAGCAAGTCGTTCGGTTGCCCGATCTATACGTACCTTCAGGCAGCATTGTCGCAGCCGATCCACTTGCAAACATGGAGAGACCGGCATTTGCCCGCCGGACGCCTGTCGGAACGTTTCCGGTCTATTTGTATATAGAGCGGCAATACAACCGGATCTGCTGCGCCGAAATCCGCTTTTCCGAAGATGAGATCGCGGCTTGGGAAATGGCGGTGCTGCCCGGACAAAAGGTTGAAGAACTGAAGGCTGGCGAAATATTTGGCTACCCGGTCGATGCAGGCCTCGGGTGCTTCATGGATAAGGAAAGCGCGCATCAGTTCATGAAGCACCAACAGCAACTGGCGGAGCAGCTCGGCGAAGCGTACGACAATTATTATGACGATTATCTAAGCGAGCTGCTGGAGGGGGATGAAGCGGTCAGTTCAGATTACTGCAACGCGATTCCTTTTTCGGGACAACCGTACAATGCCGCCGTGTTCAGATCCGGATGGGGCGACGGGTTCTACGCTTCCTACTTCGCCCTGAACAAAAATGGTCAAGTTGTGCGTCTCATCACCGATTTCGCTTGCCTGGAGGATTGATTTCCGAGGAGCAGGGGGAGAAGGAATGTTTAAAATTATGCCTATTTATATGCTGTTGTTTATACTATTCATTTCAATTACTACCGCTTGTGACAGTAAAAAAATGATGAGGGAGAGCAAAAAACATGTTACGCTCCAATAACTCCCCATGGATCGTATATGAACGTATCATCGATCGGAGTGAATCGAATGCCCTGAAGATTCCTGCGCAGCGCCACGTCACGGAAACGTTGACTTGCGACGAACTATCCTAGTTCTAAGCACCTGAACAGATGGGCCTCTGCTGGAACAACTGAGAATCGTTTGATCCAGGCATATAAGAGAGTCGCAGGGAAATAACGATGCATCATCGTTTCGCCGGTTTCAATAGTGGTTTCCTCGCAAAACTCAGATTGTTCTCTGATCGTTAATCTCCCACTCAAGAAATAAGGGCATCCTTTGGCGGCAGGCCCATATTCAACCAAATAAAATTGATTGTTATTCATGCTTCCTCCTCATTCTTCAAAATGAACTTTCACAGAATGTGCTCAGAAGTCTTCGCATTTCATCCGACATATCCTTCCTTATCGGTTCAATACCCTATTTTAGCATTATCCTTAATCTCTTCTATGAGGTCGGACTTGGGATTAATGTCATGTATACGGTTGATGACGCGAAGAAGCGTGCCGTTGGGTTTAAGGGAAATCGGAAGAAAGGGGCTGTTGCACCAGCCCCTCTTTCATTTCTTTATATCCAGCTCCGCCTTTAATCTTGCATTCTCTTCCATTAGCTTTTGAACGTTCGGGACATCCTTGCCGGAAACCCAGCCATACAAATCGTCCCTTGCTGCATACACCGGCAATTGATCACGAAGAACCATTTTAATGTGCCGTAAATCTTCAACATAATAGGTAGGGACTTGTTCCATGACCGATTGCTTAAACTCTTGAAACTCCTGATAGTGTTCAATTGCTGGGAAATCGTATGGCAGTTGTCTTAATCTTTTATCTGTGAGTACAAAAGCAAATCTAGGTTTGCCCGCTTCTCCGGCATACTCATATTCCCATTGTATATAGCTCTTGGATTCATCATCGGGAAGCGTTAAACCATAGAACCCTCCGAGAAACAGGATATATACATCGGACTCGTCGATCCATCTCTTCCTTATTTTCATTGGACTTTCAAAAAAATATTGCTCGACTCCAGCAGGGATATGACCAGCTTGAAGTATGGCTTCAACAGCGGTATGTCTTTCCTCAATAAGATCGTAGTAAGTAGACGATATATAAATTTGTAATTTTTTTCTCATAATCCACCTTTGTGAAATGAATTAGAAAAATCATACCGTAGGCTCATTTTATTTGTCAATATTCTCCTGAGTTACCCTTTCACGAACATATGTCCTTCCTGCCGTGAGGAAATTTCCATATGGCAGTCTTTACTCAGCACATTTACAATGTAAAATCCAATACACTACACGGAAATGCCAGTGTAAATGGTAACGAGTTGTATCGTGGTGCTATATGCTTTGATTTGTGATGGGGTGTGCACCCATAATTCGCCGGGTGTACATTCCAGAGCCGTACATAACGTGTCTAATGTGTCGGCTTTCATTTGTTTAGGTTGACCCCTGAGCAGCGCACTAATGGAGGGTGCGGATAACTCATATCCGGCCTTTTCTTTCAAAAGGCGTCCTAGAGCTGCCCCCGTCCATATACCTCTTTCGGCCATTACTTTTCTTAACATCCAAACTAACATAGTGATCTTCTATCTATGGTCAATGAATCTGCACAACAAGAGTGGCTGCATGCATACGCCTTGTTGGCCCTCCGGTTAAATCGGCTGGCAAGCGAGTCACCCGCAGGCACCATGAATTTTCCACGATCCGAACGCTTGGAGTGAGGCAGTGGCTTCTAAATTCTTTTCATTTTCAACGTACGTTTTTGATCCTGACGGATATAACGGTCGGTGATTATATTCGGCGTCGTCGGTTAACGCTAGCGGCAAAAGAGTTAATCAGCACGGATGGCAAAATTATCGACCTTGCCTACAAGTATGGCTATGAAACTCCCGAGGCTTTCGCAAAAGCTTTCCGTAAACCGCATGGTGTTACTCCGAGTGAAGCCCGAAAAGGGATCGGTAAGCTACAATCTTATAACCGCCTGACGATACAGGTGACTTTAAAAGGAGCAGAACCGATGAATTAACGTATAGTTGATAGGGAGGCTTTCCAGGTAGTAGGCTTAAAACGCGAATGTCCTTGCGGCGAGAAGGCGGAAGGACAGGGTATTCCGGAATTTTGGGGTGAGGTGAATACAAACGGAACGGTCGACAATTTGATTCAACTGCTTAATGGCGAGATAAAAGGTTTGATAGGAATGAACGACAATTATAACGCTGAGAAAAACACGATTGATCACTGGATTGCTGCAGAACACGCCGGGGACGTGCCGGCCACTGGGGCGCGAAGTTCGATTCTTTTGGCAACAAGGTCAAGTGGTTCGGCTACAAGCTTCATCTTGCCGTAGACACGGCAAGCGAGCTGCCGCTGGCGCTCTCCGTTACACCGGCTCATGTCAACGACGGCGATATGGCTCCTTCTCTTATGGAGCAAGTGGCTACCGCGGCAGAAGTGAAGTTCTTTATGCTGGATGCCGGATATGACCAACTTAAAAACTACGAAGCAGCGCGGAACGTAAAGGCACAAGCGATTATTCCGATGAACCTTCGCAATGAGAAGGAACCACCTGCGGGCATGACTTCCAGCGGTACGCCCTGCTGCTCGATGGGGTTCGCCATGACCTATTGGGGCGCCGATGGCGATCACCTGAAATTCCGCTGTCCTCATGCCACAGGAAGGGACGATTGTCCGCTCGGTATGGCTGCATGCTCATCTTCCAACTATGGAATGGTCGTCAAAGTCGATACCAAAAGCGATTTGCGGCGCTACTAGAGTCCACCTCGGGGAACGAAACGCTGGAAGGAACTTTACAACGAACGAACAAGAGTAGAACGTTGTAACTCCAGGATGAAAACCCATTTGACCGCAGACGCCATGCATGTCTGGGGCATTCAGAAGGTAACCACTCACCAATACCTTAACGCCATTGTATTGCTGGCTTCGGAATTAGCGATGGCCCGTCAGTCCAAGAAAGCCGTCGCTTAAATTTTTGAATCAGCAGAAATTCTGCAGGTCTGCCCATTTTAGCAATTCAAGTAGGTTAAACTAAAAATGCCGTTCTATTTGGTCATGGATTCTACCACTAATTTTCAAAAACGGAATTATGCAAAATGCTCACTTCTATAAGTTCACCTGGAAAGTCAATCGCCAAGGCTATTATCGAACAGACGAATTATCTGACTATACAGATATAGGCAACTTCCATCATTCGTGACAACTCGTCTTCGCTCGACAAAAAAATTGTCCCTTTAGTCAAGTATATGCTTTTATAACACAGAAAATATGTTATAATGATAGTAATAGTAAGGAGGATTTTGATGTCGTCAGAAGATAAAACGCCTAGACTTACCGTTTATTTTCCGGAGTCGGTAAAATGTCAATTGCAGCAAATGGCTAAAGAAACCGGATTTTCACAAACTCAACTTGTCGTTTTGGCAACTCACGCACTTTTAGCAAATTACCGAAACAATGGGAATGCCATTTTTGCTGAACTGCTTAATGTAAAATCAAATTCAAGGAGCGAATCATAAACAACGCTAAAAAAATCCCAGTATGCTCATCATAAACGATGCAAAAGTATATTGTGTAATGGTACGAAACACTATATAATACAAAATTGGAGGTGCAGACGTGAAATATTCAATTAATTTATTCGGTTATCACACAGAATGCCAATTATCGGTAGAACATGGAAAACTCATAGTGGACATCAGCGGGGAGGAACAAAAAGCGCTAGAAGCTTATCTTACACGGGTTCTACCAAGGTATGGAAAAGACCCAACGGGTTCAACACTGTCTGAAATGATTAATCAAGCGATTGAGGCAGAAAAGCAGGTAAGTGGCCACATGAGCGAGCCAAAGATTAAACTGCCTTACGAATTTATGCCAGAAATCAAAGAAAAGTTGATTGAGGCAGCCAATTTGCAAGATATGTCGGCCACGCAACTGCTTATTAAATTAATTGAGAAGAAATATCAAAGTGTAGTAATAGACCAGGAAGGGTGATTATTGATGGCATACGGAAACAAAGTGAAGTTCCATTATGATATACCAGTCTATATAAAGCAACAACTTGTAGAAACCGCGAAGAAGTTGAATATGACGGCAACGGAATTACTGTCGAGGACTATCGAAGAGGAATACATCCGAGTTACCAAGGATAAGAAAAATAAATAATCTTAGCAGGTTAAGCCTTTTTTCGCAGAAAATTGCGAAAGTAAATGAACCGTTTTCAACGATATGCTTTCGTAGCGGTACTGATCTACAGTCCGATCAACAGGATCGGTAAAAAAGCAATGGCATACGGTATATTCATCGGCTACATTCTGCTCAAGCAACAATAAAATTCTCCATCGTTTTCAATAATTCTGTAATGGAACTTGGTGTGGACATCATCTACCTGGAGGATCTCCGATATGGCCTTTCGGAGATTAGCTCCCAATTTGTCTAAAAATGGTTTCATGTTTGGTTCAATGCATTGAAATGTTCCCATAGTCGAATCCCCCTCTCTCCTAATTAGAAAAATCTAGCACCTACATTATACCGAACAAACGTTTGTGTGCTAAGAGAAAAAATCTAACCTCTACATGTAATTACGCAAGTAACTGGAAAATGTTTCAAATAAAATGTGACAATACTCAACAGTTTTTCAAAGAGTCATACCTTTTGTGTTACATAACAATACGAGACGTTACGCTATACCGTGTAGAAAATCTTGGCGGAAAGCGCTAAATCATGACGTATTCTTTTTACCTTGGGATTTGCCCCCGGCGTCTCTCTCTTTTGTGGCCAGTTGATGGATTGCTGCGATTAACTCCTCCATCTTCTGGGCTAGCGTATCTAAACGCTTGTTGAATCCGTTTAACAGGCGATTAAGGAGGATTGCCGCGACGACAATTGGAAATCCAACATTTGCAATGAGTTGGGCGTACAAAGCCAACTCGGAGTCTCCGTTTATCATACAATTTATTCCCCTTTCATGAACTTGACTTAATATTTGCGATGCGTAAAACAAACGACATAATTTTGCGACGGCAGATTACGCAAATATTATGTCGTTCAAATTTGTCGTATTAGGGCTTAATGATCGCTGCAACGTGTTATGGAAATTGGGTTGTGGCCACTTAGCGGATTGACATCATATAAACGAACATACAGCTTTCGCAATTCCATTAGTTGATGAGATAATTCTAATCCAAATTGATAAAAGACCTCTTGGTCCTTGGCCGGAGCATCTTCACATAAGCAATTAGCATAGGAAACAACGGCGGCACGGACACTTTGGATATTTTTTAATAACTTTTCACGACAAACCATTACCAACCCTCCTTTCGTAGATAAACCATCCATATCCATTTTTTTGAAGCTTAATTTAAAACTATAATAACATGTTTCGTTACGTAACGCAATATAATTTTTGAACAGTAATTGAAGGGGGAAATTTCTTGATTTTTGATCCCTTACGATTATTTGCAAGATAAGGCCATCGATGAACAGTTGAGTAAAGGTACTTACAAAGTAGGGGAAGAACGCAAAATAACGACCTCGAATGGCATCGTTTTTATACAGAAACAAAGAGACCCCGGGAAGGCAAAAACGTCTGTTGTCGAAGCTAAATCCCCAGTGGGGAACTTATCTGGTAACCTTGATGAACGGCCAGGATTCGGATATTCGGATCATTCAAAAGATCGTTTTTACCAAGTCGGAAGGTTGATAAGAAGGAACCTTAAAAGCACAAAAATGTCAAGAAAGTCTCTGCAATTATGTTCTGATCATAAAAATTAAAATTGGAGTGCAAAGTGTAATGAAAATACGAACGATATTAACAGGGATCGCACAGTACATTTCAATTTCACGACCGGCTTCGCGCACCATTAGCCACACAAACGGATTAAACCAATGGATCGCCTAAACGTCAGAGTAGCAGCTTATACCCGATATCAAATCGCTAATAATGAACCAGTATGGGGATTTCCAACCTCATTCCGAATGAATACCTGCCTGACTCAAGTATCGATCAACAGCTTACCAAGGAGCAAGGGGGCACCCATCTGGATAAAATCGTTAAGATCATGACAGCAAGCGGTGGCTTGCAATGGCGACCGCAACAGCTATTCAAAACCAACCCGGACGCCACGTTTATGCGCATGAAGGAAGATCACATGTAAAATGGGCAATAGAAGCATTACAATGTGCAAATGGCGACAGAAAACCAGTTCGTTTTATTTTACAGCATTCGCCAGTGTCCCACCGATACGGGTTGCTTCATCCCGCATATGGAGCGATTGGTCGCGTCTTCGTTACCGATGCCCAAAACGGTGATTGCGGATGCGGGCTATGATAGCGAAGAGAACTATTTGTATGCCATGGGCGAAGAAAAAGAGCTCTCTTTTAATTCTCTCATTCCTTATGAAAGAGAAAACACGTCGTACAAGAAGGACATCCGACATGCCTCAAACTGGACGTATGAAGAGCAAGATGACCGGTTTATTTGCCCGAAGGGCCAATACGCTCGCTTTAAGTAATACCAAACGAAGAAAAACGCATCGGGTTTGGAGCAAAGCTTCAAAATTTATGAGTATGAAGATTGCAGGGATTATCCACTTAAGGCAAGCTACATCCAGGCCAAGGGGAACCGCCAGGTACATTGGAATAGAATCTGGGAAGAGTTAAAAGCTAAGGTCAAAAGAGCCCTTGAGGATAACGAGAAATCCGCGATCTATGCCCAGTGTAAAGTCAAGGTAGAAAGCGTGTTTGGTTACATCAAGGGCAGTCACTCGTTTCGTCGGTTCTCGTTGCGAGGGTTGGAGAAGGTTCACACCGAGTTTGGGATTGTGGCCATGGCCCATAATCTACTGAAAGTGGCGGGCACCCGCCTCGCTACTTTCTTGCACAAGCAGATACATAAAAAGTTGGACGGAAAGCGTTACGCTTCTCCGCCCAATTTTTTATTTTTGGGGACTTATTGGACAGCCCCCTTATTTTCCGAAACAAACCTTATTATAGGTAGGCAGTGTATTTGTGGGTACTTCTTCCAGTTCGCCTTTATAACGTGAGTCGTTTTGAAACCAATCGGAATAAGCAGAAGCCAGCTTATAGACTGCTTCACCATAGCAGCTAGGTTTGCTAGCGTAACTAAATCCCCCGCACTTGCTACCATAAGGGTTAATACCACCACCGCCACAGATTGCACCATTCCATGAGGTAGCAGCGGATTTCAAACTATCCGTTTTATCCAAGGCTGAACTCAGATGATAACCCAGGATGTCAAAGCTCAATCTAACGGCCCCAGAAGACGTAGTAATAAGTTTTCCTTCGCCAATAAGGTCGTCCATGGTATACTTGGTACCTTTAAGGCAGTTATAGGCATTCAAATGAGCCTTATCGATTTGAACAATACCATAAGTTGTTCCGCTTGGATCGATCGCGGAGTAGTCTCCATTTGTTTCGATAGAAGCAATAGCTAAAAAATCAACCGGGTTTAGTCCATGATTTTTTCCTGCCGTATTAGCTTGAGATAACCATTTTTGAATAGGCTTAGCAGTAACATTGTAAACATCCCGAGAGCCATATGAACAATCACAAGGGGGGCATTTCTGAAGAGATGCTGCCATAATTGATTCACTCCTCTTTATTACGTTACGTACCGTAACGCGTTATATTGTGTCAAAAAAAGAACGGGATTCAGATTGATGAGGTATCCCGACCCCCTTGTTTCAATCTGATTCTTTTTTGATCTACGCCAATTATAACATGTAACGTATCGTCACGCAATATATATTTGTTTTTATAATTTCTGTGTTTACCTTCCACCATATTCCCGTCAAACCGCCGCCAACCGAAAACATTATTCCTTCAGCATGATCACAGGTTAGCCATCTACCCTGTACTGTTCCCCAATATCTGCAGAATCGTAACCCATACAACCAGAGCTTGTGGTGATCCCCTCCGATTAACGTCTTTATGCGAATTTTTTAGCCGACAGAGTAGTTAAGATCGTTCGGTTTTCTAGCAAGATCCTTGCGCCTCGAATCGGCTGTAGGAGATCCTTTCGTTTTTTAATTCCGAACATTACAGGCCAATAAAAAGTGCCGGATCGACGCGCCGCCCATTTACGAGTGTATTTCTAAGTGCAAATGTAACCCAGTGCTATTACCTGTAGAGCTGCCCCCTATTCTCACGTGTCAATTTGATGATGATAATAATCAGGAGTAACTCCAACTACAATTTTCGATTTGCTTGTCATTACTGCTTATAAAAGGTATTGTTTTAACGGATGGAGGGCAAGCTGATCAAAGGTTGGATGCTACTTTGCAGGTGTTATTTATGCTAGTTCAGTTCTCTAAACACTTTATAAACTCTTACGTTTAAGTATTGATTGCCTAATGAATTTATTATACACTTGTATAATATAAATTAGGAGGCTGGAAAAATGAATAGAACGATAACCCTAATGTCCGCTGTAATTGTTCTAGCCAGCGGATTAACTGCTTGTTCAAATGAAACTACCCAAAAACCAACTCAACAAAATCAATCTTTTGCAGGGGATGATTCTTCTCATAATTCAGCAACGGATACATCCTTATTTTCTTATTCAAATGTAATAGATGACATAAAGCAAAAAACCAAAGTTCCAGTCATCGCACCCGACTTATCAGAACCATTAGAGAATTTATATTATGGGATACAGTACAAAGCATCCGAGGATGAATATGCCCTTAAAGTATATGCAACAGAAAAAAAGCTGGAAGTAAATAGCCCCGAGTTAAACAAACCGGGAAGTAGGGAAATGGGAGGAATAAGTGGGTCAAAAACTAACCGATCTCTGAATTCCTTTCAGGAGATGGAAATACCTAAAAACCCCAAATCAATTACAATTGATTCAAATGTCTCTGCTTGGGTAGACTCTGATTATGATATTTTCGGATATATGGAATTTAACAATTGGAAAGTCAAAGTCACCCTAAATGGTGAATCAGCAACTAAGAAATTAACAGAAGTATACAATGTGTTGAAAAATAGTCCGTTAAAGGATTTTTCAAGTGGTCAAATTTTGTTATCAAGTAGAGATACATTTATGAGATGGCAAAGCGAAGATAAAAAGTATGAATATGATTTTGAGTGGAGAAGCAATTCGTTTTCTCATGCTTTTGAAATCATACAACCTGAAAAGTAAAAGGGGCTGTCCAGTCGTTCAGCCCCTTTCCTTTTACGTAAACCGCCAAACACCATTTGTCAGTGTTCCGCTTGCACCGACTGCATTTAACACAGAAGGAGCGACATCTAGGATTGCGCCGTTGACGGTGTAATCCGGAGCACCCGCGTCACCGCACAAAGGGCATCGTTTTTCTCCTTCATGTTGTTGTGCATGAAGAATAAAATTTCTCGATTTTAAATTATACAAATGTATAATTAAATTCAATAGGAACATTGCTGTACTTAGATTTGTCTAATTATGGTAATAATCAATAAAAGGGGAGGGGGAGGCTTTCCCTGAATCGTGCAAGGGCAATTGTTGTTTGCAGGATTCATTATAGACTTACAGGAGTGTACCATAAATGAATCGAAGATGTTATTGGGTATGTTGCTTGTTTTTACTCTTACAGTGGCCGCTGCATGCTCTGCGGCTAAGACTTCTGACGAAGGCCGAAAACAGTCTGTTCCAACCTCTGATCAAGCTAAACAGGAGGATAATTCCAATGAAGCCCAGTGGGGAACTTATCTGGTAACCCTGTTGAACGACCAGGATTCGGATATTCAGATCATTCAAAAGAGCTTTTTACCAAGTCGGAAGGTTGATTAGAAGGAACCTTAAAAGCACGAAAATGTCAAGAAAGTCTCTGCAATTATGTTCTGATCATAAAAATTAAAATTGGAGTGCATAGAGTAATGAAAATACGAACGATATTAACAGGGATTGCAATGGCTGTAGCATTAACCGGTTGTTCGACGCAAGCGGCCACTTTAGATTCCGGGATGCCGAACCAATCTCCTGCAAATCAAAGCACAAACGTGAACAATTCGATCAACTCGGATACGGTTCAAATCTCAAGTGAGCAGAACAGGGGAACGGATTCATCGGCACAGCTCAAAAAGGAAGAAAAGAAGGTGCTTATGGAACCGATAACGCTGTATGAAGTGGATTCCAGGGAGTTTGCCAAGAAAACAAGCGAAATACCAAGCTATCACAAAGGAAAGATAGAATATTGGACAGAAGACGTCGTTCAAAGTTTTAACGAAGGCCATAGTGTGACGTGGGGCGATCCGCTTGTTAGCACCTACCTGCGAATTTCTAATCTCATTCCGTATGAGTATTTTTCTGACAGATCGATTGATGATCAACTGAGTAACTTAAACAGGACGATCTATAAAACCGTTACTATAACGACTGCAAATGGCATTTCCTTTACGAAGAACCCTACTGACCCTAAAACCGGAACAACCATAGTTCAAGTGGATGTTCCCAAATGGGGAACGTATGTTGTCACCTGGAATCATGGTCAAGATTCGGACCTGCAAATCATTCAAAAGATTACCTTTCAACGAGAAACCAAACAATAGCCACAAATACGCCGGAGTAAGGGGGGTGCTGCACCGTTCAAGGTGCAGCATTCTATCTTTTCATTACGTAAAACGCCAAGCCGCTGTAACTTCAGTAGAGCCGCCCAAAGAACTCATCATTTGAGGGCTTAGATCAATAATCGCTCTCGAAATTTTACGTTTATCTCCGGTTGTGTTGCACGGAACACCGCAAGCTTCGCAACGTTGTTTACCATCGTATTGTTCAGCAAGAGGTACAGTGCCAGTGTTCCAATACTCGTCTTTTTTGCAGTAATTCGCATCAAAATATGGGCCAACATCATTGACTGGAGCAGTAATGATGTTTCCGTTGGCTGTATTGACGACGGCTACATTTTTACCGCAAAGACTGTAAGAAGGCAAAGCAACATAATTCGTTGTAAGAGGTGTGCAACCCTTGTCAACGTAATAAGAACTACTGTTTCCTTGAAATACAGTGGCTCTACCCTTGAACCAGACGCCAACCGTAATCGAAGCTGAATTATTCGACGAATCCACAACTGTAATTTTACGGTTGGAACCGTTATTGAAAACCTGCGAAATGGTAACTGATCTGCTTCCTGAACCTATAGCATTTGTGGTAATCGTACCAAGGTTAAATCCTTTATCGACGGAAGTGGAGTTTGCATAAATCGTTACACTACTATAGGCGGCAGCTCCAGAAACACTTACGGTAAAAGCTTGACGGGCAATAATACTTCCAGCAAAATAGGATTCCTGTGGAACAGCTTTACCAACGGACACAGCTAATGCCATTGCTATTTCCCCCCCAAAAGCTATTTTTTTGTAGGGGTTATGATGATATAGCGGCAGAACCCCACTACCGCTATATCATCTACACTCACACGATAACATGTAACGTAATTGCAAGGAACGTTGCAGCTTCACAGCGCGGTTTATTCAGATAACCAGTTTGTTCAGCCCGAGGCACCGTACCGTTTTTCCAATATTCATCTGAACCGCAGTAATAGGCGTCAAAATATGGCCCCACATCATTTACAGGCGCACTAACCGTTCTGTTGTTAGCCGTATTTGCTACGGCCACATTTTTACCGCGATTATAGGAAGGCAAGGCAACTGGCACTAGCATAGGTAAAACCGGTGTCTCCTGCACATCTGTATACGCCGCCGAGTAGGAAAGCCGTGTCGCTTGAAGGGGAGTTGGCGTATATTCTCTGCGGGCACTGCTTTGCTGATGGCCATCCACAAATAAGTTGAGGGGTTGTTGATTGGCATAGTAATCACCCCTTAAAACATTATGTTACGTGACGTAACAAGATATTAATTGTCATACTTTATTTAGGGATTTCAACGAACAAAGTGTTCCCTTCACCACGTTCGTCTACCTTTTATAAAGTAATGACACTTACTTAACGACATGTTACGTAATGTCACGAAATATATCTTGCAAAATCCACTATGTTATATTGCGTAACGTAACGCTATAAAATATAATGATAATAGAGCAGCTTAGAAGAACATTGGTGCAGGAGGGGTACCATCCCATGTTTCTTCTCTATCCCAAGCTACGCTCTCAGATCCATTTGTACAATTCGGTATTGGAAGGAACCGGACAACCTTACTGATATCGTTATGTCCAGGCAATTGTGCATGGATTACAAATAACGAAATAGGAAGGAAGGTTACTTTTATGGCACTTGGTTGTGATACCACAACAAAAGTTACTGCGGCAAGATTAAAGTCGATTAAAGAGAAGAAGTTCACGTTTATTGGTCGATACTTGAATCGCTTAGAGAGAATGCATGACGAGCTTACAGATGCCGAAGTAAAACGTATCTCCGACGAGGGATTGTACATTGTATCCCTTTATGAAAACGAGGGTGGTACAGATCCGGATTACTTTACTAAGGCCCAGGGTGATAGCGATGCGGAGGATGCAGTGGAACTGGCAAGTGACTTGGGACAACCAAGGAGCACACCCATTTACTTCGCAGTTGACACCGACATGACCACGAAGCAGATTAAAGATAAAGTTGTACCTTATTTCCAAGGGGTTAAGTCTGTTTTGGAAAACAGCAGAAAAAATCCCAATGGATATAAGATGGGGATATATGGATCAAGAGCAGTCTGCTCCTATATCCGCGGCACTTCTCCGGCTACGGAACGGTACACCTTTATAGTAGATAACAAGTGGCAAGGGACTTTCGATGATTGGAACCTTCGTCAATATAACTTTAATACCACGATTGGATCTGGTAGCGGCAAAATTACCGTTGACTATGTTGAATCGTCTTCCCATGGGGGCGGGGGTTGGAAGAAATAATTCGCCCTCTGAATAGGCAGAAAAAGCGGCCATTCACGAAATGGCCGCCTCTTTCTTTATTTGTGGCTTTTCAACTTATCATAAGATTCATCGTATACCCATGTTAAACCACCGTCTTTGCTGGTTAGATAAATAGTTCCTATGTCTTCAAGTTCTTGATCTTTTACGGCAATGGGGAACAGTCCTTCTTTTCCGTTGAATATTGGTGAGAGAGGGTTCTTCCTGTATTCGTCAAACTTCTCCGGAAGCGATACAGGGAGCCTTGCCCATGACTGTCCCCGATCTTTGGTCCAATAAATGACTGGCCCGTAGTCGGAATAATATCGGAAGCCTAAAAAGCCTATATCTTTGTTAGCAAAACCCGCAGCCGTCAAATGCTCCGAATAAACATCATTCGGGTCGCCTACCTCTTCCCATGTCTTCCCGCCATCCGAGGTCTGGAACACATTATTCAATGCGCTTCCTACGCCGCGGGAGTGGCCGCTGACCATCCAACCATCGTTTTTCGAAGTAAAACCGATGAATAACTCATTTCCCCTTGCGCCTTGAACTGTCGTATCGTTCCACGTTTTTCCCATGTCATCACTAATCAGAACATGGAGGGGCGATAATTTGTCGGGTTGAGGATTATACACAATGGCCGTTTTATCCTCGGAGATAAAAAAGCCGCTTTCGCTTATTCCTCTGTTCCACGATTCCCTCGTCATATCTACTTTTAATGGTGTTTGCGCGGTAACTTCTCCATTCCGGTACGAGATGGAAACATTGCCCTCCGCATGGATCGAATACGAATTGCCTGCGTCATACGAGACAACTTGCTTCCCATCGAGGCTGGAATAAATCGTACCGGGTTTAAAGGATGCGCTGCTGCCATTCGTAACATTGGTAAAGGCGGCCAACATGCTAAGCGTGAGGATAACGGTACAGAAAAGCGTAAGGCCGCTTCGTTTCTTCTTCATACTAAGGATGGACTTGAACCTTTGTTTCATTGTATGTTTCCCTCCCGCAAAGTTCGTGGATAACGCGGAAGGGCGTATGGGCTTATCTTGCATCGCCGATAAAATGGCTTCGCAGTACCTTTTACGATAGGTTAGGCTTTGCCCCCGGACCACTGTTTCATCACAGTACATTTCAATTTCTCGACCGGCTTCGCGCACCATTAGCCACACAAACGGATTAAACCAATGGATCGCCTGAACGATCAGAAGCAGCAGCTTATACCCGATATCAAATCGCTTGAAATGAACCAGCTCATGCTTGACAATGAATTCGAGTTCTTCATCCGTATAGTTTTCATGCGGCAAAAATAGAACAGGCTTGAGAAAGCCTACCAGCATCGGATTGGGAACCTTTTCGCTTGTCAGCACGGTGACGGATGACGTTACATTCATTTCCTTGAAGGCTTGCTCGATCGTGGCCGTCACGCTTTGGTCTAGGATGGGGCTGCTCCATCGCAGCGCTTGCTTTCTGAAAAGGAAGTAACCGATGAAGTGATACAGCAGAAAAAGCACGAGTCCGGAAGTCCAGATGAAAGAGAGAATGTCGAGAACAGATAGCATATGGCTTAAAGGCTCGACAGCATGACCTGGTAATTCGTTCTGCGTTGCTACAGGGGAGTTTTCTTGAGCATTTGAAGACGCCCCCCCTTGGAAGACCGTTCCAATCATTGTATATTCAGGAACGTTAATTTGTACAAGACTAGTGGCAAACGAAAAGTGAAAGGGGAACAGCAAGCGTATAGCTACAATCATCCACACCCAGTATTTCCATCTGGCCGTATAGCTTTTGTGCAGCAGTGGAGACGCCAACTTTAAACCTAGTATAACAAGGCTCGTTGTTACAGAAATGATCAGAAAATCTGTAAACAGGCGTGTAAGCATTGCTATTCCTCCTTGGCCATTTGGTCGAGGAAATCGCGAAGTTCTGCCAGATCGCCTTTGTCGATGGCCTTCCCGTTGTACAGCGACATGACCATGTCTTGAATGGAGTTGCCATACAATTTTTCCAGTGTAGATTTTCCTTCACTTTCCTTGTATTCCGTCTCCGAGATGACGGCCAGGTAACTATTGCTACGCCCGATTTTTTCGCAACGAAGAAATCCTTTGTCGACCAGCCGCGCCAGTACGGTCATTAAAGTGGCTAACGCCCACTTTCTTTTATCCCGCAGTTGATCCAGGATATAGGAAGAACTCACCTGTTTTCCGGCTCTCCAAATCACGAGCATGATCTCCAATTCTGCATCCGGCAATCGTTTGATTTTCCTGTCCATGGATCTTGACCTCTTTCCTATATGATTGTTGTAATGAGTTTAATTATACATTTGTATAATTAAAAAGCAAGTGCTTTTTATCCTTCGGTTATTAAAGACTCTGCAGGGGATTAGTGCAGCGGGGTTTGAATTGGTCTGATCTGAAACCAATAGTATTTCGGAACATATGGTTTATATCAGATCGGGAGCGGAATGTTGGATACGTATAATAAAGCAAAGAAAACGAACTATACGCTCTCTGATTTTAGAGGGAAAGGAAATATTGTTAAGACAGAAGATGAAGCCGGTAGCTTGGCCATCAAGGTTTTTGCAGAATTTATATCACAGTTGCTTTTTACGTTGGATGGAACATCGGATTTATACGAAAACGAACGCTTAATAAAGGATGCTGCGACGAACTGGAATGGAAGCTTAGATTGTGGAGGAAGCGTATTGTATTTTATTCCGTTTACTGCTGAAAATGGTGGTACCACCACGAAACGAGCAACTCGAACGTCGTTCACTTGCTATGGCCAGAATGCTTATAATCTGATGAACTATGCCAGCTCTTGGTGCGGAACTTCACCTTGGTATAGTAAGGATTTAGCGGCGGTAAACTTTAGTACAACGTATCGCAAGTTAGTAGGGAGAGACGTTAAAAAATAATCATAAATAAGCACAGAGGGTTCCAACTCTGTGCTTATTTATGTTGAATATATCTAATATACAATTGTATAATGGGTATTATTATCCTAGATGAAGGTGATTGAAATGCAACGCCTATGGAGATTGTTAATCGGAGGTCTATTTATTGTTATACTTACGGCATGCGGTTCAAAAGAGGCCGTAATCAATGAGCAACCTTCAAAGGAATATCTGGAATGGAAGCAACAGGTTGAATCGTTATTGAAAGATAAACCATATATCCTTCCAGCATATGATCCTAAAATTGGGCCGATTGAAATGGTGTACAATGAACTAACACCCACAGCAGTATCCTTTGATTTATATCACTCGGATACCTATAAAGTCTCCAACGAGCTTATCGGGGTTCGTGCCCTTCATGATTTGTTTTATTCTTTTTCCTGGGATAAAAAGGGGAAAGAGTTGAACGATTCCGGCGTCCTATACCGAATAAGGGAACAGGATGTTTTCAACGACAAGACTACGGAATATCGTAAAGAGGATTTGAATTCACTTAAAGCTCCGGAACAAAGTAAGGACTTACAAGAAGTCATTGTTGCTTTTTTGAGTAAAAAGGGAGTTAGCTCTGCCCAAGTCGAAATCGTTCATTTAGAACGGGAAACGAAACTAGATTTTCAGTTTATGATTAATAATCAAAATTTAAAAAGTTATTTTTCAATTGATAAACAATTCTCAGACCGTACAGTTCGTGAATTAGAACATTATTTGGGCGATCTAAGTAAACTGATCGGCAAGTAAGGGTTTCAGATGGACAGCAAACAGCCGCACCTAGATGGGCGTGACTGTAGATTATCAGTATCCGTCGGACAGCACTGATGGTTTGCACAAGATCGATATTTACCAAGGTATGGCTCCGATAATTGGGAATTGGATCGGAACCCGGTCATTGAAGGAAATTGCATTAAACCCTTTTTTATCATTCCTACTGAAATAAAAGTGAATGGCGAATTCAGTGACCGTGTATTTAATGTCCGTATTGAAAATCATATGAGCGATGACGTCATAGTTAAGCCTATTGAACTTAAATTTGAAGTCCAAAAAGTCGATGGTGACGTTGTATACAGACGCCCATTACATTCCTTTTCGGGAGTGATCCCCGGGGGATTCGGATATAAAGCGACCATTTCGTGGGATCACACTGGGATGGATGGAAAAGAAGTAACACCCGGAGACTATTTCATTCGAGTGATTCGTCCAGATAAAGTTTACTAAAAAGAACTTGATAGCGATGTGGAAAAGCAGGCGGATATTGACAGAGAAATGGGGTGTAACTTAGCGCATTTCGTGACAGAAATCCAGTAAATATGGGCCGACAGTCTAAAGTGACTGTCGGCTGTAGTAGCTAATAATTTTGACCAAATATTAAAGACCAGAAACAAAGGTCATAAAAATATTTAGGAATTAAAAGAAGGAGAAGATGCCCCTCCATTATTGGTTAAAGATCGTTTTCAGAATTCCTTTGAGCTTATAAGTAGGATACAACCAACAATCTTGGTTTTTGTAAATAGTCATTGTTCAAGTTGTAAGGCAGTAATAGAATCCGCAGAGTATAATAAGGGTTATATGTCAAATGTAAATATTGCATTTATAAGTAACGATAAATTAGACGATGCATATATGGCTATTTTAAACAAGTTAAAGATTCCTTTTATTTAATGTCCATGTACGGAAATTTTTCTCGAAGTTTTGCTGTCATGTTCCGCTAAGATGTGGATCATTTGTAGATGCAATGTCCACTGGAACGTGTGATTTTTGCATACAATCATGATCAAAATTATGTTGCATAAGCAATGATGTATGCGAGGCTCTATGTCACGGGAGGGTTTATTCCGATTGAAGTCATTGAACCTTCTGAAAGCGGCTTTGCACGTCCCGTTTCCGGAGAGGTTACATCCCCTTTCTGTATCCGGATCGATCTGGTGACCGGCAAGCCGGGTGCATCTCATGAGGGCATCGATTTCGCTTGCGAGGCCGGGCAGCGCGTCGATCCGGCTCTATATATCGGCTTGTAATCAAACGTGGTAATTAAGGTATGCCTTTTGTGTGCTGTCGCTATCCCACAACGCAAAGAACGATTCTTTCAATTCGTAAGCAATACCAAGATAGGGGTGATTCTTCGTCCATAGGTCTAGTGTTATCTTGTCCATTTCTGTAAGCTCTTTGTGGCGTTTCAGGAGGTGCATAAATCCTCGCCGTTCCTTCGGTGATAAGCCATCTCTAAGCTGTTTGCAGATGGTGTCTAACGCCTGGTTCGCCATACGAACAACATGAACCTTATCGACGACGATAGTTGCTTTGGAAAGTACAGTCATTTAGAAAATAGACAACCACTTTTCGGTACTCAACCGCCAGGTGATCTCTGGTTTTTCTGGAATGAATACGTAACCCGCCTTGTCAGACTCAAATCTCTCTCGTATACATGTTCTGATCCTGCAATCGAATCAGTACTTTGCCAAAACGTCCGCCTTCCTGGATGACTACTTTGCCGGACGGATATGCTTGCTCCAAATAGTTAGCAATTATTTTCCGATTCCGTTCATCATCAGGCAGACGGTGATGGCGAAGCCAAGTCAGTGCTTCCTGCAGCGCCGCTTCTCTGGAGACTTCCGTCGTTTTCATTTCCCGCGTAATTAGCGATTCGTATACATAACCTTTAAGATACAGCAGATGTAGCAAATATCCCATTTCCATATGTTTCGTATGGAAGAGCTGACCGGTGACGAGCGGCCAGATTTCATTCACTAGGCTGTGCTCTGAAGGACTTGCCGGCATACTGATATAACAGAACTTCCGTGCGCAATGGAGCACCTTCTCCACGCTCTCCCAATTGTGAATGACCGGGCTCATCGAGACAAAGACGAGATCGAAGGCTCGGTTCCAGCCCTTGGCCTGAACATCAATATCTTCAAACTTTTCGGGAACAATCTTCACCTGGTCTTCTGCGAAGTTCGAGAGGTTTTTTTCCAGCAATTCGATCAGCGGGGGAGAAGTCTCTACGGCGGTTACACGAGCCCCTCGCTCCGCAAACGGTACTGAGAACACGCCCGATGCGGCGCCAATATCCAAAATGGAGCTGTTTTCGAATTGAACTCCTTGTCCTTCCAACCAGTTCATGATCCGTTTGGTTCGTTTTCTTCCCTCTTCGTTAAATGATTGTTCGTTGAAAGTCTTCGCCTTATGGTCAAAAGATCTGGCAGGATCGATTCCATTCTTTTTCATTCTGTTGATTTTCAAATCGGACTCGTCTTTCCACGCTTTTTCCCATATAGCTGCATTAAAAAAATCGTTCATGTGTATTCCCCACGCTTTCCTGACGGTTTATGGATTCCCTAAACGAACGCCCTGTTTCATCCTGCCGCTTGTTCATGCTCCGGCGATTTCCCTTTACGGAGAAAGAGACCGAGTACGAGCGCAACGAGCGCGATGATGACGCCGAACCAGAACGCGTTGTTGATACCTGCTGCGAGTCCTTTGGCGATTTCCGCTGGAGCCTGCGGATCGTTCGCTCCGCTCAAGTACTGCTTCTGTCCGCCCGACATAATACCGATGTACAGAGCAGTACCGATTGCGCCGGACACCTGCTGCAGCGTATTCAGGATCGCTGTCCCGTGCGGGTGCAGATGGCGTGGCAGCTGGTTGAGCCCAGCTGTCTGTGCGGGCATCATGACTAGCGCGATGCCGATCATCAGCGCGATGTGAACGGCGACGAGGAAGCCGGTGCTCGTCGCCTCGTCGAATCGGGTGAATAGCCACAACGAGACGACGGCAACGGACAGTCCTGGGATGACCAGAACGCGAGGTCCGAACTTGTCGAACAGCTTGCCTGCGATTGGAGCCATGAGCCCGTTCACAATCCCCCCGGGAAGCAGGATCAAACCGGACTTGAATGCCGTCATCATCAGCACTCCCTGCATAAACATTGGAAGCATGATCGCGGACGAGAAGAACGTCATCAAAAGCACGAATAGCAGAACAGCGACAAGCGAGAATATGGGATAACGAAACGCCCGCAAATCCATGACGGGCTCCTTAAGCAGCAGTTGCCTCCAGACGAACAGCAACAAGGAAACACTGCCCGCGGCGATCGTCCAAATGACTTCCGCTTCTGACCAACCGTGTTCGCCGGCACTGCTGAACCCATAGACGATTCCGCCGAAGCCGATCGTCGACAACACGATGGATAAGAGGTCCACTCGCGGTTTGGTGACTTCCGACACATTCTTCAAGAAAACGGCTCCCATAATAATGGAGAGCAGCGCAAACGGTATTACTAGGTAAAACAGCCAGCGCCATGAAAGCCCGTCAACGATTAAACCCGATATAGTCGGGCCAATCGCCGGTGCGAACATGACGACGAGCCCTAACATCCCCATTGCGCCGCCCCGCTTTTCCGGCGGATAAATGGATATAATTACGTTCATTACTAGCGGCAGAAGCATGCCGGTTCCTATCGCTTGAATAATCCTCCCGATCAGCAGCACCCCGAAATCCGGCGACACCGCCGAGACGACGGTACCAACGAAGAACAGACCCATCGCCGACAGAAAAATCTGCCGGGTCGTGAACCATTGCTGCAGGATTGCCGTCACCGGAACAAGCACGCCAACGACAAGCATGTAGGCGGTGGAAAGCCACTGGACCGTTGCCGCAGACACGTCGAACGATTTCATCAAATCGGGAAGGGCATTGCCCATTAGCGTCTCGTTCAAAGCGGCGACGAACATGCCGATGATCAGGGCGAACATGATTGGACCGCGCTTCATATTGATTAAATTACTCATCTGTTTCTCCCCCAAATTTCAGTATTTAGCTCATTGTTAATGACCGCGGCGACAAATGCGCCCATCGAAGCCGAAGCTATGGCCTGGTGCATTCTCGTTGCTGCATCCCCAGCCCTATAGACGCCCGGAATGTTGAGCGACCGATCCTTCATGCCGACGGCAAACAATACTTTTTTGCTTGCAAAAGTTTGTCCTTGCTTAGTCTCAATCTGAAACCGGCCGTCGGTTCCCGCGATCGACACCGCCATATCCGCCACGAATGATACGGAGGCATAGGCATAGGCGCTGATCTCTTCCTTCGCAATTCGCCGAAATTCGCTCGGCCTGATCCCGTCGCGGGTAAGAAACCCGTGGACCTTGCGAGTCACAGCGTTGCGAAGAAGGCCTTCATCGATCACAGCCACCTTTTCCTTGCCCTCCCAAGCACCAGGGCGGCGTTCAACCCAGCCGGTCCGCCACCAATAATTGCCACATCGAAAAGTTGTTTTTCCATAATAAATTTTAACCTCCATAGATCGATAATATCCATAATTGAAAAACAAAAAGGACTTCACTTCTTGTTTGCGTATTCTCAATAGATCGATAATATCCATAATTAAAATATAAGAAGTGCATCACTTCTTATTTACCTCGTGGCTGCAACGCTTGAACGCCTCATCCAATACCGACTGAATGGTATGTTCCTGCAAGTATTGGTGCAGATGCTGTTCCGCGCCGTTCATAACATTTTCAACCAAACATTCGTTTTTTCCCAAACGATTCTGATCCTGCTGTGCAGCCCCCTGTTCCGCTAACAACTGATGCTGCTGCGAACTTGAATTTGAGCATTCGAATAGCTGCTGCCTTCCTTCAATCACTTGAATTACATGAAGGAACGTAATCTGATCCGCCGGCCGTGCAAGCTCGTAACCGCCGTTCACCCCTGGCACAGCACGTACGATTCCATCTTGTCTTAGCTTGGACATGATTTTGGATAAATAGCTTTCGGAAACACCAAGTGTTGAAGATAATTCCTTGATCCCGACGTTGTTGCAACGCTCCGAGTGTCCCAGATGAATTAAGGCGTGCAGGGCATAATCTGTGCTTTTGGAGAACTGCATGTTTCTCCTCCCTCCTTTTCAAGAGTATCTTCAATGTAGATCTATGGTATCCACAATAAATGATTTAACTCCACTTTGCAATGACTTTCTTGATATGAACTTCGCTTCTAGTGGCGTGAAAATCAGAAAATCACATCAGCGTTGGATGTCTCCCAATATGTCGAAGAAGGACTTACGCCCGCCAAAGAAATTTCAGTTCCCTACTCTACTTATTCTATAACCGGTTCTATAACTGGGGTTAGATTTCATTTCTCGCAGAATCATTTATACTCCATTAATATCAGACGCATTTCGGGAGAATGGATATTTTCAATGATGATGAACATTCGTAGTCGAAGTTTTGCTGCAAATCCGCCTATGTGCAATGGTGTGCTGATTTGATTCCGCTTACGTATTACCTGGATTTAATCAGAGGGGTCTATCTAAAGGGAGACAACCTCAACTTTGCCTGGCAGGGAACACTGAATCTGGTTCTCCTTTCCGTCGTTACCCTGGGCATCGCGGTCTACCGGTTTAAACAGGCGCAGCAAAAGTAAACGTGCAAAAAATGTAAGTTTGCTCCCCGCCTTTGTTAACGTTTTTTTAATCCGACACATTAACCGCAAGTCCGTTGGATCGAGCCAGGGGTCCAAACGCTTGATTTTTCAGGTGTTTACCCGCAATCGAGAGCAGCGTGGTTTGTCCCGGAAAGCTATCGGTGTGCTCTTCTCCGTTCAATACCCGGGACAAGCGGGGAAATGGTTCAACCGCGATGAGCCGCGACATAAATGGAAATTGTTCCAACTTATGCAGTTAGAGAAAACCTACATGGACCCCCCACAAGAAGTCCCCCCTTGGCTACCGGCATAACCACGTTGTCCAGAGAAAGTGAGGCCGCCTCGTAAATGATAGTTTTTTAGCCTTGCAGACCAGACAGATTGCTGCCAACAAGCGGCATTAAATGGGTTAGTTTTACTTTTTCTTTTTATCCTCAACTTGCTTGGGTTGAGGACGCTTCGAAAAACGCCGCATATGCCTGCACAAGCAGTATACCCGCAGGCGAGACTGTTTCGATATTCGCCGAAAGCGAGCGGATGGGGGAACAGGGTGAAACGATCACCGCTTCCGGCGGGACCATCAATCTAAAGCTTCTTTACAGAAGGGAACGAGCGGTACATTCCGACAAGCTGGGCATCGACGAATGGCGCTACGGGTTCGCTCTACAATAACGGCGCTAGCTCCACCGCGACGTATACGCCAACACCATGACGAAGCGATTCCGCAGTGGGCGAAAGGCGCGATCGATTCGATTCGTAATTTTGGCATTGTCAATTGCAGCGGCGAAACCGTTTTGTGCCGAACAAAACGGCCATTCGTACATGGAAGGGTGGGCATGATAGGCTCGTTTGCCATGCGATGCATGTTTCGCTGCTGCTACCGGATTTAGTCGAATCGTCATTCAGTCATTTGGTAATCAACTTGGAGTTGACTGAGTAAATTCCTTTTGTTGTTTTGCGTATGACCAACTCGGGACGTAGTTGGATTTTTTGTTTATTTCGTTGTATGCCTTTAATACCTTCCAATAACAAATTGATAGAGATACGGCCCATATCTTGAATGGATTGTGCCATGGTTGTCAATGGCGGGTTGGACATGGCGCTAAGAACGGTGTTGTCAAAGCCGATGACGGAAAGCCCATCCGGGATCGGTAGCCCCAGCTCCATTGCCGCGTGAATGACGCCAAGAGCCAGTATATCGTTTCCTGCGAAAATAGCAGTCGGACGATTGGGGGAGGAGAGGATCTCCAGCGAGATTTGTTTGCTCTCCTCAATCGTTGCATTGGGAGAGCAGAAAAAAATCAAGCTTTTCTCGTATTTGACCTCATATTGTTCCAGCGCGTGCTTGTACCCGCGCAGCCGTTCTTTTCCCAGCATCAGCTCCCCCAATTGAATGGTACCGATCCTACGGTGCCCCAGCTCAAGCAAATGCTTCGTTGCCTCGTACCCTCCGAAAAAATCGTCGACAGATACGCTGTCAATCGGCAGCGGCGTAGTCAGCTCCTTATTCACAATCACAGCAGGAATTTGTTTGTCGAGCAAATCCTTTATAAACGACTCATCCTGTGAGCCTGAAATGATGATGATTCCATCGACCTTTTTTTCTATCAAGAAAGAACTGTGCTTGAGTTCATTCGCTTTTTGGAAGTCCGTACTGCAAATCAGGATGCTGTAGCCTAATTCGCGGCCGCAGTCTTCTATGCTTCGGGCAAATTCAGCGAAGAACGGGTTCGCTAAGTCCGGAATCAACAAGCCGATCGAGTGGGAGAGCTTCCCGCGTGGCGCGGAAGCAACCGCCTTGGGTTGGTAGTTCAACTGCTCCATCACGCGCAGCACCTTTTCTTTGGTCTTGTCGCCAATTTTTCCGGTATTGTTGATGACTTTCGATACGGTAGCAGTCGATACTCCCGCTTCTTTTGCCACATCGTATATCGTCGGTTTCATGCATGTACCCCCAGTTTCTAAGCAAATAAACGGACAGATTATCCATCCCCAGCTAAACGCCGTGTTTTGCGCTGGCACAACACGTGTTTGCCGGATGGCTTCGGATGTTTTCTGGCGAGCGGACTGTTTATTCAGGTGATAAGTAGACCAATGCCAACCCGTGAAAAACTGCGTGAGCCACAACCGCTCAATGTAAACTATACCATAGCGAAGAGGAAAACTTAAGGTAAAACAGCGGAAGTAAAGGTAACAAAATCAAGTTTGTTACCTTGACTAAACTTGCGAAAAATTATTCAGAAAATTAATTAACTTTCTTGTTGAATTGATAAAACAGAGGGTTTATACTGAATCACAAGTAGATCAGCCCACTTTTCACAGTGTACTACCAAACAAAACGTGAGGAAACAAAGGGGGACGAAAATCGGTTAACTAAATGTGGCGTTTTGTTTCTTTGATTTGTTACCTTGCTGCTTTACCAGCGCACACCGCGAAGCCATACCCGTACGCATCTGGGAAACTACGTGTTCAACTCGCGCATGTGCAAAAGCGATGTTCAATTTGCCATTTTAGGAAAGGGGTTCGAGTGTCGTGGATCGGAAAGTGCGATGTGCCGTTATCGGGTTGGGGAGATTGGGCAAAATCCATGCCGAAAATATTGCAGGGAAGATAAAAGGAGCGCAGCTCGTGGCTGTCTCCGATGTGATGCCGGGTGTAGCGGAAACATTCGCCCGGGAGCATGAGGTGAAATACTGGTCCACAGAGCCGGATGCGATCATAGCGCGCGATGACATTGACGCCATCGTCGTTGTGACGCCAACCAGCACGCATGCCGAGCTGGCTGAGAAGGTGGCCCGGTCGGGAAAAGCGCTGTTTTTGGAAAAGCCGATTTCGACAGACATTCAGGTGGCGAGAAAAACGGCGAGCGTGATTGAGGAAGCAGGGATTACGTGCCAGCTTGGGTTTATGCGGCGGTTTGATCCGGCTTACGCGCATGCAAGAGACAGAATTGCGGCGGGGGATATCGGGACGCCGGTCTATTTCAAAGGCGTTACGAGGGACCCTTTTGTAGCGCATGAAGAGTACGTGGCAACATGTGGCGGCATTTTTACCGATTTGAACATCCACGACTTTGATATCGCCCGCTTTTTGATGGGCCAGGAGATCGTGGAAGTGAATGCGATGGGGTCGGTTCTGGCCTCGCCAATCGTGGCCAAGTATGACGATGTGGACCAGGCGTTAACGTATTTGCGGTTTGCCGATGGGGCCGCAGGCGATGTGGAAGGGTACCGAAATGCCAAATACGGCTACGACATTCGCGCGGAAGTGATCGGGACGGAAGGGACATTGGTCATCGCCGGCTTGCGCAATCATAACGTGACGCTTCTCGGGCCGAATCAGGGCAGCTTTGACATTATTCCGTTTTTTATGGAACGGTTTGAGATCGCTTACTTGCGCGAGCTGGAGCATTTCATCGAGTGCTTGCACCGCGATGCCAAGCCTGCTGTCGGCATCAACGACGGATTGATCGCGCAGGAAATCGCCTATGCGGCCAAAACCTCTTGCCAAACGGAACAAAAAGTGCGCGTAAATGTGCACCGACTGACGACTGACTGAGAAACGAACATTTTTCTTCATAAAATGGAGGGATTATTATGACGAAATTGAATATCGGAATGTTTTTAATGCCGCAGCATCCGCCGGAGCGGTCCTTGTACGATGCGACCCAGTGGGACCTGGAAATGATTGAATATGCCGACAAATTGGGATACAGCGAAGTGTGGATCGGGGAGCATTTTACCGCGCCGTGGGAGCCGATTCCATCCCCGGATTTAATCATCGCGCAGGCGCTGTTGCGGACAAAGCAAATCAAGCTGGCGCCCGGCGCCCATTTGCTGCCCTATCATCATCCGGTGGAGTTGGCGCATCGCATCGCCTATCTCGACCATCTGGCCCAAGGCCGCTTGATGCTCGGGATCGGGGCAGGCGGAACCCAAACGGACTGGGAGCTGTTTGCTGTCGACGGAAAAATAAATCGGGAAATGATGATGGAAGCGTGGGAGCTGATTCAGAGATTGTGGTCAGATGAGGAGTCCTTTTCGTTCCGGGGGAAATTTTACAGCGCCAACCAGCCAAAGGAGCGGCATGACGGGATTCTCGGGCCGCATATCAAGCCGTTCCAAAAGCCGCATCCGCCTATCGGGATTACCGGGTTCAGCGCGGGTTCAGCCACATTGAAAATGGCGGGCGAGCGCGGATTTATCCCGATGAGTCTCGGTTGGAACAGCGAGTACATCAAATCGCACTGGAATGCGGTGGAAGAAGGGGCGCGCTCTGTTGGGAAAGAAGCGGACAGAAGCAGTTGGCGCATTACGCAAGACGTCTTTGTGGCGAAAACGGATGAAGAAGCAATGGCTGGAGCGTTGGGAGGCATGATGGGCCGCTTCTTCGACGAGTCATGGCTACCGCTGTTTAAAAAGCAGGGCGACATCAAAAACTTGAAGCCCGATCCGGCGCTTGCCGACGAAGAGGTAACAGCCGAACTAATGGCGAAAACCGACTGGCTGGTAGGATCGCCGGAAACGGTCGCGAACAAATTGCAAAAGCTGTACGACACGGTCGGCGGTTTCGGGACTTTGCTGATTACGGGCTACGACTATAGCGAATCGCCGGAAATATGGAAAGAGTCCATGCACCTGCTGGTCGAGGAAGTTTTGCCTCGCCTGCATGTAAAGCCGCAAACGGTGTAGCCGAAAAACGAGCTGCGACTGTTTGCAGCTAAGCAGAAGGGAGGGGAGTTGTTATGAAGCTGTTGGGAATTTCCGGGACAGTCACGGGTAGGAAAACAGCGGCTGTCGTTCAGGAGGTTTTGCGCCACGTAAAAAAACAGGACGACAGCATAGAGGTAGAGCTGCTGGATTTAAGCGAGTACAAGGTGCAGTTTTGTGATGGCCGGGACCCTGGGACCTATACGGGCGACACCAAAAAAGTGATCGAACTGGTAGCGGCTGCGGATTGTTATGTCATCGGCACACCGATTTTCCAAGGTTCGCTCACCGGAGCGCTGAAAAATTTATTTGACCTGGTTCCCGTCTCTGCCCTGCGCCATAAAGTGATGGGGTTTGTCGCGACAGGCGGAACGTACCAGCATTACCTGGTCATTGAAAATCAACTAAAGCCGATTGCCGGTTATTTTCGCGCATTCACGGCCCCTGGCTACGTCTATGCGCATACTGACCATTTCAATGCGAATAACGAGGTAGTCGACCGGGACGTCTTAGAGCGAATCGCCCTTTTGGCGCAGGAGATCGTGTTCATGCAAAAGGCGCTCAAAGGAAACTGAGCGTGCGGAAAAGGACGATGTAGCATGTCTGGCGGGGGATTCTGGCAAAGTGAGTCCGGGCTTCGGGCAGGATGCTTGGAACCCCCCTGGCTGCAAACCGCGGTGAAGCCAATGGAGCGGCTAATACGCTATGGAAAGTGGGGAAGAGGATGGAGAAAATGAAGCAGCCCATTTGTACCTTGCACGGCCAGGTGGTAAGCGGCAAGCAAGTAGGCAGAACGCTCGGCTTTCCGACAGCGAATCTGTCTCTGCTTCCCCCGCATCCCAGGCTGGAGCATGGCGTGTACGGGGTGACGCTTTTTCGAAACGGACAGACGCATGCGGGCGTGATGAATGTCGGCCGCAGACCTACTTTTCACGATGGAGCGCCAATCAGCCATGAAGTGCATTTGTTTGATTGGGATGGAGACATTTACGGAGAGCGTGTACACGTGGACGTACATTTCTACGTCAGGCCGGAAATGGCCTTTTCCGATCTCACTCAGTTGCAAAAGCAAATCGAGCGCGACGTAAACAGCGTGAAGGAAGCGTTTCGGCTGTCCGAGCAAAAGGGGTGGACAAGCAGAACGGAACAGGAGGCGATGATCGGCTTGTGACAGCAGCGAGCATTGTGCATTTGCCGGACTTGACGTTTGCGCAGCATTTGCAACGGGAATTTGGCATCAATCGCGGCGTTCTCAATACGATGGATGCGTGGTTTTACGAGCACGGGTACGTGGAGATCACACAAAGAAGGAAGCTTTTGATCGAGTTTCTCCGCATCGCTCGCGAGCAGAACAGACAGGGGAGACGGATGCGATTTGGTCACGGCGGTCTGGCTGCCAAATTGAATGATTTTCTCATGCAAAACAACGCGCATCAACAGTTCAGCTAACATCCTCGACGGGGGCCTCGTGCCTCCGTTTTTTGTTTTGCAGATTTCGGATAAGTGCAGCAGCATAGCGAATAGCGTGGCTCCAAATGAAGGTCCAAGACCAAGACTTGTGCCCTTTGGAGACGAACGCTTCGCCCATGACCTGACTCCGCTCCAGCGCTCCAATGGACTCATGAATCGAGAGAAAACCAAGACGCAAGCATCCCCTCTCGAAGAAACCGCTTAAGCTGCCGTCGTTAAAATACTCACATTTTTTCGATAAATACATTTACACCGGAATTGATCGTAAACTATAATTAGGGTAACCGCTTAATCTAGCGTCAATTCGCTATTTTTTATGGATGCTGTCCGTAGCGGGGACGCCGGAAGCGCGAAAAATATTTCCTTGTTATTCGATGTGATTAGTAATGAATACGGGTGTATAAACGCCACAATCCAACAATGATGCAAGCGATTACGAAAGGAGAAACGTATGACGAAATTGTACAAAATTGCCGTCATCCCGGGAGACGGGATTGGCCCTGAAGTGATCCAGGAAGGGGTAAAGGTGCTGGAAAAGGCCGTAGAGCTGACAGATGTTCGATTCGATTTTCATTACTTTCCGTGGGGCTGCGAGTATTACCTCCAGCACGGAAGGATGATGGCAGAGGATGGCATCGAGCAGTTGAGACAGTTTGACGCCATTTACCTGGGAGCAGTCGGTTTTCCCGGCGTTCCCGACCATATATCGCTCTGGGATTTGCTCTTGAAGATTCGCAAGGAGTTTGACCAGTACGTGAACATTCGCCCGATCACGCTGCTGGATGGAGCGCCGTGCCCGCTGAAAAACACGGGGAAGGAACAGGTCGATATGCTGTTCATCCGCGAAAACAGCGAGGGCGAATATGCGGGAGCGGGGGACTGGCTGTTCAAGGGAAGAGACAACGAGACCGTGCTGCAAACGAGCGTTTTCTCGCGCAAAGGGACGGAGCGAATCATTCGCTACGCGTTTGAAACGGCGCGAAAAATGGGCCAATCGCTAACCAGCATCAGCAAAGGGAATGCCCTGAATTACTCCATGGTGTTTTGGGACCAAGTATTTGCGGAGGTGGCGAGCGAATACCCGGATGTCCCGACGCACTCGTATCTCGTAGATGCAGCCAGCATGCTGATGATTAAGCAGCCGGAACGATTCCAGGTAGTCGTCACCTCCAACCTGTTCGGGGATATTTTAACCGATTTGGGGGCAGCGCTCGCCGGAGGCTTGGGCTTGGCCGCTGGAGCGAATATCAATCCGGAGCGGACCCATCCTTCCATGTTCGAACCGATTCACGGCTCAGCGCCTGACATTGCGGGAAAAGGGATCGCGAATCCGTTGGCGGCGATCTGGTCGGCCAGTCAGATGCTGGAGTTTTTCGGCTATGAAGAGCTGGCAGGCAGCGTCTTGAAGGCGATCGAGCAGGTGATGGTCGAGGGCGCAGTGCTGACGCCGGACATGAGCGGAAAAGCTGCGACCTCCGAGGTTGGCGATCGGGTAGTCGAGGTTTTGGCGAGCATGCACGCGGCAGCCAAGGCACAGGCGTAAAAGCAGGAGCAGCAACGAACAATAAAACGAGCAAGCGACAAAATACCATTTTTTACTATTAGGAGGATTCAGATGCCACTCGTATCCATGACAGCGATGCTAAACAAGGCAGTGCAAGGAAAGTATGCAGTTGGGCAGTTCAACATTAACAATCTGGAGTTTACGCAAGCGATTTTGCAGGCGGCAGAGGAGGAACAATCTCCGGTTATTTTGGGAGTCAGTGAAGGCGCGGCTCGCTACATGGGCGGCTTCAAGCTGATCGTCGGCCTGGTGAAGTCGTTGATGGAGGAGTACAAGATCACTGTTGATGTCGCCATCCATCTCGACCACGGCTCTTCCTTCGAAAAATGCGTGGAAGCGATTCATGCCGGGTTTACTTCCGTCATGATCGACGGGTCGCATAATCCGCTAGAGGAGAACATCTCGATCACGAAAAAGGTCGTCGAGGTCGCTCATGTGCTCGGAGTATCCGTAGAGGCGGAACTGGGGCGAATCGGCGGGCAGGAAGACGATCTCGTGGTCGATGACGCCGAAGCAATGTACGCCATTCCGGCCGAATGCGACAGACTGGCGAAGGAAACAGGAGTGGATTGCCTCGCCCCGGCGCTCGGGTCTGTGCACGGACCGTATAAAGGGGAGCCGAAGCTTGGCTTTGACCGAATGGAGGAAGTGCAAAAGCTGACCGGATTGCCGCTGGTGCTGCACGGAGGAACGGGGATCCCCACCCCGCATATTCAGAGAGCGATTTCTTTGGGCACAGCGAAAATCAACGTCAACACGGAAAACCAGATCGCCTCGGCGGCAGCCGTTCGCAAGGTGCTGGCAGAAAATCCGAACGTCTACGATCCGCGCAAATATTTGGGTCCTGCCCGTGAGGCGATCAAAGATGCGGTGAAAGGAAAGATGAGAGAGTTTGGCTCCTCAGGAAAAGCGTAGGCGGCCGCTTTTTGGCACAAACATGTTTCAAGACCGATTTTTCTTTACAGAGAGAGGGTAGAGATGAAGCCGACCATTTACGATGTAGCAAAGAAAGCAAGGGTGTCGATTGCTACTGTTTCGAAAGTCATCAACAATACCGGCCGAATTAGCGAGAAAACAAAAAACAAAGTATGGAAGGTCATTGGCAGCCTGAACTATCAGCAAAATGTAATCGCTACTGCACTGACCGGGAAGCATACGTATACCATCGGGCTACTGATTCCGGATTTGTCGAACCTGTTTTTCGCCGAGCTGGCGCGCAGCATCGAAGACCGCGGGAATGAGCTGGGGTACAACCTGGTCATTTGCAGCACGGACTACAATCCCGACAAAGAAGCGAAGTATATCGAGCTGTTGAAGCGAAAAAATGTAGACGGGTTTATTTTGGCCTCAGGCTTCGAGAACACCCTGGAGGTGGAAAAGCTGATCGCGGAAAAGTATCCGGTCGCCATCGTCGCCCGCGACGTCCCTGCCTTCAATGTGAACGCGGTGTGCATTGACGATTTTCAGGGCGGGTACGATGCGGCTTCTTGCTTGATCGAGCTGGGCCATCAAAAAATAGCCATTATCGCAAGAGACGTTTGGAGCAACCGGGAAAGAATCCGCGGCTTTCGCAAAGCGCTTGAAGATCATGGCGGGATTCGCGAGTACACTTTCAGCCAGTTTACGTTGGAGTCGAACGTCCCGTGGGGCAAAAAAATCGCGCTCGATTATTTGAACTCGCCCGACCCGCCAACTGCCTTTTTTGCCTGTAACGATCTGCTGGCAATCGGGGCAATCGAGGCGATCCGGGAGAAAAAGCTGCGCGTTCCGGAGGATGTCTCGGTCGTAGGTTTTGACAACACAGTGATTGCGACGATTATTGATCCGCAGTTGACGACGATTGCCCAGCCGATTCAGAACATGGGGCGTGAGGTGATGGACCTGATCGTGACCGAGATCAAAGGAGAAAAGCAATACAAAAGTAGAATCGTGCTGAATACGAAACGAATCGTCCGGGACTCGACCGCGCGGCTGAAAAAAGAAAGAAGAATAAACAAGCAAAAGTCAAACGCCTAGCGGTTTTCTGCTACGCGTTTTTTTGTTGTCGGCGGCGCAATAAGAAGGCGCGGAATGGAGAGATGAGTCTGTTGAACTTCTCCGTGATGCCGCGAGCGCGGATATGTGTTATTGCTTCACGATTATTTGTTCTTTACAATAAATATAAGCTAAAAGCGCTTAATCACTTGGAATGAAAACGTTGTTCATCCCGGACGTGCAGATAGATCGTCATCACTATGATGTAAGGAAGGAAAACATAATGAAAAAAACCATTTATGATGTGGCAAGGGAAGCGAACGTGTCCATTGCAACCGTGTCCAAGGTCATCAACAACACGGGACGGATCGGGGAAAAGACGCGCCAAAGAGTATTACAGGTCATGAAGGAGCTGGATTACCAGCCGAGCCTCGTGGCTGCCGCCTTGACTGGCAAATCGACGTACTCCATCGGCCTGTTGATTCCCGACCTGGCCAACCCGTTCTTTGCCGAGCTGGCGCGAAGCATCGAGGACCGGGGCCACGAGCTGGGCTACAGCATCGTTATGTGCAGCACGGACTATCGCCCGGAAAAGGAGTCGAAGTACATTTCGTTGCTGAAGCAAAAGAGCGTGGACGGGTTTATTCTCGCGTCTGGCTTCCAAAATGATGCCGTGATCCGCGACTTGCTGAATTTGAAAATTCCGATCGCCGTACTGGCCCGCGACGTCTCCACTGTCTCCGTAGATACAGTAACCGTGGATGATTTCATTGGCGGCTACAACGCAACACAGCATTTGCTCGACCTGGGGCACCAGCAGATTGGCGCGATCCAGCTCGATCTGGAGGTCGGCCGGGAGCGCGCGCGCGGTTATCGCCTCGCCTTGCAGGAAAATGGTTTGGAATATGATGAAAAATACGTCCTTTTTGGTCCCTCTTCTGTAGAATGCGGAAAGCAAATGGGCTTGAAAATGCTACAGGCTGCTGAACGGCCAACCGCCATTTTCGCAGGCAATGATTTGGTCGCGATTGGGATTATACAGGCGGCGAGAGAGCTGGGGCTGTCGATTCCCGATGACGTCTCGGTAGTCGGCTACGACAACACGATTCTTGCTGCCATCTCCAATCCGCCGCTGACGACTGTCGCTCAGCCGTTTCACGATATGGGCCGGCAAGTGATGGACCTGTTGATCGAGGAAATCAAAGGGAAAAAGAAAGGGAAAAAACGAGTAGTGATGCTGCCGGAATTGTGCGTGCGGGAATCGACCAATCAAATCAGAAAATGAAGCGAGAAAGCACCGGGGAAACAGGGTGCTTTTTTTACGTCCGCCGAAGCCAAAGGAGCTGGAGAGCGCAATCGTTCGTTCAAGGGAGCAAAAGGAGGCGCGAGCGAGGGTTCGCCTATCCAGCGCAACTAGGCCGAACAAGACAGCACATGATTAAAAGTCTAATAATTGTGTTGATTTGTTCATTTCAGAATTAATTCTTTACACGCGCGCGGAGCATCCCATATAATAGGGTTAGGGAAAACGCTTAACCAATAAAAGGGCGACATTTTGCGCGAAAAGGCGATGAACGGGATGCAGGCACAGCAGATCGAAGCAAAGGATCATATCGTATTCATCTTTGTCACCTTTATGTACTGGGCTTCTCAATATTTGTACACGCCGATACTGTCTCCGTACCTGGAGCACAAGGGCGCCTCGTATATGCTGATCGGAGTTGTTTTGAGCAGCTACGGCGTTACCCAGCTTCTTTTGCGCTTGCCGATCGGCGTCCTGTCGGATTACCGACAAGTCAGAAGGCCGTTCATCTGGCTTGGCATGGTCACGAGCCTGCTTAGCTGTCTCGGCTTTGCTGTCACCGACCATGTCGGCTGGGCGCTTTTTTCCAGAGCGGTTGCCGGGATTTCAGCCTCGGCCTGGGTCGTTTTTACGGTTTTGTATTCGAGCTACTTTACCGGCGCAAACGTTACCAAAGCGATGTCGACGATCCATTTTATTACCGTTTCCGCCCAATTAATGGGGATGGGGGTTAGCGGCTACTTGGTCAGCCGATGGGGGTGGCATTCTCCGTTCTGGATTGGGGCAGGAGTGGCTTTCCTCGGTCTTTTGCTCTCTTTTTTGATTCGCGAGCCGAAGCAGGCAGCGTCCCGGAAGTCGATCAAGCCAAAAGATTTGGCGGGCGTGATGAAAGAGCCGATTTTGTTAAAGGTATCCATTTTGTCCATCGTCGCCCACGGCATGCTGTTCATTACGATGTATGGCTTTACTCCGCTGCAAGCATTGAAGATCGGCGCAGACAAGGAGAGTCTTGGCTGGCTTGTCGTCGCGTTCATGCTGCCGCACGCTGTGGCCTCCATCGTGGCGGGGAGATATTTTGCCGTCCGCTTGGGACATTGGCCTACACTCGCCATCGGGTTTGCGGGCAGCGCCGCTTTTACGGTCGTGATTCCGTATGCGGACACGATGCTCCAGCTGTGCCTGACGCAAATAGGCAACGGCTTTGCACAGGGGATGGGCTTTCCGCTGTTTTTAGGAATGGCGATTCAGTACACAGAGAGTGAAAAGCGGGCAACCGCCATGGGCTTTTATCAAGCGATCTATTCGTTGGGCATTTTCTTAGGGCCTTTTCTTGCGGGCTGGCTGAATTCAGGCAGCGGATTGGCAAATGGTTTCATCTTCGCTGGTTTGTCTGGATTGTTGGCTGCAGGACTATCCATATATTGGAGCAGGGCAAAAAAAAGATCACCGACGACAGGCATTTCTTTGGACAGAAAGTGACGGCCTGCCTTAACGGAAGAGGAGAGATCATGATGAGCAAAGTAAAGGTTGGAATCATTGGAGCAGGGCGCATCGGGAAACTGCACGCGGAAAATCTGGTCAAACTGCACCGCGTCGAATTGAAGGCGATCTCGGATATTTTCGCAGAGCAGGTGCGGGAGTGGGCTGGCAGCATCGGAATTCCCCATGTCACCGATGATTACAAAGAGATTTTACAGGACCCGGACATCGAGGCTGTTTTGATCTGCTCGCCCACTGATACGCACGTTCCCATCATCACGGAGGCAGCAAGAGCGGGCAAGCATATTTTCTGCGAAAAGCCGATCAGCTTTCAGTTGGAGCAGACGAGAGAAGCGCTCGAGGTCGTCAAGGAAGCCGGAGTGAAATTCCAGGTCGGATTTTGCCGCAGGTTTGACCACAGCCTGAAAAAGGCTCATCAAACCGTCAAAGAAGGGGGGATCGGCGAACCACACATTTTGCGCATCACTTCGCGCGACCCTCATCCGCCGGGCAAAGACTATGTAGCAGCCAGCGGCGGTCTGTTCTTCGACATGGCGATTCACGATTTTGACATGGCAAGATATTTGGTTGGCAGCGAGGTCGAGGAAGTGTTTGCGCAAGGGGCTGTGCTCGTGGACCCGCTGTTCGCGGAATGCGGCGACGTGGATACGGCGATTACGACGCTGAGATTCAAAAACGGCGCGATCGGGGTCATTGACAACAGCAGAAAAGCCGTCTACGGCTACGACCAGCGGGTAGAAGTATTGGGGGCGAAGGGTTGTGTGACCGTAAGCAATGTTACACCGACCACCGCAGAGATCAGCACAGCCGAGGGAGTGTTCCGGGATAAGCCCAAGTATTTTTTCCTGGAGCGGTACAATGAAGCTTTTATTCAGGAAATCGCAGACTTCATCGACAGCATCTTGTTTGACAAGGAAGTTCCGGTCAGCGGCCATGACGGCTTCCAGGCTGAATTGATCGCCATGGCGGCGAAAAAGTCATTTGCCGAAAACAGACCGGTCAAGCTCGAAGAAATTAGCGCAGTCCAGTCTGTGTAAGGCCCAGCATCTTTTTTCAAATTTTTTAACGGATTAGGTTAAGCGCTTATCTAAATTGTTCAGGGGGGATAAGAAATGGAAGCAGTAACGCAATTGCAACGCTTGTTCATCGACGGGGAGTGGGTAGAGACAGGCGAGACGCACCCGATCTACAACAAGTACACGGGAGAGCTGTACGTGCAGGTGTGCAAGGCCGGGGAAAAAGAGGTGGATCGCGCAGTAGAGGCAGCCGAGTACGCTTTTTACCATACGCCTTTTTCAGCGGAAAAGCGCTACGACGTGCTAATGAAGGCCTCCCAACTGATTAAGGAAAACATCGAGGAGCTGGCCAACTGCATTGCCCAGGAGGGCGGAAAGCCGATTCGCGATGCGAAAGTGGAAGTGATCCGTTCCGCGACGACGTTTCTTCTGGCGGCGGAGGAAGCGAAAAAGCTGAGAGGGGAAATCATCCCGAGCCAGGCTTCCCCTGGAAACGAATCGCGACTGATCTATACGATCAAAAAGCCGATTGGCATTGTGTGCGCGATCTCGCCGTTCAACTTCCCTTTAAACCTGGTTTCGCACAAGGTTGCCCCGGCGCTTGCGGCAGGAAATCCGGTGATCGTCAAGCCAGCAACGGATACGGCCCATTCTGCTCTGCTGCTGTGCAAGCTTTTGGAGCAGGCAGGCGTGCCAAAAGGGTACGTGCAATGCGTGGTCGGCGGGGGCGCGACGGTTGGCGAACAGTTGCTGAAAGACCAGCGGATCAAAAAATACTCGTTTACAGGCTCTCCAGAAGTAGGCAAGCACATCCAGCAGACGATCGGCATGCGAAAAGTCACGCTGGAGCTCGGGTCCAACTCTGCGACGATTGTGCATGAAGACGGCAATGTCGAGCAGGCGGCAAACAAGCTGGCGAAAATGGCTTTTGCCAATGCAGGGCAGATCTGCATTTCCGTACAGCGCATTTTCGTGCACAAAGCAGTAGAAGAAAAGTTCATGGAGCTTTTCCTGGAGCGGGTGGCGCAGCTCAAGGTGGGCAATCCGCTCGACCCGGATACGGATGTAGGACCGATGATTAGCGAGAAAGAGGCTCAGCGGATCGAGGCATGGGTAAATGAAGCCGCAGCGAAGGGCGCGAAGGTGTTGACCGGAGGCAAAAGGGAAGGAAGTGTGTACTATCCGACGGTCATTACCCAGGCGAAAAAGGGCATGAAAGTGTTTGACGAGGAAGTATTCGCACCAGTAGTTACAGTGGCGTCCTACGAAACGATCGAGGAAGCGGTGAAGTTGGTCAACGACTCCAAGTTTGGCTTGCAGGCAGGAGTGTACACCAAATCTCTCGTTCTGGCCCACAAGCTGCCGCATCTGCTGGAAGTGGGCGGGGTGATCGTCAACGATACCTGCTGCTTCCGTGCCGACCAGATGCCGTACGGGGGCGTCAAGGAAAGCGGGATTGGGAAAGAAGGCCCGGCATTTGCGATTGAAGAAATGGTCGAGACGGTGGCCGTCGTCATCAACCTGGAAGAGTAAATGAATCATGGATGGAGAGTGTGGAAATGACCGGAAACTGCCTGATCGCTCAATCCGGTGGACCAACCGCTGTTATCAACAATTCATTGTACGGAATCATTGAGGAGTCTCTTCAGTCGCCGCAGATCCAGAAAGTCTATGGGGCGAGAAGAGGGGTGTACGGTCTGCTCAACCAGGACTACATTGATCTAGGTCAATTGTCCAAACCGCAGCTAGAGATGCTGAGAATGACGCCGGGCGCGGCGCTCGGCTCCTGGCGCTACAAGCTGAGCACCCACGAGATCGAGATTATCGTCGCTCACATGCAGGCGAACGACATTCGCTACTTTTACTATATCGGCGGGAACGGATCGATGCATGTCGCTCATCTGATCCATCAGGCTGCCCAGAAAAAAGGGTACGAGTTGAATGTGATCGGGGTTCCGAAAACGGTAGACAACGATTTGACGCAAACCGATCATTCACCCGGGTTTGGCAGCGCAGCCAAATTTCTTGCCACCTCCATCCTCGACATGTCCATGGACATCATGAGCTTGCCGAAAAGCAATCGCATTACGATTGTCGAGACGATGGGGCGCAATACCGGCTGGCTGGCGGCCTCGTGCGCACTGGGAATGCAGCAGGAAACAGGCATACCGCTATTGATCTACATTCCGGAATCGCCTTTTTGCGAAGAAAAGTTTTTGCGCGATGTGCAAAAAAAGTACGAGCAGCACGGTTCAGCCCTGGTCATTGTCTCAGAAGGCATTCGTGACGGAGCAGGCAGGCTGATTGCCGATAGCGCTCTGGTGCGGGATGCGGTCGGGCGTCCGCAACTCGGCGGCGTGGCTGGCTATTTGAAGGACGTCATCACCACTCAGGGAGCGGGCTTGTCCGCGCGGTACATTTTGCCGAGCATTTGGCAGCGCAGCGGAATGATGTTCTCGTCCGGGGTGGATGTCGAGGAAGCGTATTTGGCGGGAAAACACGCTTGCTATCATGCCAAGCAGGGGATCAACGGAGCGATGGTCACGCTGCAACGCAAAAAGAGGCCGTTTTACGCTGTGGAATACGGCTCCGTCCCGCTAAAGGAAGTAGCCGGAAAAGAAAAGCTGTTTCCGCTGGAGTGGTACGACGCCGACAGCCATTTTGTCAAAGCCGAGTTTTTTGATTATATCTATCCGCTGATTCAGGGCGAGGTGTCCATTCCAATGAAAAATGGCCTGCCTGCTTACCAGTACTTTATTTCCTGAAGGGGCGGCGCAGACCGACGCGAGCAATAGGAACGAGGAAGCGGAAAAAACAGAATGGATGCAGCTTAAACAGTAGAAGAGGAGCGAATGGAGCATGTTAGCTGGTGTATTTGAGCAGGTGGGGATATTTTCTTTGCAGGAAAGGCCGGTTCCGGTCATCAAGAAGGCAGATGAAGTACGGATCAAGGTGGAGGCAGCCAGCATATGCGGCACAGACGTGCACATTTTGGCTAACCCTCCGGGGCATCCGGCGACGGCAGGCGTGATTCAGGGACACGAGTACGTCGGAAAAGTGGTAGATGCAGGAGCGGATGTCACGAACGTAAAAGTGGGTGACCGGGTAGTAGTCGATCCGACGCTGACCTGCGGTTACTGTGACTATTGCCAGATGGGATACGTGAACATGTGTGAGCATATGTCGACAATGGGCATTTTCGTAGACGGAGGCTGGACTTCCTACAGTGTCGTCCCTGCCAGAAATGTGCACAAAATTGCTGACTCGGTTCCGCCGGAAATTGCCGTTTTTGCCGAGCCGCTGTCCTGCGTCGTAAACGGCATGGACAAAATCAAGGTGCAGCCGGGCGAGAGTGCTGTCGTGCTGGGCGCAGGGCCGATGGGGCAAATGTTCATCCAGATGCTGAAAGCGGCGGGAGCCGGAACGATCATCGCCGTCGATTTCTCGGATTATCGCTTGGAGTATGCCCGCATATCCGGGGCGAATGTGACGGTGAATCCAAAAACGAATGACGTGGCGAAGTCTGTACAGGAAGCGACGAAAATCGGGGCCGATGTCGTCATCGACTGCGTCGGTTCGCTGTTCGATCAGAGCCTGACGCTGGTGCGCAGAGGGGGACAAATTTTGCTGGTGGGCATGAATCAGCACGCTTTGCCGCCGATCAAGCAAAACGACATTACCCGCTATGAAGTAACGGTAAAAGGCACGTATATCTCGAACCACACGTTCCCGAAGGTAGTGAAGGTCATGGAGGCAGGGCTGCTGAATCTGGAGCGGCTGATTACCCATCGGGTTCCTTTGGAGCGCATCACGGAAGGAATCGACGTGATGAAAAAAGGAGAAGCGATCAAGGTGATTGTGCAGCCCGCGTAATCGCCTGCGATCCGTGAGCTGTAGTCTGCGCGCGTACAGCCAACTGCCGGAAAAGACAGAAAAAATTGAAAAAAGGGTTTGTGGAAGTGCGGGAATCGAGTATAATCAAGACAAAGGAAAGCGCTTAACTTGATTTTTGTGGAGAGAAATCGAATCTGAGGGAGGATAACATGGCAAAAACAATCCGCTTAACGATGGCTCAGGCATTGCTGCGATTTTTGGACAATCAATATATTTCCATGGACGGTCAGGAACAAAAATTCGTCAAAGGCGTCATGGGGATTTTCGGGCACGGCAATGTCACAGGGATGGGCGAAGCGCTGGAGCATTTTCAGGGTGAGTTGACCTACATCCAGGGGAAAAACGAGCAAGGAATGGCGCATGCGGCCATTGCCTACGCCAAACAAAAGAATAGGCTTGAGATTTTTGCCTGCACGTCTTCGATTGGGCCCGGCGCCTTGAACATGGTCACAGCCGCCGGGACAGCGACGGTGAACCGGATTCCGGTGCTGTTTTTGCCAGGCGATATTTTTGCCTGCCGCCAGCCTGATCCGGTCTTGCAGCAAATTGAAAACCCTGCTGACTACACGATTTCATCCAACGATGCGTTCAAGCCGGTCAGCAAGTACTGGGACCGCATTACACGTCCCGAGCAGTTGATGACCGCCGCTCTGAACGCGATGAGAGTGCTGACGGACCCGGTCGACACTGGCGCGGTCACCTTGGCTCTACCCCAGGATGTGCAAAGCGAAGCGTACGATTATCCGGCTGAGTTTTTTGAAAAGCGCGTCCATTTCGTCGAAAGAAGAGCGCTGTCGGCTGCTGCGCTCGCACGGGCAGCGGAAGCGATCCGGAAAAAAGCGCGTCCGCTGATTATCGCCGGGGGCGGCGTGCACTACTCGCTCGCTACGGCAGAACTGATTCGCTTCGCCGAGGAATTTGGCATTCCGGTAGCGGAGACGCAAGCGGGAAAAAGCGCTGTGCCTTGGGACCACCCGCTTCAAGTAGGCTCGATTGGCGTCACAGGCTCGCTCGCCGCAAACCGTCTGGCCAAAGAGGCCGATTTGATTATCGGCGTCGGAACGAGACTGACTGACTTCCCTACCTCATCCAAAACGGCCTTCCAAAATCCAGATGTGGAGTTCATCAGCATCAACGTCAGCACCTACGACGCGCTGAAAATGAACGGAAAGGCCGTTGTGGCCGATGCGAAGGAAGCACTGGTCGCGATCGCGGGCACGCTGAGGCAAGCGGAATACAAGTCATCCTACTCGACGGAAGCGATTGCTGCACTGAAGAAGGAGTGGGACGAAGAGGTAGACCGGGTCTGCTCTGTGGAGCGGGCGGAAGGCTTGTCGCAAATGCTTGCGCTGGGCGAGATCAACCGCTTCCTGGGCGAGAAGGACATAATCGTCGCTGCTGCCGGAAGCCTGCCGGGAGATTTGCATCGCTTGTGGAGATGCAAGGCCGCGAAAACGTACCATATGGAATACGGCTTCTCGTGCATGGGCTACGAAGTGTCCGGCGCGTTCGGCGTAAAGATGGCAAGCCCGGATCAGGAAGTGTACGCCGTCTGCGGGGATGGCAGCTATTTGATGCTTCATTCGGAGCTGGTCACGAGCATCCAGGAAGGGCAAAAATTTACGATCCTGCTTTTCGACAACAACGGGTTCGGCTGCATCCACAACCTGCAAAGAGGCCATGGCAGCGAAGGCTTCGGCAACGAATTCCGCTACCGCAGCGAACAGACGAACCGGCTGACGGGGGAGTATATGCAGATTGATTTTGCCAGCCACGCCAGAAGCATGGGGGCGAAGGCATATACGGCCCACACCTTGGAAGAGCTGAGAGCGGCCTTGCAGCAGGCGAAGGAAGAGACTGTCACGACGCTGATTGATATCAAGGTGCTTCCCGGAACGTGCTCGTCCGGCTACGAATCGTGGTGGCGACTGGGGGTAGCGGAAGTATCCGCTAGCGAGAAGGTTCAAGCCGCTTATAAAACGATGAACAAGCAGATCGAGATTGCGAAAAAAATGTAAGTGTTGTTTGCATTTTTATACAACAGATTAAAATGGCTAAGATTCTTTTCCAGTATAAGGGAAACTGAATGAGACTTCGAACGAAGCGAGCAAGCCAACGCTGTGCCCTGCGGTAGGAAGACTCCGCCAATGGCGCGGTGCAGCCAAGTTTTTTATCACGTTGAGTTAAGCGCTTAATCTAAGGGAGTGACAGTCATGTCAGATAAAGGATACAGCTTCAAGCTGGGGGTCCACCCGATCAACTGGGTTGGGGAAGATGTAAAAGAACACGGCGATCATTATTCGTACGAACAGGTCATGGATGAGATAGCCAGCCTTGGAATCACAGGTGTGGAAATGAGCAGGAAGTTCCCCGCCGATCCGGCTGTTTTGCAGCAGGAGCTGAGCAGACGGGGGCTGCAGCTAACCTCGCAGTGGAAGTCCGTGCTGTTCTCGGATGCGCAGCGCCGCGACGAGGAGCTGCAGGCTTACCGGAAGCACGCGCAATTCCTCAAGGCGATGGGAGCAGAAGTCGTCAGCACGGCAGAAGTTGGCGGCTCGCTGCACTGGGACCCGCGCCGCTCCCCGCATGAAAAGCAGGTCGCACACTTGACGGATGAGCAGTGGAAAAGCCTGGCCCAAGGGCTGAACCAGGCAGGGGAGATTTGCCGCGAATTGGGCATGAAGCTCGTTTACCATCATCACGGCGGGACGGTGGTGGAGCAGCCGGAGGAAATCGACCGCCTGATGGAAATGACCGATCCCGGGCTTGTCTACCTGCTGTACGATACAGGCCATGCCTACTACGGCGGCAACGACCCGTTGAAGCTGCTGCAAAAGTATTATGGGCGGATCGGCTACGTGCACCTGAAAGATATACGCCAAAACGTTCTCGACCAGGCAAGGGCGGAACAGGCTGATTTCGTCACCTGCATCCGCAGAGGGGTGTTCACTGTCCCAGGCGATGGAAGCCTCGATTTTGCCCCGATTTTCAAGGAGCTGGCCGAGCGGGATTATCAAGGCTGGGCCATGCTCGAAGGCGAGCAGGACCCGCTCGTTCACAACCCTGTTGCATACGCGAAAAGATCCATTGCCTACATCGAGCAAACGATATCTTCAACCAGAGGTGAGAAAGTATGAAGACGGTTTCCGCTCAGAAAAAAATCAATTGGCTGCAAAAGAAAAGCAGCGAGACCCGGAGGCTGATCCTGCAAACGGTGCACCACGCGGGGGCAGGCCATATCGGCGGGCCGCTGTCTGTGACCGATCTCTTGATCGCTCTTTACTTTGACGTGATGAATATAAAGCCTGACGAGCCGCTGTGGGCGGAGCGGGACCGCTTTGTGCTATCCAAGGGGCACTCCGCGATCGCCCTCTATACGGTGCTGGCGCTGCGGGGCTACTTCCCAGTGGAAGAGCTGAAAACGTTCGACGATATCGACTCCCGCCTGCAAGCCCACCCGGACATGAAGCTGCTGCCCGGACTGGACATGTCCACAGGTTCGCTGGGGCAGGGGATTTCTGCCGCAGTCGGCATGGCGCTGGGCGCGAAGCTGAAGCAGCAAACTTTCTCCACATACTGCATCATCGGCGACGGGGAATCGCAGGAAGGGCAAGTATGGGAAGCGGCGGACGTAGCGGCCAAATACGAGCTGGATAATCTGGTAGTCATCATGGACTACAACAAGCTGCAGCAATTCGGCTGGAAGGGAACGGAAGGCCGCGAACGGGAAATCCCGATCTTTTCCCCGGAAGACCGCTGGGCGGCGTTCGGCTGGAATGTGCTTGCCATTGACGGCCACGATGTGGAGCAGATCATCGAGGCATGCCAGCAGGCGAAGCGCGTGCATGGCAAGCCGACCGTCGTAATTGCCCACACCGTCAAAGGCAAGGGCGTAAGCTTCATGGAGAACAACTACACATGGCATGCGAAAGTGCCGAATGCGGAAGAGCTGAAAGCAGCCTTGGAAGAACTGGATATGGGGGTGTAGAAGATGCAATTACAGCTTGATAAAAAAGTAGCCATGCGCGATGCGTTTGGCGAAACATTGCTGCAATTTACGAAGGACGATCCGCGAGTGTACGCAGTCGATGGCGACCTGGCGACCTCCACCAGGCTGGATAAAGTAGCGGAGGGGAATCCAGCCAAATTTTTGCAGATGGGCATCGCCGAGCAGAACATGCTCGGAGTCGCTTCCGGGCTGGCAACAGTCGGCTTGCAGCCGTGGGTGTGCACGTTTGCCGCTTTTATTGTGAAACGCTCTCTGGACCAGATCGCCGTGACGATCGCCCAGCCGAAGCTGGACGTGAAAATGATCGGTGCCTACAGCGGCTTGCTGACCGGATGCACGGGAAAAACGCATCAAGGTCTGGAAGATATCGCGATCATGCGCAGTCTGGCTAACATGGTCGTCCTGGCTCCGGCGGACGCGGTCGAAGTGAAAAAGGTGATGGAGTTCGCCCGCGACTACCACGGTCCCGTGTACATTCGGCTGGCGCGCGACCCGCTGCCGACCCTTTTTGCGGAAGAAACGCACACGTTTACACCCGGCAAAGGCGTCAAGCTAATCGAAGGACAGGATGTGACGATCATTTCAACCGGGACGCAAACAGGCCGCGCCGTTCAGGCTGCGAACCTGCTGCGCGCAGCAGGCATTCAGGCGGGTGTCCTGCACTTGCCGTCCATCAAGCCGATAGATGTGGAAGCCATCGTGGAGGCCGCTGAACGGACAGGGGCGGTTGTCGCCACAGAAGAACACAGCATCTACGGCGGGCTGGGCAGCGCTGTGGCTGAGGTGCTGGTAGAGCACAAGCCCGTGCCGATGACAAGAGTCGGGGTGCGCGATCTCAATTCGGAGTCCGGGCCAAACGACGCCCTGCTGAAAAAATACCAGATTGCCGTCGAGGATATCGTCCGAGGGGCAAAGGAAGTTTTGCAGCGAAAGGAGAAGGAAAATGTCTAAATTGATCGTTCCCAGCCAGCAACCAAACCAGGAGAAAAGCGTGGTCAAGGTCACACCGGAATCGGCAAACTGGGGCTATGTAGGCTTCGAGGTGTACACGCTTGCCAAAGGCGACAAAATCAGCATGGACACAGGGGAGCAGGAAGTGTGCATCGTGCTTCTCAGCGGGTATGCCAACGCGAGAACAAAGCAGCAGAAGTGGAACAACATCGGGCAGCGCATGCACATTTTCGAAGAAATCCCGCCCTATGCCGTCTACGTGCCATCTGGCGATCAGTATGAGGTAGAAGCCTTGACAGATGCCGAGATCGCCGTGTGCACTGCTCCGGGCAAAGGCACGTACGAGGCGAGACTGATCGCGCCGAAAGACGTTCGGGTAGACATGCGCGGCTCCGGTAAAACGCTGCGCCGCATTCATAACATTTTGCCTGAGGATCAGCCGGCGGACAGCCTGTTGATTGTCGAAGTCTACACGCCAAACGGAAACTGGTCGAGCTATCCACCGCACAAGCATGACCAGGAGAACCTGCCCAATGAAGCGTATCTGGAGGAGACGTACTACCATCGCATCAAGCAGGCGAACGGCTTTGCCTTGCAACGCGTGTACACGGACGACCGCTCGCTGAACGAGACGATGGTGGTCAAGGATGGCGATGTGGTGCTGGTGCCAAAAGGCTACCATCCCGTATCGGCACCTCCCGGCTACGACCTGTACTACTTGAATACGATGGCGGGGCCAGTGCGCACCTGGAAATTTACCAACGATGCCGACCATGAATGGATGATGACGCAAACGGTGTAAGCGAAGTAAGCGGGCCATGGGGATTCCTATGGCCTGCTTGAAACGAAGGGGAAAGAAGAAGGGGAGGGGAGCACAGATGAGGCAAAAACGCGTGCGCTGGGGAGTGTTGAGCACGGCCAGAATCGCGGTAAACACGATGATTCCGGCTATTCTGGTGGCGGACAACGCCGAGGTTGTCGCCATCGGTAGCCAGAACGAAAAAGTTTCGGAAGTTTCTGCGAAATTCAATATTCCCAGCGTCTATAACAGCTATGAGGAAGTGCTGGATGATCCTGAGGTGGATGCCGTGTACATTCCGCTTCCGAACAGCATGCACAAGGAATGGGTGCTCAAGGCGGCAGACAAAGGAAAGCATATTTTGTGCGAAAAACCGATCGCGCTGAATGCGGCGGAAACAAAAGAGATGATCGAGCATTGCCAAAGCAGGCAGGTGCTGTTGATGGAGGCGTTCATGTACCAGTTCCATCCGCAGCACCAAGTGGTGAAAGAGCTGCTCATGGCCAACGAGATCGGCACGCCCAGGCTGATTCGCGCCAATTTTACCTTTCGGATCGAAGACCGGAGCCGCGATTACCGTCTGGACCCGCAGCTCGGTGGCGGCAGTTTGTACGACATCGGGTGCTACTGCATTCACTCCATCCGCAATATTTTGCAATGCGAACCGAAACGGCTATACGTCCACTCCCCGCGCGATCCGGAATTTGATGTGGACATGTCGGCCGTCGGGATGCTGGAGCTGGACAACGGGATGCTGGCGACGTTTGACTGCAGCTTTGACATGGTGCGCCGTGAACGGTACGAGATTGTGGGGACGCATGGGACGATCCAGGTGCCGCGCTCTTACAATTTGCCCGAGTATTTTGATGGGGAAGGCATCGTGATTGTGGAAAAAGAAGATGGCGTGTCCAGAGTGGAAAAAGTGCGCGGGAACGAGTACAAGCTGGAAGTTGAGCATTTTTCCCAATGCGTGCTGGACGGCTCCCAACCGCTTTATTCCGGGGAGAGCATCTTGCAAAACATGAAAGTGATCGAAGCCTGCTATGAATCAATCCGCTCGGGCAAGTGGGTAAATCTAGCGTAATAAAAAATTTTCGAATTAAATATCTTTTCGAACAAATTTGAATTGAAAATCAATTAAGCCTCATTTAAACTTAAGGTAAGCGGTTACCTTAAAACCCTGAGAGAAAACATTTTAACAAAAAACGATGATGGAGGAATAAATATGAGCGGCCAAGTGCGCACGGCAGTAATCGGATTAGGAAGACTCGGATATTGGCATGCAGAAAACCTTGCGACAAAAGTGAAAGGTGCCCAGCTTGTAAAAGTAGTGGACCCGTTGGAAGGCCGCGCGGAACAGGTAGCAAGAGAGCTGGGGGTTCCAGGCTGGTCCAAAGACCCTCGCGAAGTATTTGAGGACGTAAATATCGACGCGGTAGTTTTGGTCACACCTACGAGTACTCATGCGGAGATGATTACCCAGGCGGCGACGCACGGAAAACAAATCTTTGTTGAAAAACCGATTACCCAAACCGTGGAGGAAGCAGACGAAGTGATTCAGGTGCTACACAAGCACAACGTTTTTTGCCAGGTAGGATTCATGCGCCGATTCGATCCGGCTTACGCGGAAGCAAAAAGGCGGATCGTGGCCGGGGATATCGGCAAGCCGCTCTACTTTAAAGGAGTGAGCCGCGACGGCAATTGCCCGCCCGCAGAGTTTATCAAGCACAGCGGAGGGCTGTTCCTCGATGTCGCCATTCACGACTACGATATCGCCCGCTTTTTAATGGGGACGGAAGTGGAATCGGTTACAGCGACGGGGAATGTGCTCTTGCACACCTTCATGAATGACTATCACGATGTCGACCAGGCGGTGACCACCCTGACCTTTGCTTCGGGAGCGGCGGGAGACATCGAAACAATGCGGATCGCTCCGTACGGCTATGATATACGCGGCGAAGTCATCGGCACGGAAGGCTCCATTCAAATCGGATCGCTTCGCCACCACGATGTGCTTTTGCTGACTACCAATGCCAGTACGCATGACATCATCCCGGATTTCCCGACGAAATTCAAGGACGCCTACCTACTGGAAATGATTCATTTCATTGACGCGGTGCAAAAGAGAGAACGGCCTGCATGCACGGAAACAGACGGAAAAATCGCCCTTGAGATCGCAGCGGCAGCTACCGAGTCGTTTCAAACAGCGAAGACAGTCAAGCTCGATAAAAAAGTGTCCATTTAATCAATCCAAATTGAAAAAATGGAGGTGAAGACCTTGGCGTTGCTGGAAATGAAGGGCATTAACAAAGCATTTTCCGGTGTGACGGTCTTGCACGACGTTCATCTGGACGTTCGGCAAGGGGAAGTGCACGTCCTGCTCGGGGAAAACGGCGCAGGAAAATCAACGATTATCAAGATCATGACCGGAGCCTACACGAAAGACAAGGGGGAAATTCGCTGGGATGGCAGGCCGGTCGAGATCGCAAAGCCGAGCGATGCGATTGATATCGGCATTGCCACGATTTATCAGGAGTTGAACCTGATTCCACATCTTTCGGTGGCAGAGAACATTTTTCTGGGACACGAAAAGAAAAAGCATGGTCGCTACTCTTTTCTGGATCGGAAGTACATGCGGGAAAAATCGAAGGAATTGATGACGAAGCTGGGGCAAAGCATCGACCCGAATGCATTGGTGAGCAGTTTGGGGGTCGGACAGCAACAATTAGTGGAAATTGCTAAAGCGCTTTCTTTGAATGCCAAGCTGATTATTATGGATGAACCGACATCGAGCTTGAGCGCCCAGGAAGCCGAGCAGTTGCTGGCGACGATCGAGTCGTTGCGGGAGCAGGGCATGACGTTCATTTACGTTTCCCATCGGCTGGAAGAGATAAAACGCATCGGGGACCGGATCACGGTTCTGCGGGACGGGGCAAAAATCGAAACGGTGGATGTCAGCACGACTTCCATTGATCGGATGATCGAACTGATGGTCGGCCGCTCTCTGCATAACAAGTATCCGAAACAGACGTTTACCCGGGGACAGGAAGCGCTGCGGATCGAAAACCTGAAGATGAAAGGGGCTTCTCACCCGATAAGCTTTGCTGCCTATCAGGGCGAGATTCTCGGGTTTTCCGGATTGGTCGGCGCTGGTCGCAGCGAGCTGATGAAAACGATCTTCGGAGCGGAGCCGAAGGAGACGGGCAAGGTCTACGTCTTCGGGAAAGAGGCTGTGATTCGTCAGCCGCGCGATGCCATCGAGGCGGGATTTGCTTTCATTACGGAAGACAGGAAGACGGAAGGGCTGTTTCTCGACCAGTCGCTTATTTTCAATACGTCCATCGCCAATTTGCGCGAAGTCAAAAGCAACGGGCTGCTGAGTTCGGTAAAGATGAAGGAAGTAGCGGAAAAGTACGTCCGCGAGCTGCAGATTCGCCCGAACAATATCAATTTGATGGGGCGGAACTTCAGCGGAGGGAACCAGCAAAAAGTCGTCATCGCCAAGTGGCTTTTCACCCAGGCGCGCATTTTTATTTTTGACGAGCCTACCCGCGGCATTGACGTGGGAGCAAAGGTAGAGGTCTACAACTTAATCAATGACCTAGTGGACTTGGGCGCATGTGTGCTGATTGTATCGTCGGATTTGCCGGAAATTCTCGGGATGTGCGACCGGATTCTCGTGATGAGCGACGGTCGGATCACCGCCGATCTGCAACGGGAGGAAGCGACGCAAGAAGTAATCATGAAAGCAGCAACAGGAGGTTGATAGAAAATGAAGGAACAGTCCAACTCTGTGACAGTCACCACAGGGACAAGTGCCAGCAAGACACTGAGTTTGAATTGGAAAACGTTTGTCGGCAAGTTTGGGGCTTTGCTCGGACTCCTCATCCTTTCAGTGTGCCTGAGCATTCTTTCCCCAAATTTTTTGAAAGCAGAAAATTTAATGAATATCGCTCGGCAGTCTTCCATCAATGCGTTGCTCGCAATTGGAATGCTTTTGCCGATTTTAACAGCGGGAATTGATTTGTCTGTCGGTTCCTTGCTGGCATTGGCGATTACCACGACAGGGATTTTCGTGGTGAACTGGGGGATGCACCCGCTGCTTGGGATCTTGCTTTGTCTCGCGATCGGAGCGCTCGGCGGATGGTTCAACGGGGTTTTGCTCACCAAACTGAGATTGCCGCATCCTTTTATCTCCACATTGGGAACGATGAATATTTTTCGCGGGCTGGCACTCATCATCACAGCAGCCTCTCCGATTTTCGGCTTCCCGTTCATCATCAACTACGCGGGCTATGAAAACATCGGGATTTTTCCCGTGAGCTTTATTCTCGTGATTATTACGTATATTCTTTTCCATCTGTTTCTTACGCGCACAGCGACGGGACGGTATATATACGCGATCGGCGGCAACAAGGAAGCGGCCCGGCTCGCTGGTATTCCTGTGGACCGGATTCTGATTCTCGTCTACACCCTAAGCGGCTTGATGGCTGGTCTGGCGGGCCTTGTCCTGATCGGAAGGACGGATTCGGCGTCGCCGATTGCCGGTCTGTCGTATGAACTGGATGCGATTGCCGCGGTGATTATCGGTGGAGCTAGCTTTTTCGGCGGCGTGGGGACGGTATGGGGCACATTGATCGGGGCGCTCATCATCGCTGTGCTGCGAAATGGCTTGAACTTGCTGGGGACGACCTCCGATTTGCAAGTAGTGGTTATCGGATCTGTGATTATCGCTGCCGTGTACGTCGATGTCCTGCGCCAGCGTTCGGCCAAAAAATAGGAAGGCGTTGCGGAGGAGCGGACGATGAGAAAGAAGATTTGGAAAGCCATTTTTTCAAGCTTGGTCCTGTTAAGCCTGGTAGCATGCGGGGAGCAGCCTGGCAGTCCGGAAGGTTCCTCGACCCAGCAGCAGCCGCAGACGGGTCCCGGTGAACAAAAGCCGAAAATTTACGTCGTCTTGAAGTCGCTGAACAGTGAATATTTTCAGTTCATACAGGCGGGGGCAAAAGCGGCGTTCCATGATTTCAACGTGGACGGGACGATCATGGCTCCCTCGAACCAGACACAGGTGATGGAGCAAGTCAACATGATTGAAGACTTGCTGAACAAAAACCCCGATGGGCTGGTGCTTACTCCCAGCCAGCCTGTTGCTGTCGTTTCGGCGTTGGCGAAGTACAAAGCAAAAGATATCCCGGTTGTGCTGCTGGACAGCGACGTGGATTGGGAGGACAAAACTACTTTTATCGGCAATGACGATGCGCTGAGCGGACAAAAAGCGGGTGAAACATTGGCAGCGAAGCTGAGCAGGGGGGACAAAGTAGCCATTCTCGAAGGGATTTCCGGCACTCCGACCAGCGCCAAGCGCGTACAAGGAGCGAGAGAGGCGCTGGAAAATGCGGGAATGATCGTTGCCGCTTCCGAGGCTGCGAACTGGGATCGGGTGGAAGCGGTATCGGTCATGGAAAACGTTTTGCAAGCCCACCCGGATATTAAGGGCGTGGTCGCCGCAAACGATGAAATGGCGCTTGGGGCGATTCGTGCGAGTGAGGCGAAGGGCAAAGAGATAGCCGTCATCGGAATGGATGGCATCATCGAGGCGATTGAATCTATCCAAAAAGGCTCGATGGATGCCTCAATCGCGGTGAAAACGTATGATATGGGCTACAAGGGCGTTGAAAATGCGGTGAAAGCCATTCGCAAAGAAACGGTGCCAAAGCAAATCGTGACAGAGATTGACGTCATTACGCCGGAGAATGCCGAAGCAAAGCTCGCCCAAGCGAAAGGGCTGCTGGGGAAATAAAGGAAGGAGCCGTCAATGCTACAAAAGCTACAAAGCTCGACGCGGTCAGGCTGCTTGTACGAATCACCTGTCTTGAATGCGAGCTGCTCTAGGGCCGGATGGCTGGCCTCAGCTGATCCTCAAGGGGAGTTGTATCCATTCTCTGGGCGAAGCGGCAGCTCCAGCACTCGATAACAAAAAGGGGGACTGACGGATGGCCGAAACAGTCCGTTGTGCCGTAGTAGGACTTGGTCGGGCTGGCCTTTCCCATGCCGCAAATCTGGTCAACAGCGTAAAAGGAGCAGAGCTTGCTGTCTGTGCCGCTACCCGCAAGGAACACGCCGAAGCCGTAGCGAGCAGGCTCGGGGTCAGACAAGCGACCAACTCTGTTGATGATATCTTCGATAATCTCGAGATTGACGCTGTCATCATCGCTACTCCGACTGCTACGCATAAACAACTGATCCAACGGGCGGCAGAGAGCGGCAAGCATATTTTTGTCGAAAAGCCGATCACGCAAACATCAGAAGAAGCAGAGGAAACGATTCGCATCATTCGCGAGCACCGCGTCATGTGCCAGGTCGGTTTTATGCGAAGATTTGATCCTGCCTATGCCGAGGCGAAAAAACGGGTGGAAGCAGGCGATATCGGCAAGCCGATCTACTTTAAAGGCATCGGCCGTGATCCCGGTTCGCCACCTCTTGACTACATGAAGCATAGCGGCGGGATTTTTCTGGACTTGTGCATACACGATTACGATATCGCCCGATATCTGATAGGTTCTGAGGTCGCTTCGGTCACAGCGTTTGGCCGCATTCTGGCGCATCCTTTTCTGGAGGAATGCAACGATGTCGACCAGGCGTTGACTCATCTGACTTTTCACTCCGGGGCAATGGGAGATATAGAGGGCAGCCGCAACGCCTTTTACGGCTACGATATACGCGGGGAGATTATGGGGACAGAAGGGACGATCCAGATCGGCTCGTTGCGGCACCACGATGTGAAAATCATGACGGCAAAAGGCAAAACGCACGATCTCATTCCCGATTTTCCGACCAGATTCAAAGATGCTTTTTGCCTGCAATTGCAAAGCTTTGTGGACAGCATCCGCAACCAGCAAGCGCCAGCGGTATCGGCAGCCGATGCCAAAATCGCTCTGCAAATCGCGGAGGCGGCTACCAAGTCGTTTCGGACAGGTACAACTGTGCAAGTAGCGTCCGATCAGCCGGAGTGAAATTCAGATTATTCAGTTACATCGGCGCAGGAAGCCGCACTTGCCGGGCTGCCAGCGTCTTGACGCTTGTCTCGATTTGGGGTAGGCGTCTCAGGGTGAGTAGTCTTTCGATTTTGATTTTTCAAAATGAAAGTGTTTACACTCGGGAATGGTCTGTATTATAATGCCATTAAGAAAACGCTTAACCAAACATACGAGACAGCTTCACCGGCCAGAAAGCGCTGAAAAACGGAGATGTTCGCCTGTTTTAACACGCTGAAATCTATGTTCTATCCATTTTTTTATGAGAAATGGTTAAGCGCTTATTCAAACTACGAAAGGTTGAGAAGGAGGGAGCATGGTCGGTCGAGGTTTTCCAAAGACGTATGTCGGCTATAGCAAAAAAGAATGAGCACACGGGGGGTTCCTATGAAAAAGAGAATTGCGATTCCATTGATTTTGATGATGATGTTCTCCGTTCTGGCAGGCTGCGCTGGGCAAGCAAACAATAGCACGGGAGCGACGGCCGGAAATCAGCAAGGGTCTTCTGACGGCAAGCCAAAAGTCACCGTTGTCTTGATGGAGCTGAGCGCGCAGTATTTTAAATTCATGGAAGCGGGAGCAAAAGCCGCTTTTCAAGAGTTCGGCGTAGATGGAAAGGTGATCGCTCCTTCCAATCAATCGCAAGTCATAGAGCAGGTAAACATGATCGAAACGGCGCTGAATGAAAAGCCGGATGCGCTGGTTTTGATGCCTTCTCAGCCGGAATCCGCTCTCCCGGTATTGAGGAAGTATAAACAGAAAGGCATCCCCGTTCTGTTGATCGACACAGACGTGCCGAACTGGAAGGATAAAACCTCTTATATCGGTACCAATAACGATGAGGCAGGCTATACAGCCGCACAGCTTGTCGCCAAGCAGCTTAACAAAGGGGACAAAGTCGCTATTCTCGAAGGAATCGCCGGGACCTATGCTAGCGAGACGCGGATTGCCGGAGCGAAAAGAGGGCTGACGGAAGCCGGGCTGGAAATCGCGGTTTCGCAGTCGGCTGACTGGGACCGGGTAAAAGCTACCTCCGTAATGGAGAACATTTTGCAAGCGCACCCAGATGTCAAAGCGGTCGTTGCCGCCAATGACGAGATGGCGCTGGGAGCCGTGCGCGCCACAGAAGCAAAAGGCTTGAAAATCCCTGTCGTCGGTGTCGACGGAATCATTGAGGCGGTTGAATCCGTGAACAAAGGCATCCTGTTCGGCTCGGTTGCGCAGAAGCCGTATGACATGGGCTACCTTGGCGTGAAAAATGCATTGGCGGCGATTAAAGGCGAGCCGGTGGAACAGCGCATTGACAGCGGACTCGATACGATCACCAAAGAAAATGCGGAAGCAAAGCTGAAGGATCTGAAAGCAAAGCTGGGGCAATAAAAAAGCACATGGAATAAGCGACGGGAGGAGGGGACTGCCCCCCGTCTGTAGGACAGGGATCAAAACACCTTAGCCAATTAAGCAGCCAGTTGCCGAAATTGAATCGGTGACTGGTTGTTTAGTTTCGTTTGAATGCGAATTGAGTTATAGTAATGAATGTAGTCTTGAACAATCTGTGCAACGATGGCCGTCGTTGTACAGGTAAAGTCTTCAAGATAGAACGTTTCAGACTTTAGCGTGGAATGAAACGATTCTATGGGGGCATTATCAGCAGGTGTACCCTTACGGGACATGCTCATGGTAATGCCCTTTTCCTTTACAGCCTGTTGAAATGCCTTGGATGTATAAACGGAACCTTGGTCACTATGTAACATGCAACTCGTTACTGTGGGCAACTGATACAACGTATCTAAAACCAAACCGGTATCTTGTGTGTCTCCAATACTGTAGGCGATAATCTCGCCGTTGTACAAGTCCATGATGCTAGATAAATACAGCATTTTGCTGCCGAAAGGCAGGTAAGTAATATCCGTAACTAGTTTTTGCAATGGTTGTTCCGCATGAAAATCACGTTTTAGAAGATGATCAGCTACTTGGAATGGTTGTCCGATTCCCTTTCGCTTTTTCACTTTCACTCGACATTGCAAGCCTTCTTCTCTCATGATCCGTTGCACTCGTTTATGATTCACTTGCATCTCTCGGCGTAAAAGTGCTGTGATTTTTCGGTATCCATAGCGAAATTTATGTGCTAAGCACAGCTCACGAATACGTGTGACGAGTGGTTTTGAAACCGGTTGTGTATTCCTTTGATTTTTCCACCGATAGTAGGTGGAACGAGCAACGCCCAGCCATAGGCACGCTTGTTGTACAGAGACCTCTCCCTTTATGGAATCCATCCACTGGACTACTGCTTCTGGTGACACCTCCTTTCCCACTCCTTGTACTTTTTTAAGACATCCAATTGTTGTTTTAAGAAGCGATTTTCCTGCTTCAATCTTTCAACTTCAGATGTAACCTCTGGCCCTTTTCCATATGTGTACTGCTTACCTACTGGTTGTTCAAAGCGGTGAATTTCCCCGTTTCTATACCAACGTAACCATGTATCCACCTGCGTTTTGTTCTTGATACAAAGATGTTCCATTACTTCACTCACTGATACGCCCGCCATCCTCATTTCAACAGCCTTTAGCTTAATTTCCGCGGGATAGCTTACTCTCGTTGCCACAGAAAAACACCTCCAAGTTGTCCCCATATCTTACGACATGGTCGCATTCTCTTGAAGGTGTTTTAATTTGTCTTACGTTATGGGGTCAGTCCCGAGGAAGGTCACACTTCCTCTTTCTGCTTATTCACCATCCTTTCCACGACAAGGTGAAGCAGCGTGCAAAGTTCAATCGGAAAAAGAAAATGAAATTAATAAATTGCCTGATGACTAGGAAAAAAAGATGCTTTGGCTGATTTACAGAACCTTCAAGAAGCGATGAAAAAAGTAACTGGGAAAGAGTGAAAGGGATATATCTGCCATGATAAGGTATTAGAGGTTATTTTTAGAAGCAAATGACCAATTGCTACCTTTACTTGCAATTATAACGTTCATTGTTACTCTCGTAAGGTTCAAGGGATCAGCAGCCACAGCTTTGCAGGTAGTAGTTGCCGAAAAATTAAATGAAGCCGATTGAATTAACAGAATAATCAGTGAACTAAAAAGTACGTAAAAAAATCTCCCTTATGGAGACTGTTTCATTTATTTTTATATTTCCCGGCATCGGAACTACGGGTATTTCACCTGTAGTCCAATGGGTAAGCTTACATGATCTTAAGCAGTACTAGACAGAATGAGAGAAAGGCCAATAGTTGTATCGTTCTGCACATAGTATCACCTCCTTTAATTCTTATAGAGGCCACTTAATAATATCACATAAAAATGGCTCCAGCAATAATCAAAGAAGAAAATCAACTAATTACATTTTTGGGATTTAATTACTTAGGAAACTATTACCATTCTCGTGATGGTGTGATATCATAAAAAAACTTGAAAGGAATTTTTTAGGGGGATATTAATGAGCATAGAAGCGATTGGAGAATTGGTACTATATCATCGGCAACAAAAAAATATATCTTTAGGCGAACTGGCTGAACGGACAGGCGTAAGCAAGGCATCGCTTTCAAAGATTGAATCAGGGGAGACGAAAAGACCCAGTTTTATGGTTTGGAAAAAGATCGCAAGTACACTCAATATTCCGTATACGAAAACAATTGGAATTTATTTAAGTACAACAGAACAACCAACTAAAATTAAATTATTGTTAGAAGAATCGATTGCACTCAACAGCGAGACACTTGTTCAAAAAGCGGCTCTAAGGCTGCTCGAAACACCGAGAATGGATACTCTTCTAGCGTTAGATCATCTTCTCCAAGTAACGAAAGGGGTGGAGGATCGGGATGTCAGGCTTGCTTTGTATGGAGTGATTATTGATTACACCCGGAAGCACGGGATTCCCTATTATCTAGCAAAAAACCTCTACGAGAGGTACTTGCTGGAACGAGATGATTTTATACGTTTCGAGGAAACATACCGTCGTGGAAAAGAATTTGCATTACATGGATTTTCTTCAGCCAAATGAGCGGATTAACTATTATTACCGGATGGGAGTTCATGCTGATATTTTGGACTATCACGGTGAATGCATCGATTTTTGTGGAAGGAGCATACGGGAAGACCAAGCAGATAGTAGCCAGAAAGCCTACGCTTTGATAACACTGTTCAACGCATACATTTCATTGGACGATCTGATTCTTGCAGAGTATTGCTTAAAGGAGTACGAGAATAGTAGATATGCTGACTTCAGAAAAAAACACTTCAGAGCAGTCCTCTACACAAAAAGAGGGAGATTTGCGGAAGCGATACAACTTTACAAAGAGTGCCTTCAGGAAGCGGAACGTGATAGGCGTATTTCTGTTGTCAGTGATCTTCTCGAGGTCTACCTGGAAATCGGCAGAAACGATTTGATCAAAGAGCTGATCGATTCAGAAGCAGATTTCTTGCCCGCAAACATAAATATTCATCCATATCGTATTAAAGTTGCAGCAAGGTACTTCAAACGAAAAGGTGTGTGTCAGCTCTCCGCAGGTTTGACGAATGAAGGTTTTGACAGCTTGCTTCAAAGCATTACCTACTATCGACAGCTAGGCGATTCTGAAAAAGCAATGCAATGTATAGGTCTTTTCTTAAGGCATCATCGACTGAGTGGGAAAAGTTTATCTTTTGAACATATGGAAAAAATTGATAAGATCTGCCATAATGAAGCAAACGAATAGGGGAGGAATATCCCGTGAAAAAACTATTATCTACACTTGCTTTTGCTATTTTACTCTGCTCTGTTTCACTACCAGTAACCATCCCAAAACAAGACACACCACCATCTAAAATTATACTTAACGTTGAGCCTGAATGGTGAAACTGTAGGGAACCTTAATAAAACGATTATTCTTATTCTCATTTTACTAGTGCATCATAGGTCAGACTAGAACAGCGAGAAGAAATCGAAAACGAGGCCCGACGAACGGCTTATGTCATCGTAAGATAGCAGAATAAGTTTCGGGAAGTGGAAGTAGGGCATGGAGCGAAGAAGAAGAACGAAAAACTGCACAATCTGATTCGAAAACCCATTAGGTAATGAGCTTGATTTCGAATGAAAAAGACGGTGCTAAAGGAATTTAGCATCGTCTTTTGGTTAGAATCAATTACTTGCTTAACTCAATAGTCGCTAAAGGTTCTTTGGATGTCCCTTTAAGCTGACTATCAAAAACCTTTAATGTTAATGAATCCGGCTTGTTCTTTGGAGTAATAAATACTCTGTTATCCTTTTGGGTTACCCATTGTCCGTCGTTCTTCAGCGTTTTAATTTCACCGCCTATAGGTTCAAACGGAATCCCGTTTTTGTCATAAACAAATATGTGCAGAGTGCGTTTATCATCGTATTTGGGGAAGACGACGGTGTAGGAGATAGTTGTTGTGTGCGGTGATATTTGAACAGTTTTAATTTCAAATGAGGCATCCCTGAACTTTTTAGTAATCATAGGTTCATAATGAACAATAGATTGTTCGAATTCAGAAGTGGAGACAGGAACATTTAAAATCCATTTCCCCACTGTATCCCCCAGCTGACTAATCTCCAACCGGAGCATAAATGTTTTCGGTAATGAATTATTGGTAAGGATTCTAATTTCTCCTCTTCCCTGAGAATAGGATGCGCTCTTTCCGAGTTCTAACTCTTTACCTTCTACCGATAAATTTACCGAATTGAAATGAATGCCTCCAGCTTTTTCTCCTTCTGCAGTGTATTTTATCAGCAACTGTTGATGATCGTATATAATATCCTTGATAGAGAATTTTATTCCCTTATCTTCTGTAGTGAGATTCTGATATGGAGCCTGATATTTTGAGGATAACCTTTCAGCTAACAATGAATCTGCATTCATATTGCTAATTAGATCTCCAGCTATATACAAACCAATAGCACAGATAACGGATTTAATCATTGTATCCCTCCTCACGTATTACAATGTTCACGGACAGGGAGTAGTATTCAAAATGGATTAATCCGATTTATACGAAAACGAGCCTAAGAAAGATTCATTAGGCTCGTTTTTATTCAAAATTACAAGAAGATACGGATTATGGACGAATATTTGTACCGGCATTTGCTGCGGCTACGGCCCGGAAAGGAGGATTATAGTTTGATGAAAAATGCGCTGCATTGCATTTTTGTTAGCGGTGGGAGCTTGCGTGTCCGAGCGCTTGCCGAACAAGAGGCGGTCAGCGAAAGGCAGCTGAACCGCAAGTTCGGGCAATGGATCGGGCTTAGTCCCAAGAAGTTCAGCGAGGTCGTCCGATTCCAGTCTGTGCTGGGACAGCACTCAAAGTGGCGAAACGGTGGATTCGGCAGAGCTTGTTCTCCGGCACAGTTAATTCGACCGGGCGCATCTGATTTGCGATTTTCGCAGATTTTACGGCGGTTCTCCACATACAGCGGCAGCCGAATATCGCCGGAGGTTGTCCGATTTTTACAATACCCGTATGTAGCCATTCGTTATACTGGAATCATCATAACGAATGGCGAAGGAGAGATGACAAGATGAACGGAACGCTGCAAATTCGGGATCATCTGCTGAATGAACTGGAGACCGGAGTACGAACCGGAGAGGCGCTGATCCGCCGGATACGTCCGGAGGATTGGTCATACCGCCCGCAGGATGATATGCGCTCGCTGCTGGAGTTGGTGCATCATTTGGTGCTGATTCCGGCTTCGGACTTTGCCATTATGCAGGAGAAATCCGAGCAAGAGGTAAGTGCGGTCGAACAAAGCCTTTCCGGAATCGACGATCCTGAGCAGTTGGCTGCAAGCCTTAGAAAAAATTTTGAAATCTACAAAGACTATATCGTTTCGCTTAGTGAAGAGGACTATCTGCACCGATCGACAAAAGCCTTCTATTTGGAACAGGGATATGTGCAGGTTAAATGGCAAATTGAAACGGTTACGCATCTGTTCCATCATCGTTCTCAGCTTTATAACTATTTGAAGCAGCTTGGGCATGAAGTGAGTTTCTTTATGCTGTATGCTTGAACAACGTTACGAAAAATATCTTTATACAATAGAATAAATTGATCAGGAGCGCCCGTCCGTGGGTAGCTCTTTTTCAGTTGTAATGGAAGCTTGTGAAGCTCCTTTGGATTCTTGTAGCGGCGCAGCGCCAACCACTATGGAACTGTTGAAAGCTGCCGCACGATGACTGAACCGCTTAACTATGGATCGTTCTTGAAGCGGGTCGCACCTCGCTGAAGGGACTAAAGATCCCCAGATTTGTCCGCCTCCTTGCCCCACTCTGGCAGGGGGCGAAGGCGGCAATAATACCAGAATACGTTGTTTACATAACCGCTTTGTCCGCGAACTGATCCTGCAAGCTGCCTATTCCTCTATTCCCAAGTGAAGCAAATCTTCATAATGGATTTGGGATGTAACCTTGAGGCCATGATCTTTTTGGTACTGGGTAATCGCGATTTCGTTAAACGATCAAATTGACCGTTGCATTCTCCCATGTAATAACCGGCCGCTTGAAGGCGATTTTGGACGATTTGCACGAGTGCACTCCGGGAACCCTTGACTAAAATACGGTATGTGATATCGGGATGTCCGGTTAAAGGCCCGTCGATGGTAACCTTCGTACCAACACTAACAAGGTCGTAAAGCTCCTCTACCTGGTTATCAAACATGCGAATACAACCTTCGCTTACGAATCCGCCAATCGAATAGGGTTTATCGGTGCCGTGAATTCCGAAGGTTCCCCACCCAACATTAAGCTGCATCCACCTAGGTCCAAAACCATCAAACCAATTTTTCCTTTTATCGACAATTTCGAAAACCCCTACAGGGGATGGGGTGTCCCTTGTACCAACTCCAATACGGTACGTTTTAATGACTTTACCGTTTTCCTTTAGTTCTAGTGTCCTTTTCCACAGGTTAATGTAAATTTCCTTATCAGCATGGGCAGGGGCCTGGCTTGCGGTAATTGCGATCATTCCTACTACGATAAGCGAAAAAAGCCATTTCATTGCGTTCACCTGTTATGGGTAGTATGTGTAGGGATATTTTCGCCTCAGTAGTTCGCAAATATGTATCCGGAACCATTGTCATTCCATGCCACCTTCTTTTCTGATTTTAACGACCTCCTGTCTTTTTCCGAAAACGGAAGAATATATACAGAAAAATGCAAATGGTAAAAAATAGCGTACCGCCAAGCGAGCGGATGATTGCCGAATCAAGGCCAACACGCAATAAAAGAGCGTCGAACGGAGTGTAAAAAAAAGCGATGACCAGAAGAAAAAGCGAGCCGCTAACTATGTTGGTTACGGGAAAAGCTCCTTTGCATCGTTTTTGCACCATGACTACATTCCAAATCAAGGGAATGAATTCAAAGGTAAATACACTAATCGCTGCACCGGCGTAACCGAAACCGGGTATGGCCGTCAAATAATAAGCGGCAAACGCCGAGCATATAAGACCTAGAATTGAGCCAATCAAGGGCGCGCTTTTTTGATCCATTGCCCACAAAATTGTTGTCGTTAGTTCCCTCATGCCCACAACGATGGGGGCAAAAGACAAATAGCGGTTTGCTTGAGCGGCCCCTTCGTTGCCGAAAATGAGTATGGATAGCTCATCTGCATAAAAAAGGAGAAAAACCGTAGAACCAATACCCCAGAACCATCCAACTTCTAATGATATGTTTGAACGTTCAAGGAAATTTTTCCTTTTTTTATTTTGCCAATTAGCCGTTAGTTTTGAGGCAACCGTATATGATAATGCCGCCGTTAGGATTGTGGGCAAGTATGCCGTTATCGATGCCATTCCCGTTATTTCTCCGAAAACGCCGACGGCATCTGATTGACTCAGGCCCGATTTCTGTAGGCGGGCAGGAATAATAAGTGCATCCAGAAGGTCGGATGTTGGCGTTACCAAACGAGTTAATGTAATCGCAAAGGATGTTTTAAGAAAGAAGAATATTCCAGGCCCGAAAACGGACCAGCGAATTGAATCTGTAAATGTCCTGTTAGTCGTACCAGAAAACATCGGTTTTTTGTTATATTGCCATAACCAAAGAAAACATAATGCAACAAAAGCTCCCGTAAACGCACCGAAGGCGGCCCCACCGGCCGCAGCGTAAATGCCATATTTCATCCAAACCACAACTAGCAAGAGCATCGTGCCGGCTCGAACCGCTTGCTCAATCAACTCGGAAGTCGAAACTTCTCCGTAAGACTCGATCCCTTGCAAAAAACCGCGATGGAGTTGCAATAAAGGGACAATCATTAATGCCGGTGCAAGACAACGGATAGGAAACGTCAAACGGCTATCCCCGAGATAATAGGCGAGATAAGGAGCTGTAGTGTAGCAAAGCAAACCGGACCCAACACCCAAAATGAAGAATGGGATAATGAAACCTTTAAACAATTGTGACCCGCGTTTGAGATCTTTAGCCGTCATTAACGCTAATGTCGTCGGAAAGCCGCCGGTGAGGAGGGTGAGTGCGAATCCAAAAATTGAATAGACAATTTGGTAAATACCAGTTCCTTCCGAGCCGAGCAGCCGATATAGCGGAATACGAACTGCAAGTCCGATGGCTTTAACAAGAAAAATAGCGCCAGTACGTAGCACTGTTTGTTTCAGGAAGGCGGGAAGCTGCATATTCTCACCCCAAATAACCTTGTCCCAAAATTATATGAACAAGGTTATGAAGGTATACGCCCCTATCGTCTAATCGTTAATATGAATTAAAAGATACTTCGTATTTTTGTCCCAACCGAGGTCAAACGGCACACGGTACCGGTCGGCGGTATGGGAGTTCACCAAAGGATACCCGTTTACATCGTGCCCGACAATGACTGAAAAATGGTCCGTATCTCCGTCAAGCGAATAACCAATTACATCGCCTGGCAACAGTTTTGCAATGGCTCCATCCGGATGTTTTTCGCTTGATTGGGTGATCTCTGTAAACGTTCCTTTGGCAATTAATCTTCCATATCCAGAGTAAAGCAGAAAATGTTCGAACGCATCCGTTTGCACCCAGGCATGGCTTCCGCCTCCCCAATACCCCCATGTGCCCGTCATCCGCAGGCCACCGCCCTCCTTTTTATCTCCAAGAACTTGAGATGTAAAATTCGTGCAGTCTCCACCAAGAGGTGTATAGTCCATATATTTCTTGTTGTATCGATTGTTATTTCCGGCTCCCCAAGCCAGACCCGCATATTTGTTCGCATAAGCAACCGCACGCTCTCGGTTATATCGTCCCTTTGATTTAGGCGTATAGTCAACCGAGGAAAGATGGGGAAAGCCAGCCGGGGTATCCGAAATTAAATCCGGGTTTTCCTCCAAGGGGTCCGAATACCATTCTTTTTTTACGAGCCAGCCGTCATTTATCTTTTTAATGGTAAGGGCATGCCGGGTACCAACTCCAAACGATTGCGAGGGAAGGTACGATGCTTTGTACTCATAAGTTATTTTGGCCGATTGGACCAAGGTGACTGTCGCTAGATCGCCGTCCTTTTTGAGACGACCGATACGAATAAATGGTTCAGCTGCAACAAGGCGAAGCCCGCGCTTTTCCGCCCAGGAATACAGGTATTTTGCCCGCCGTAACTCCATTTGATAAGCATATCGGCTCGCGCGTTCGGACTTTATATAATACTTCTCTATTGTTTCCGGCCGTTGATTGACGAGGAAATCGTTGCGGTCTTTATACAACTGGGTTAAAAACTGGGTGATTTCCTCTTTATCACTATCCTTTTCCAACGGAAACGCGTAACCTTTTAACGGTGTCAATCCAATGATGATGGACAGTCCAGCTAACAGAAATAAACGCAGCACGCTAGGAGCCCCCTAAAGGTTATTTCTGCATCAACGAATCTCAAAAAACAAGTCTAATTTGAACATTTGTAGGTATGCAAATGCGAGGCGGGAAGCGGTTTTTTCCCGCCTCGCTTTCTACTGGCCCAAACCGGGCAATTATTACCGATTACCTTGGATGTCGCAAATCGTAAAGTCGGTTCTTAACCAGCACCCAAACGTTTTTAAATTCTTCCGGGAACAGCCCCATTTTTAGCGTGGTTAAAGAAGTTAAACCTCCATCAATGAAGCTAAAACCTTCCTGGTATTTCACGGAATACGCTTTGAACGACCCGGGCTCACGGTATTTTAGGTACTGGGAATAAAAGCCCATGCTTTGTTCCAACGCCCGATAAACCCATCGCAAAATAATGATTGATTTCCTTCATGACTTCTTTAGTTTCTTGAGGAAATTCATCGGGAACTTTTACTTTTGAAAAGTCGCTCGACGTTTTGCCGAATGCTTCCCCTGCGGATGAAAGCGCGGCTGTTAGCTTATCGTTATTTTCCAGTTTTTCAAGCGGTTTGAGGCCACGGTCGATTAAGTCGTAAATTTCGTTTTCGTAGGCGCGAAATCGCTCCTTTTGCACCGAACCCGGTTTTTCCGCCATGGCAGGACAACAAGGAATTAGGAAGTAAAGGATCAGCGCAGCGAAAACAATTATGTTGCCGCATGGTCTTCGTGATTTTCTCATGCTCACGTACCTCTGGAAGGTCTGGTAAGTCCAGGAATCGTCACCAGCTTAACGCTGCCGTTTCGCAGTTTATTAATGAGATCGGGCAGCCCTGAATAGTGCCCGTCAAATCCTCTCTACTTCTCCTGGCAGCGGGCTTTAGGATGATCGAACCCGGATGCACATGGGCCAGGGCATTCGTATCTGAAATTCAAGTGTTATTCTTCCCTTCATTTTCTGGGATATGCTTTAAAATCCATCCCCAATTTTTGGTTTCATAAATAGGGGAGTACCAGCGTCGCTGACACCACGTGCAAAGTAAGTAAGGTACCGCCAATCAAAATTTCATGCATTGGTGGAAAAAAGGGAAACTATTGGTGACAGGAGGCGATTCATTGAAAAAGATTTTTCTAACTATGTGTCAGTTGTTAGTGCTTAGTGAAGGGGTACATGCTGAAAGACTACCTCAAGCAGATTCAAAACAATAAACATTGAAATAACCATATGGTTATAATAGTATAAGGTTGTTGAAAGGAAAGGAGGTAGTGAAGAATTGGATACCAAAGAAGTAGTAAATGCCTTGAAGGCACTAGCAGATCCAACACGCTTAAAAATTATCAGCTTGCTCCAATTACGCAGCTGTTGTGTGTGTGAACTGGTTCCCATCTTCGGGATTTCCCAGCCCGCAGTATCAAAACATATGAGTCGATTAAAGAGTGCGGATTTGGTTATTGAATCGAGAAAGGGACAGTGGGTCATGTATGCGCTCAACCATGAACGCTTCGAACAGGTCCGATTTGCTTTGGGCAATTTACCTGATTACACCTATGAATTCGAAAGACTGGCGGAACAGGGACTACTCGTTACCTGCGAATAGACAAAAGAATGGAGAGAGACCATGTTTTCCATATGGAGTGCCTTTCTGATCTTTGTCGTCACGTTAACCTTTGTGATCTGGCAGCCGAAGGGACTCAACATCGGCTGGTCTGCTGCCGGTGGAGCTATACTTGCTTTACTGTTCGGCGTAGTCAGCTTCACTGATGTCGTGACGGTAACCGGCATTGTTTGGAACGCTACATTAGCTTTTGTGGCTGTTATTCTGATCTCATTACTACTGGACGAAATCGGCTTTTTTGAGTGGTCCGCGCTGCATATGGCTCGTTTGGCAAGAGGAAATGGCCGACGTATGTTTACCTATGTTGTGCTTTTGGGTGCAGCCGTTGCCGCCTTCTTTGCCAATGATGGGGCCGCTTTGATTTTGACACCAATAGTACTGGCGCAGGTTCGCGCCTTGAAGTTTCCAGATAAGCTGATTCTGCCGTTTATTATGGCGAGTGGTTTTATCGCTGATACTACCTCGCTTCCGCTCATTGTCAGCAATCTCGTAAACATCGTATCTGCGGATTTCTTCGATATTGGATTTGTTGAGTATGCTTCCCGGATGATCGTGCCTAACTTCTTTGCCTTAGGAGCTAGTTTACTTGTGTTGTTCCTATATTTTCGAAAAGATATTCCAAAAGAGTATGATCGAATCCACCTGAAACAACCGCATGAAGCGATAAAAGATATCCGTCTCTTTCGGTTATCGTGGGTGATTCTGGCTATCTTGTTAATTGGTTATTTACTGAACGAAGTGATCCATATCCCGGTTTCTGTTACAGCCGGTGTGGCAGCCATCATCTTTATGGTTGTAGCCCGTGGCAGCAAGGTGGTCGACACCAAGCAGATTGTAAAAGAGGCACCTTGGGCTGTCGTTGTGTTCTCTATTGGAATGTATGTCGTCGTTTATGGTTTACGGAATGTAGGGATGACAGACATGCTCGGACAATTGATTCAATCTTTAGCAGACCAGGGACTTCTTATTGCCACATTGGGGATGGGTTTCCTGGCTGCCATTTTATCTTCGATTATGAACAATATGCCTACCGTCATGATTGACGCTCTGGCCATTTCGGGCACACAAACATCCGGTGTTATCCGAGAGGCGTTGATCTATGCCAACGTCATTGGCAGTGACCTGGGTCCAAAGATCACACCGATTGGATCATTGGCAACGTTACTTTGGCTACATGTGTTGTCCCGAAAGGATGTAACGATTACTTGGGGACAGTATTTTAAGACCGGCATCGTACTGACAATTCCGACACTCTTTCTTACCTTGATGGGTCTGTTCCTCTGGCTGCAAATGGTCTCGTGATCAGCAATAATCACTCATCATAAAGGAGACGACATAATGGAGAAGAAACCACTCGTTTATTTTCTTTGCACAGGCAACTCTTGCCGCAGCCAAATGGCAGAAGGCTTTCTGAAAGCACTAGGAGGAGACCGTTACGAAGTAAAAAGCGCGGGTCTTGAAGCCCATGGCCTTAATCCCCGGGCTGTTCAAGTCATGAGTGAGTCTGGTGTAGACATCAGCAACCAAACTTCAGATGTCATTGATCCTGAGAGCTTAGGACGGGCAGATTATGTCATTACCTTGTGTGGCCACGCGGATGAGCATTGCCCTGTGATTCCCAACGAGCATGTAGTGAAATGGCATTGGGGCACTGATGATCCGGCAAAAGCGACGGGAACCGAAGAAGATATCATGGCAAGTTTTCGAGCGTGCCGGGATGCAATAATGTCGCGTATGGAGAAATTTATAACCGAAGGCCGATAAACTTGTATAACCCAATCAATATTCATCTGACCAGCCACTTATTTAGGTGGCTTTTCTTTTTGCTCATCGTGCCCCTAAAGCGAAATAAAATAGTTGTAAATTGCAAATAACTGATGTATAACTGGTATATGAGGTGATGTGACGTGGAGAATGTACGCGAGCTATTTCAAATAATGACGCGTCGTTTTGGATTCTTAAATAAAAATTGCTGTTCAGCCGGTGGCTGCGACATTTCCTTAGTCCAAAGCCATATTCTGTATGAAATTGACCGTCAACGTAAGCCATCCATGCAGCAAGTAGCAGAGGCTTTAGGCACTGACATTACAACCTTTAGTCGCCAAGTTCAATCGTTAATGAAGATGAACTTGGTGAGAAAAGAACCAGATCCGGACGATCGCAGGGTGTATGTCCTTTCCTTAACGACAGAAGGCAAATATGTGGCTACAACCATTGACCAGCAAATGAATTCTTATTTAGATGAAGTTTTCTCTCACCTGAACGAATTTGAAAAAGATACAGTCATTCGCTCGATTAAGCTATTGAATGATGCAATGGCAAAATCAAGCCAATGTTGTACGACCCCTTTGGGGTAATCTTTTTTCTATAATACTTGCAAATTACAAATAATATTCATAGGTATAGATGAACAACGTCTTTGGATGCAAATTGTAAGGGGGTGGGGCCAGACGTGAATTGCGTTTTTAAAAGCTACTACTTTAGCAGGCATTACCCTTGAATCGATTCATTTGGGGATGGCCACTCACGAATGCAGACATAACAGCTTGCTGCGCTCCTAGTTGCTGCCAATTTTATAAACATTTAGTAAGGAGTGATTATCATGAATCAAGTAAGCAATGATCAGATTCGCCAAAATGTTCGTAGCCGTTATAAGGAAATCGCATTGCAAGAAATTGAGTCAGGTTCATGCTGTTCGCCAGCTTCGAACTGCTGCGGATCAGCCAATGACGTATCTTCCAAATTGGGATATTCAACTGAGGAATTAACTGCTGTCCCTGATGGTGCAAATCTTGGTCTTGGTTGTGGCAATCCTCAAGCCATTGCTGAGCTTACGCAGGGAGAAGTCGTATTGGACCTTGGCAGTGGTGGTGGTTTCGATTGTTTTCTTGCGTCCCGTCAAGTAGGGGAAACAGGTAAAGTTATCGGGGTAGATATGACACCGGAAATGGTAAGCCGAGCCCGTAATAATGCAGTCAAAGGCGGATTCACAAATACAGATTTTCGACTCGGTGAAATTGAACACTTACCCGTTTCGAATCAAACGGTAGATGTCATCATTTCTAACTGCGTAATCAATCTTTCCCCGGATAAACAACAAGTGTTCAATGAAGCTTTCCGCGTCTTGAGGTCTGGAGGGCGTCTCGCCATTTCAGATATTGTCACCACCGCAGAACTTCCAGCGGAGATCAAAAGTGACCTGGATGTTTTATACACGGGGTGCATTTCCGGTGCGTCATCGGTTGATGAGCTGAAAACAATGTTAACGCAAAGTGGATTTAAGGATGTGGTGGTTGAGCCGAAAGAGGAATCCAAAACATTCATCAAAGATTGGGTTCATGGGTCGAAATTGGAGGATTACATTGTCTCCGCTGTGATAAAAGGGACGAAACCGTAACTGTGAAGTTTTGATTCTTTGCATGTAGAAAGCCCTTTTCACGAAGGGCTTTTTTCTGTTTTGGAGTGACATAGCAGATTGGTTGGGTAGTGAAACTGATTTGCCACAACGCCACTGCAACAATAGGTTACCTACTTGGATCAGCGCAGGCTTTAAGGTAATTGGAGGAGAACATGCGGTCAATAAAAACTCCTACTCTGCTTGGATAGATATCGATGAAAACGTTGAAAAAACGATATAATACATTCATGAAGGATAGCCCCTCCCTGTAAAAGGTGAGAATTAGGGTGATCAGATAGCTAACAGTTGGGGGTCCTTATTTAGATTCAGACCAGTAAGGGACAGATGTTTAATGCCGTGTTTTCTGGTTATTATATGTTTGGTATAAGATATCTACTAGACGAGGAGTGAAAAAGTGAACGAAAGAATACTCATTATAGAAGACGAAGTAGGATTAATTAAAATGCTAAAACGATTGTTAGATAAGGAAGGATTTCAAGAGATATACCAGGCCGAATCAGGTGCTGAAGCATTGAAAAAGGTACAGGAACACAGGATTGATCTGATATTGCTCGATGTCATGCTGCCAGATACAAACGGTTTCGATTTGTGTCAACAAATTAGAGAAATATCAGACGTACCCATTATCTTTTTGACAGCGCGTACTACCGATATTGACAAATTAACCGGCTTTTCTATGGGTGGCGATGATTATATAACGAAACCTTTTAATCCCCTCGAAGTCGCTGCCCGAATCAAAGCCATTCTACATCGTCAAAGGAAAACAATACCGGAGATAGCTCAGAAGTTTCAAACAAAGCGTTTCGTTTTGCATTATGACCAAGCAAGGTTGATTGTGGAAGGAAAAGAAGTAAATTGCCCGGCTAAGGAGTTTCAATTACTTAAATTCATGTGCCAGCATCCCAATCAGGTTTTTAGCGTAGATCAACTATATGAAAAGGTTTGGGGAGATTACAGTATTGTGGGAAAAGAAAATACCGTTATGGTCCATATTAGTCGCCTACGGCAAAAAATTGAAAAGGATCCGAAACATCCAGAGTATTTAAAAAATGCGAGGGGATTGGGTTACATGCTAAGTAATGAAAACCAAAGGAGTCCCCAATGAAATTAGAAACCAAAATTTCATTGATATTAATAATCATTTTTTTAACCATAGGTGCTATTTTTTTTATTACGGGATTTTCAGCCCTTAACTTATTGAACAACCTTTTAGGAATTAATGGATTGGTGACATATGCTATATTCCCACTACTATTCATCGGAATGCTTATTCTGATTGGACTTCTTATCGAACGCCAAATTAGAAAGCCTCTTTTCTTTTTTATACGCTGGATTGATCAATTATCACTTGGGGTTTTTAAAATGCCAGATACAATAAAGAATTTTCCCTTAGATAAGATGAGGTTTAGTCTGTTTTTGGAACTTAAATCAAAGCTTGATGGTTTAACATATCAACTCAACACAGCAGAGAAAGAACGAAAAGAACTTGAAGAAACAAGGAAGAACTGGACCTCTGGAGTGACACATGACTTAAAAACGCCGTTGTCATACATTAAAGGATACGCAGCCATGCTTCGCTCCGAACATAAATGGAATGAAGAAGAAATTAAGGAATTTGCTAAAATTATTGAAGAAAAATCATTGTATATGGAGCAGTTAATTGATGATTTAAGTGTTATTTATGAGTTTGATAAAATGCAAATCCCTTTGGATTTACGCACTATTAATCTGGTCACTTTTGTAAAAAATGTTTTGGAAGATCTCCGTCAATATCCGATGGCGAACGACTATCCTATTCATTTAAACGTCAAGAATGAAGGTGATATTTTATTATCTTTTGATCAGACATTATTAAAAAGAGCATTAGAAAATTTCATTATGAATGCTATTTATCATAACCCTCGTGAAACAACGATTACTGTCTCTATAGAAACAATAAAAGGTTCAACCTTAATAGAAATTAAAGACAATGGCATCGGAATGGATGATAAAACAATTCAACAATTATTTAATCAATATTACCGAGGGACGACGACGGACAAGTCTCATCTAGGGTCAGGGTTGGGAATGTCCATTGCTAAACAGTTTATTGAAAAACAAGGGGGGCAGATTATAGTCGAAAGTGAGCCGAATAGAGGAACGAAGATAAAAATTTTATTTCCTTTATAAAATTAAGGTTCCGTTAAGACACCATTTCAATGGTGTTTATTTTTTTGCCCTATACTACATTTAGAAACGCATTGTTCGCGGTGAACCATTCATTACTGAATTGGAAGGAATGAAATAATAAATGGAAAAACCTTTATATAAGCAAAAAAGGAAAGACCTGAATCAAACTATCAAAGCGATATTCGCTATGCTGGCAATTTTCTCAACACACGTTGAATTAGGTGAGCAGTACAAATGTTAATCGAAGCTCAAGACATTTCAGTCGCAATTGGTGGGCGGATTGTGCTTGACGGTGCGTCCGTTCGTTGCAAGCCCGGTATTATGACAGCTCTCGTTGGCGCGAGTGGATCTGGAAAGACCACACTCCTACATTGCCTCGGATTGTTGCTTCCGGTGGATAAAGGAAGCATCCTGATTGACGGGAAAGATGTCACGAAGTACGGTGCAGCAGCACGACGTCGGTTCTGGCGCGATCACGCGGCATTCGTACTTCAGGATTATGGCATTATGGATGAGGAGTCGGTTGCCTTCAATGTCACTATGCAGGCAAGCGTCATTGGAAGACATGTCTCGGGAAACAAAGAACAGTTGATACAATCACTCGAACAGACAGGTCTTAAAGGCAGGGAAAATGAATTGGCCGGACACCTGAGTGGAGGCGAGAAACAGCGTCTTGCTTTATCTCGTGCCATTTACAAGGATGCTGACATCCTGTTTGTTGATGAGCCAACGGCTTCACTGGATGCAACTAACCGGCGTATGGTCATCGAACTGCTTGCGGACTTCGCTGTGCGTGGCCGGACGGTCATTGTGTCAACGCATGATTCCGAGATGATCGATGCGTGCAGCGCTATTCATCAGGTTGGTTCCGAAGCGCGTCACATTAACTAAAGAACACAAGGGGGATAATTATGAAATCAACATCTAAGATTACGATCAGTGTCATTGTTGGCTTACTATTGTTAGTAGGAGCATTTGCGTTTATAAATGGTTGGATAACGGCATCACCAAAAGACACCCACCCGCCATGCGACCAGCTGCCGACCGTTGCGGAGGCCACTGCTGCTTTGGACAATCACGAGAATTTCGCCAAGGAAATAGAAAAGCTTGGAGATGGGATTAAAGTGGAAGTGGGCAAGCCGTGTCCAAATGATCAGGAACGTGGGCTCGTCTTGGTGAGATATAATTCGAAATCTGAGCGTGATGCCATAAACAAACTGCTTTCCAGCAGTGAAGGATTTGGGGTTCCAGTTCATTTGGAGAAGCGCTAACCAGGCTTTCAACTAGCTAGCCCAAAACGTTGTCCCCCGCATTTAAAAAGAAAGAGGGGTGAAAAAGAGAGATGACTATGTATAAACGTATCATCGTGGCTGTTTCGGTAGCGTTGTTTACTTTACTTGCACTGTTGGCCGCAATCATTACCGACTTAAATGATCGAGACTTCCCACAGGCTATTGGGAGCAAAGGTAGGCTTAATATTAGCTTCAACGAATCGGGATACTCTATCACTGAAGCGTTTTCGAAGTTAGAAGAACTCGATACACGCCTAAAGCTTGGACTGGTCAAGATCGCCCCAGATCTGGCTAGCGAAGGAAATGGCAAAATTTTTGCAACGTTTAACAATGATGGGCTGCCAGATGAATTTACTTGGTTTAGTGGCGACGATACAGGCAAAATTGTTGGAAAAGATCGGCTTGCCAATTCCTATCCCGATGGGTTATATCTTGTGACTGGGAATACTGCTCGTTTGGATGAGTTTGCGGACACCCTGAATGATTCGGGGGTAAAGGTTAGCCGTCGGGATCCCTCAATCTTGGATAGTCTTGTATTCGTTGTGCAGGAAAGAGGATTTACTACAGTAATTCTTGCATCGCTTGCGCTGATTTCATCGCTTGCACTGTTCTGGTTGTCAGTGAGATCGCGGGGACGTGCACTTCAGGTTCTGGGCGGGTCTCCGACTATGCGGATTCAGATGCAGGACCTTACAGAGTTTGGTGGGGCGCTATTTGTTTCGGCGGGGACTGTGGCTATGGTTGCAGCAATCTATGTGGGTGTTTTTCATGGCTGGCTGTACGTCAGTACCTTCACCAAAGTACTGATTAGTATTCAAGTCGTTGTTATAGCTATATCCATACTTGCTGCGCTTATTTTGTCAGCCTCTGCGTGGCCGAGTGCTGTCATGCTTGCCACTAGACAACCGGCTGTAAAAAGCCTGCGTTCGGTGGCGATTGTGATCCAGTCGCTAACGTTCGTTTTAGTGGTGGCCACTGCTGCCCCTGCTTGGTCTGCATATAAACACTCATCTGCTAAGGCAACTGAAATGGCAGAGTGGAAGAGACTTGCAGACCAAGTGTCAATTGTGTTCGCAACAGACATTGGTGAAATGGATCGCATGGAGCCAATGATTGGCGAGATGGTAAAGGATGCGGAATCGATTGAAGCAGTAGCACTTTCCTATACTTACACTAAGGAAATGCGGCCATCGGTTGATTTCAGCAGATACTCCGCCGTCTCTTTCGTAAACCAGCGTTGGCTTGACTTAGTCACTATGGGTGCGAAACAGCCGGTTGTAACGCCTGTTTCGCATCACAACATTTCTGAGGATCTTATTCGCGAAATCCAAGAAGAGATTAATATTTTGTCGAGAGAGGGTCATCCCGAGAATCTATTCGAACAATTACAATTCCTCCAACCAGTTGGGGGGTCTCGACTTTCAGTGGCTCAAGGGGGAGGGGGAGAAAGTCTCTACTTTGGAGATGATATCCTGCTCGCTGTCGTTCCCTCGCTGTACGACACCTTTAATGATACTGCCTTGACATCCATGATCTCGAGTAACAACATAGTGTTCACTGGTGTAACTGCTACGCAACAATTATTAGAACGACACAGCCTTGATGTACAGGCGCTACGCGATCTTGGCATCAAAGGTGAACTGAAAGTTGTTTACATTGCCGAAGAGGGTATACTACAAGCGCAGTTCGCAGCATATCTTGTGTGGTTGCAGAATCTTTCGCTGATGGCACTGGCGGTTGCTTTCAGTGTTGCTACTGCAATCAGTGCATTGATCACCGCAATATTACAGGCGAAGCGTGACTTCCCATTGCGGTTGGCAGGGCGGTCTTGGATGCGAATCCTTCAGAGCCGCGTGACCAAGGAACTGCTTGTGGGGATAATACTCGTGATTATCGTCGTCAAACTACAAAGACCTGACGAGACAGGAATTGTGCTTGTGACTGCGGCATATGGATTGCTTATTGTTCCGCTGTCCCATCTGTTTGCCGTACGTTGGTGTTTCAGTGGAGCCAGTAAACGTAGGATTTGATTGAGGATTAGTATCATAGTCGAAGATTTCCTTAGCGTACGAAAACTCGGCTTTTTTCGTATGGGTAGAGGGTCAAAACGGGAAAAAAGGCTATTACAAAAATACCATATTTTGACTTCCTATAGAGGAATAGTAATAGGGAAATCGATCTGTTTCTCGAAACATTTCATCATACGAAGGAGTCTTACATATTGGAAATATTATCTTAACGGTAACAGGAGAGTTGCGTAATGAAAAAACATTGGCTCAGTATTACAACCGGAATGGCAATTGCATCAGTTGTGGTAGGAACTGTCTTTGCAAACAGTCCAATCAAACTGATTGTTGACGGGAATGTCATCAAGACAAGCAGTGCACCGGAAAATATCCATAACCGCGTAATGGTTCCTGTAAAATCGCTTGGCGAGATTATCGGAGCGAAGGTAACCTGGGACGCCGGGCAGCAAGCAGTTTTGATTGACACCGGGAAAGAAGAGGAAAGGCTACGGATCGAGCAGCTGGAGAAAGCACTTGCTCCCCACTCCGCAAAAGAAGCCGCAGAATCGTTTATCACTAGCTATAAGACACGCAATGGCGCGCTCTTGCACGCTATTCTCGCTCCGGATATTAGAGACAAAAGGGTTGCAGAAGAGGGCGGCTGGGTGATCGGCGTTTCCAGTCCATGGGTGTCAAGCGCTGCAATTCAAAGTGAAAAGCAACTAAATGCCAATACTGCAGAATTCCTCGTGAACTTACAAATGGCGACTTCTGAAGGCAGTGAAGGGCCATGGTTGTTGAAAGTGATCGTGAAGAAGTTCGATGATCAGTGGTTAATTACTGACTATGGAGACGCAACCGACAGTAAGGAGTAGCCGCTATCGTTTATTAAACCCAACTAAAAGCTGGATAACGACACCGTCAAAAAATCACCTACACACACAAAGTGCCAGTAGGCGAGGATGGCTTCGGGACAAAAACAATTCGTTTTGTTTACAGCAAGGAGAAAGGCTGGCACAAGTACGGGGGGTTAATTTCCCGAAAGGTCAAACAAAGACGCTGCTGCACTCACTATTGATCTCGCCTGCGGCGTGATCGACGACAAGTTGGGGGTAATACCCGCGTAGTTGTCGACCTTTCAATCGAGAGGAGTTTGTAGTTGATGAGCAATCTGAATAACGTAAAAATACCGAAGGAAGCGATTCAAGCATTAAAAATCGTAGAGGAGTTGCTTGGAAGTTCGATAGTCGGAGTATATTTATTTGGTTCTGCAGTAAACGGTGGTTTACGCATTAACAGTGATGTAGATGTTCTAGTGGTCGTGAATCATAGTTTGTCTGAAGTGACTGGAAAAAAACTAACAGACAGACTAATGCCTATATCTGGAAAGATAGGAAATATAGATTCTGTGAGACCACTTGAAGTCACGGTGATAAACCATAGCGATGTTGTCCCTTGGCGATATCCGCCCAGAAATGAATTTATCTATGGTGAGTGGCTTAGGAGTGAGTTTGAGAAAGGACATATTCAGGGGCCAACCTATGACCCTGATTTGGCTATTGTTTTAGCACAAGTAAGAAAAAATAGCATTTCTCTATTTGGTCCTGATGCTTCAGAGATACTTGACCCCGTGCCGATGACAGATATTCGAAGAGCGATTAAGGAGTCTTTGCCAGGGTTGATTGAGGGTATCAAAGGTGATGAGCGTAATGTAATCTTAACCCTCGCTCGAATGTGGCAGACCGTGTCTATCGGTGATATTTCTCCAAAAGATGTGGCTGCAAAATGGGCTTTACCCCAGTTGCCTACAAAATATTCGACTTTACTCGACGTAGCCAGAAAAGCCTATCGAGGAGAATCTGTTGATAAGTGGGAAGGAATGGATTCCGAGGTGACAGCACTCGCTAATCATATGAAAAACTCAATAGAATCTTGCCTTAGTATCTGAGCATGACCCAATTATCATGATTAGGAGTTCTATAATAACGTGATCTAATAGCGGTGTCCCGATCAATTCTCCTGCACCATGCTGCGTTTGGTCACGACTGGGCGTCGAGTCTTATCAATAGTAAGTGTGAAAAACCCCTTCAATATCACTATATTTATTTCATGTATGGAATCAGAATGGGATTCATTCTGGTTTTTTCTTGTTTTTGTACCACTTCCCAAAACGTTATTTATGAAGAGCGAGACATCAGCAGCCAGCCATTTTTGCTTGATTCCCGACCCGTTTTGTAACGAAAGCTCGGTATCCATGTTCGTGCCCTGAATAGAAAAGTCTTCTTTCCAAGCCATACTTGTATCGTCCATAATAGTAGTTCATCTGGTTTCTTGTTGTTGGCTATATGAAAGGGGGCGGTCATTATTGAGGCAGGCAGGTTTGCTCATGATAGTCGTAACATTATTTCTGTTCACTTTTTTCCCTGGATCAGCAGAAGCCGAAGAAGAACGCCTGATTCGAGTCGGTTTCGATAAGAGCTTGCCTCCTTTATCATATTTGGATAAAAACGGGGAAGCTGCCGGCTTTGATATCGATCTGATCCGGAAAATGGCTACGCTCCGCGGTGATAAAATTCAATTTATTCCGCTGGAGTGGGAGGACGCGGTTATTCAGCTAAGAGCAGGACAACTGGACCTGGTTGTAGGTATGAAATATACAAGCACGCGCGACATCTACTTTGATTTCAGTGACTCCTATTTAACGATGTCAGACGCATTGATCGTTCCGTCGGCAACCCGAGATATTTCCGGGATCAATGATCTAAGAGGAAAAGTGGTAGCGGTCCAGCGAGATGATGCAGGAATCTACCAATTAGAGAGCATCAGGGGTGGCAAAATGCTGATCGCTTTCAATCAGCCGGATGCAATGGACATGCTATTTTTAGGGAGAGCGGATGTTTTTCTGGGAAACCGGTGGACAGCTGAATATGTACTCCAGAAGGCAAATATGCGGCAAGACTACCGGATTCGCACAGGTCTCATCCCACCATCTGATTATGCCTTTGCTGTGCGAGAGGGCAATTATGAGCTTCTAAACAAGCTGAATGAAGGCTTGAAGGAGCTGCATCGAAGTGGCACCTACGAGCTTTTGTATTCGCAATACCTGGAGCCTTATAACGCTATGGCCATCGATTGGTGGCGCAAGCTGGTCTACGGCTTGCTCATCGTGATGGGACTCGTTGTGATCGTTCTGGCTGGGAGCTTTCTTTGGAATAAACGATTGCAAAGAGAGGTCAGGGTTCAAACAGCCGCTTTGGCAGACAGCTTCGCTTTTCAGAGAAAAGTGCTGGACAGTGTGGACAACGGAATTCTTTCATTTGATCAAACAGGGCGGATTACCTTGATTAACCATGCTGCAAGTAGATTGCTGGGATTAGAGAGCAAGCCAGCGGAGTCATATGTTATGGACTGCCTGCCCCATTTACCTGTTCAGCAGGCACTGATGGGAGAGAAGAGCATACTCGAAGGCGAGCTGCACCTAGGAGATGGAACAGGCAGAATCGTTTATTATTATATCGCCACTTTATCTAACAGCGTAGGAGCGCAGGTAGGCGGGATTCTTTGCCTGCAGGACCGGACTGAGCAGAAGCATCTGCAAGCCCGATTAATTGCGCAAGAAAAAATGCGTGCCCTTGGAGAGCTGGTCGCGGGTATTGCCCATGAAATCCGCAATCCGTTGACAGCGATCAAAACCTTTACCGAGCTGCTCCCCAAAAAGCTGGATGATACACGTTTTCGGGCCGAGCTTCTGGAGCATGTTCCGGAAGAAGTAGCCAGAATGAATCGGATTATTGAGGATTTGCTTGATTATTCCAGAGAAAAGCCTGTTCAACAAAAATGGGAGAAGCCCTTGGACCTCGTTCAATCCGTGATGGGTCTTTTCACCAAACGGATGGAGAGCGAAGGGATACGAATTGTGGTCGATATTTCTCCGGATTTGAAAGTGTTCGTAGATCGCGACCGAATCAAACAGGTGCTGATTAATCTGATTCTCAATGCTATTGAGGCCATGGCCGACTCACAGGACAAGCAATTGACGATTCATACCAAGCAGGGTGGCAAAATGGTCTGTCTGGCGATTTCCGATACGGGTTCCGGTATAGCGCAGGAAGATTTACTTCAAATGTTTCAGCCTTTCTATACAACGAAAAGTCAGGGAATTGGGCTTGGGTTGTATATTAGCCAGAAAATTATGCACGAGCATGGCGGAGAGATTGAAGTGAAAAGTGAAGTGTGGAAAGGCACTACGTTTCTATTACAGTTTGCGAAGGGGGAGAACGCAATTGAACATTTTGATCATTGATGACGAGCGAGCCATCTGTTCCTCGCTCTCATTTGCGCTTGAGGATGAATACCGCGTCCTAACCGCTTCGGGACCTGATGAAGGCCTTAGACTACTGGATGAAGAGCCGATTGACGGGATCTTGCTTGATCTGAATTTGCGCGTAGCGAGCGGGATCGATCTTCTTCGGGTGATCAAGGAGAGAAAGCCGGAGGTAGTTGTCATTATTATGACGGCTTATGGATCGATCGAATCGTCCGTAGAGGCGATGAAAGCAGGGGCCTATCATTACTTGTCCAAGCCTCTCAATTTAGACGAAGTAAGGCTTTTGCTTAGCAAAGCTCTTGCGTTTCAACAGCTTCATCGCCAGGTTCAGGTGCTCAGTCAGGCCGTTCGGCAGCACGAAACTTATGCGGGCATTATTGGCAAGAGCAGTGCCATTCAGAAAGTATTTCAATTGATCGAGAAGGTAAAGGATATTAATTCCAACGTAATGATTACGGGAGAAAGCGGTACAGGCAAGGAATTGGTAGCCCGTGCGATCCATTTTCAGGGGGGACGGCAGAAGGGCGCTTTTTCGGTCATCAATTGTGCGGCTATACCGGAGCCTCTGCTGGAAAGCGAGTTGTTCGGACATGAAAAAGGTGCATTCACTGGCGCCTATCAGAAACAGCAAGGGCTGTTTGAGCGATCCGATGGCGGCACGATCTTTCTGGATGAGATCGGAGAGATGCCTTTGTCGCTGCAAGCGAAAATATTGCGAGTCATTCAGGAGAAGGTCGTTACCCCAGTGGGTTCCCAGCAGCCCAAGGAAGTGGATGTTCGAATCATTTCGGCAACAAATCGCAACCTGCAGGAAGAAGTGGCAAAAGGGAGCTTTCGCGAGGATCTTTACTATCGCTTAAATGTCATTCCCATCCATCTTCCACCTCTCCGTGAGCGCAAGGAGGATGTGCCACTTCTCATTGAGCATTTTTTAGCCTTTTACGCTGCTAATATGGGAGTCCGAACGAAAACATTAAGTCCAGAGGCCAAACGTAAGCTGTATAACTACACCTACCCCGGCAATGTTCGCGAGCTTTCCAATATGCTGGAATATGCGGTGGCGCTCTCCGAAGAGGAAGTGATTCAGCTTGACGATCTTCCAGAAGCCGTTCGTGGAAATCGGGTCACTCCAGCAGGTGAGGATGCAAAAGAAAGCGGTCTTTTGATACCAGAAGGGCTAACTCTTGCAGAAGCGGAAAGAATGTATATTCTCTATACACTTGAGAAAAATGAGGGCCATCGTCTGAATACAGCCAAACAACTATCGATCAGCGAGCGGGGATTACGTGAAAAGCTGAAGCAATATGTAAGAGGTAAGGAATGAGAAAAATTACAGCTTGGATTATGCTGGCTACGATTGCTGTGGGAATCATAGCGAGTGGCTGTGACCATAAACCCGAACAAATACCAATCGGTTCCGATCAGGAGCAACCCTTTGTGACGATTGCAACTGGCGGTGCTTCCGGTCCGTATTTTACGATTGGAGGAGCCTTGGCCAAGGTGTATAAAGAAAAGCTTGGGTACAATGCAGCCGTTCGGTCCACGGACGGCTCGGTTGAAAATGTGCGCCTTCTGGAGGGAGGAAAAGTGGACGTGGCTTTTGCGATGTCAGACGTTGCCTCTTTTGCACTTGGTGGAAAGGAAGGCTTTCGGTCAAGCGGTCCGGCCAAGCATATGAGATCAATGGCTGGACTTTATTTGAACTATGTGCAAATCGTCACGCTAAAAGATCGCGCGATTCACTCCGTTCATGATCTAAAGGGAAAGCGGGTAGGAGTTGGTGCCCCGAATAGCGGGGTAGAGGTCAATGCTCGCATGATCTTGGGTGAGCATGGCATCACGTACAACGATATCAGACCGGAATATCTCTCTTACGCAGAAGCAATCGAACAATTGAAAAACAATGCCATTGATGCTGCCTTCGTTACCTCTGGACTTCCCAATGCGGCAGTCCTGGATCTGCAAAGCACGGATGAGGTCGTCATCGTGCCCATCCAGCCTGAAGCCATCGAACAGCTCACCAAGCAGTTTCCTTTTTTTGAAAAAGTTCAGCTTCCGGCGGGTATTTATCAAAACGACAAGCCTGTCCCAACAGTGGCTATTCGCAATATCCTGCTCGTGCGTTCTGATTTAACCGATGCACAAGTCTACAAGTTAACCAAGGCGTTTTTCGAAAATCTAGATGTTCTGCAAGAGGCCCATGAGGCCGCCGAGCAAATTGACAGGCAGGAAGCGGGTAAGGATCTCGTTGTTCCCCTCCATCCTGGGGCTGCAAAATTTTATGCAGAAGCGGCCAATTCATTAACCCATGCAAAATAACAGGTTAAAAAGTCCGATTTCGCGCTCCGTACCGGCAAAAACTTCCGTAATAAGCGGATTTTTTTGCCGGTTTTTTTAGTGCCAGGTCATGATTTCACTCTTTCCAAATGAGAACTCCTGTTTTAAAAACATTCGGTCGTATTTAAAATTCTTTGGTAAATAAGGCGCCTTCTATGTAGGAAACACTTATAGAGACTCCACATTAAATGAGTTGGCATGTAATTTGCTTGTATGTTTATGCGACTGCAAACTGAAACCGGTTACATTCTCACAGAGAAAAGCTTGGTTTCTGAAATAGAAACGACAACAAGGAGGATTAAGAGTGAATCAAACGAATGATCGCACAAACACCCGGCGCATCACGGGAAACATTTTTAAAGGTTCGATCGGTAACCTGATCGAGTGGTACGACTGGTACGTTTATTCGGCTTTTGCCGTGTATTTCTCGTCCGAGTTTTTTCCAAAAGGAGACACAACGAGCCAACTGCTCAATACTGCCGCTATCTTTGCCATCGGATTTTTAATGAGACCACTGGGAAGCCTGCTGATGGGTCGCTACGCAGACCGTCACGGCAGACGCGCAGCCTTGACACTATCCATCACAGTCATGGCAAGCGGATCACTGATTATTGCATTAACTCCAGGCTATAGTACAATTGGCATTTATGCTCCTATTATTCTCGTACTTGCACGTCTGTTACAAGGCTTATCACTTGGTGGGGAGTATGGAACATCTGCTACGTACCTGTCCGAAATGGCGAGCAGTGGTCGCAGAGGCTTTTATTCCAGCTTTCAGTACGTAACCCTGATTGCCGGTCAGCTTTTGGCATTGGGTGTTCAGATCATTCTCCAGCAAGTACTCAGCGAAGCCGATATGCACACGTGGGGCTGGCGTATACCTTTCGTGATCGGTGCTCTTGGGGCATTGGTCGTTTTGTGGCTGCGCCGTTCGATGGACGAATCCGATCAATTCACGCAAATGGAGAAGAAGACAAAGGAAAGCGCTGGAACTCTTCGCGCATTGATGAAGTATCCAAAAGCCGTACTGACCGTAGTTGGACTTACGCTCGGTGGAACCATTGCTTTTAATACGTACACAACTTACTTACAAAAGTTTATGGTGAATACCGTTGGCCTGCCGAAGGAAACCGTTAGCTGGATCAACTTTACGGCCCTGCTGGTATTTGTGGTGCTCCAGCCAATCGCCGGTATGCTGTCTGACCGGATCGGCCGACGCCCGCTATTAATGACTTTCGGTATCCTTGGAACACTGTTTACGGTTCCCATGTTCCTCTTGATGGAACAAACAAAGAGTCCGATGGTTGCTTTCTTGCTCATGATGATGGGTCTGATTATTGTTACAGGCTATACATCTATCAATGCTATTGTAAAAGCTGAGCTATTCCCGACTGAAATTCGTGCGCTTGGTGTTGGATTCCCATACGCAATTACCGTAGCTGTGTTCGGTGGAACAGCGGAGTTCGTTGCCCTTGGCCTTAAAAATATCGGTTCGGAATCCCTCTTTTACTACTATGTAGCGGTCTGTATTGCGATTAGCTTGATCACTTACTGGCGTATGGGGGAGACCTCGAAATCATCTCGTATTGAAGAAGAGCTTAATTCGAACATTAATGGCAACTAATCATAAAAAGTGGAAAAAATATGCATAGCCGAAAAAAGACGCGTGATGCGTCTTTTTTCTTTCGGCTAAAGGATCTTACAAGGTACGCTTGGTCCGGTAAGCCACGTTCAATAATGTGATATAAGATTACGTCTGAGCTGAAACCCATCTACAGCTGAAACCTTTTCATATATCCTAGAGGCTGGTTTTTCTTTTAAGCCGTATCGGTTATATTGTTACAGGAGGGGTGTACATGTGCGGACGATTTACTTTTACAACAAAACCGGATGTGATTTTTGATCGGTTTGACCTGGGGAGTATCCCGTTTGGTATCATACCGCGCTACAATATCGCACCGGGACAGCCTATCCCGGCCATAATCGCAGATCAGGGCCATCGTAGGATTGGCCAGATTCGGTGGGGGCTGGTACCGTCATGGGCAACGGACGAAAAAGTGGGATACAAGATGATCAACGCCAGGGCAGAGACGTTGAAAGAGAAGCCAGCCTTTCGGCGTCTCTTCGAGCGCAAGCGCTGTATCATTCCAGCAGACGGTTTTTACGAGTGGAAGCAAACAGAGTGTGGTAAACAGCCAATGAGAATCATGATGAAAGATGGTGGGCTTTTTGCTTTTGCGGGCTTGTATGATTCGTGGGTGCATCCAAACGGTGACAAGCTTCATACCTGCACGATCATCACGACCCGCCCCAACGAAGTCGTGAAAGCCATACATGACCGAATGCCGGTGATCTTGAGGCGAGAGGACGAATCAACCTGGTTAGATCGTGAAAGATTCGACGCGGATTTGTTGCAGTCACTGCTTGTTCCCTATGATGCCGAACAGATGCGAGCATACCCCGTATCGCCAATGGTTGGCAGTCCGAAAAACGATAGGATTGAATGTATGAAAGAAATAACAGAGTCCGTGTAGATTTCTAGTTAAAGTTCACATTTTCAATTATTTTTAATGGATCAAAGTCATTGACGATTTGATAGACATTGCTTTCATTATCAAGTGTTATCCAAATGAAATTTTTGTTTTGAAGAATCTCCACACCAAACATACTGGATTTATTACTGTATATTCTAATTGCATATGAACCGCTTTGTTTCGTGTGATTTGATTTTTTAAGCTCCATTCTCGAAAAATCCGTTAATATTTTTTCTACTAAAGCAGCATCCTTTATAGAGAGCCTCTTATTATCGGAATATCTTTCAATGTGGATGGTAACTGCGTCATCTTTACCAATCTTACTTAATATAATTTCTTCAAATGATGTGTACTTCATTCTATCGATTGCAAAAAATATCCCAGAAACAGCGATGATGAAGACGATGATAACCGTTATCTTTCTTTTCAAAAATGATCTTCCTCCTCAACAAGAAGGGCCGTCCTTCGAAATTCATTGCCCCATTCTGGCAGGTGGTGAAGGTGGCAGATATACCACTCTGAATACTTCGTTCATCCTGATAAATGATAGCATAGCATAAGTTCTTAGGGTGCGGAAGTAGCTCACGGAGCGAACCCATAAAAAAGTAAAATGAATATGAATTTAAGGGCAATCCCGACGCCAGACGCTAAAGCTATGTACAATACGCAAATCAAGATACGAAAAACCAGTAATAGATTTCTATTTCTAGCAAAGCGGATTATTCTGAGCAAACCGATGATCAACAGGGGCACGATGTAGAAATAGGAAAACAAATCAACCCATTCATATAATTTGAGAAACGCTTCCCTGGGGACAGGTCCTTGCTTCATGTTGTAGGTCATGATGATGTAGAATCTTCCGCCTAAAAAAATCAGAGACAAGATAAGATAGGAATAGAGAAGTGCTTTGATTTTGTTCATGCATTTCACTCCAACTTTTTTTGTTACAGCTATATTAAAATTGGATGCAAAAAACGAAAAGTACCAAATAGTTTTGGTACCATCTCTATCCAAGCTTTCATTAGAAGAGTTTGTACATATGCTTAAAAAGAGGGTAAAGGGGTGAACGTTTTGATAATCTGGATAAATGGTGCATTTGGCGCCGGCAAAACACAGACGTCTTTTGAATTGCAGAGAAGGCTTCCCCATTCAATTGTGTTTGACCCGGAAAATGCAGGTTATTACATTCGAAAGAACATTCCGAGGGAACTCTCCAAAGGTGATTTTCAAGATTATACGATGTGGCGTGAAATGAATTATTCGATGCTAAAATACATGGACACCGAATATAGGGGCATTATTATTGTACCAATGACCATAGTTAACCCTCAGTATTTTAGTGAAATTGTAGGTAAGTTAAGAGAAGATGGTGTCACTGTTCACCATTTTACGTTATGTGCTTCTAAAGAAGTTTTACTCAAGAGATTGCTCACGAGAGGTGAGGGGAAAAATTCGTGGGCTGCACAGCAAATAGATCGGTGTATAGCAGGATTGTCTAACGAGGTATTCCGGCATCATCTGGACACTGAAAATTTAACGGTTGGAATGGTTTCAGAATCGATTGCCTCCATGTTACATATACCACTTCAACCAGATCAGCGAGGAAGAATTGAAAAATTGAAGGATCGAGTATTAACACAAATAAAGCATATTCGCTTCTTTACCTAACAACGGGCAGCACTGTTGTTTCCGTGAAATGCTTGGTATTTTGATTTACGACGAAGGAGGAACCGTTATGCTGCCGAGTTTTCAAACAGAACGTCTTTTCCTCAGGCCCCGCACTTTGGATGACTTCAACGAATGTTTGGCAATGGATAAAGATTCAGAGGTAACCAAATATATTCCGGGGCCATGGAGCGACCCGGTGCAACATGAACGCTTTCTTAGCGAGCGGATTCAGAAGTCGTTTGGGCCAGGACTCGGCTATTGGTCTATATTCCCGAAGGAGCAGTCATCACAGTTCGTTGGTTGGATACTTTTAATCCCTTACGATGGTATTGGACCGGAGATTGAAATTGGCTGGCGGTTAAATCGATTTGCTTGGGGGAAGGGCTATGCAACGGAAGCCGCACGAAGAGTTCTTGAACATGCCTTTAAAACAGTAGGTGTAGGTCGTGTTGTTGCCGACATACATCCAGAAAATCAGCCGTCAATAAGGGTAGCCGAGAAAATAGGGCTTACGTTCGTTGGAGATAGCATGCATGATGGATTTCCTTGCAAATCCTATGTGATGACAAGGAATGATTATAGTGACCACTACGGAGTATAGATTTTAATCTAATCCAAAACGATATGTTCACCTTTTGGTCCCCTTCTAACGTAAAAGGGGACCGATACGTAATTTTTGTCTATATCGACTCACAGGGCCTCTTTTTTAAACACAATCTGACCTTAAGCAAAGATTGTAATTTCCCTATTATTACTATCTAATACTTCAATCTTCACATGACCACCAAGATGATGTGACACGAAATCAGACAATTCTTTAAGCGCCATATGAAACTCATCGCTTCTTGATTCATCGATTGATTCAATACAGAGAAATGCATTTTTCGTATTTTCTGTGAGCATCGTCCTCTGAGCTTCACGCCAATTCCAGCATCTGCATATGGCACCTTCATCATCTTTATACACAATTTCACCTTCATAGGGCGAAGCATTTTCATCACTTCCCAATGGGATAAACGGTTCGTTGCCATTTGCCTGCGTTAGCCGAAGATCGCCTGCAAAAGTATCGATATCTTCTCCGCCACACGGAAGCCCGTAACGCAAGGAAATGGAATTATAGATGTCAACAAGCGGGTTTATTGTTCCGATATGATTGCCGTTTTTCACTCTTTTTAATAAAGCTTCAATGGAACACCTTGCCCCTTTTTTTGTCTTGAATTTCTGAAAAGCTTCTCGCCAAACGAATATGACTGGATTACTGCTGAATTCCTCCAGCTTGAGAAATTTATGTGCTTCTTTCTCTGCCTCCTGCAGCAGCTTCTCGTAGATTTCAACGTCCCTTTTTGAATTATCAATTCCCTGGCAAATCACGGTGCCTATTTTTGCATGAGGGAATAACGACCAAAAATCATCTTCAATGATAAATCTAGGCATCAACGATCGCTCCATTCATCACGAATTGTCTTGATAGAATCGTTATTAGTTTTGTCATAGCACGATAAATTTCATCACAAACCCCTTATGTTTTGGAGGGGCTCGCAAAGGCGGAGAATATCCCGAGGGCAATATAAAAATAACCAGTTATCCGATTCAGCAACTTTGGACGCGCTTTACTACCCGTAATCCGCTTTCTAATACTTGCTGCAAGAACTGCATACAGACCATCACTCATAAAAGCTAGGATAATAAATATCGTTCCTAAAAGCAAAAATTGTACGGTGACTGATCCAGCAGAAGGTGATATGAACTGCGGAAAGAAGGCTAAAAAAAAGAGTGCTGTCTTCGGATTCATTATTTCTACGAGCGCTGATTCGTAAAATATCTTTACCAATTTTTTGCGAGGGGCTTTTGGAATCTCTGAAGTCGTACCATCAGATGTAGAAAATAAAGTCTTGCACCCCAAATAGATCAGATAAGCAGCACCCAAGTATTTCACGATGTTAAAGGCTGTTGCTGATGTCATCAGGATCGCAGAAACTCCTATTGCTCCGGCCAAAACGTGAACAGAACCACCAAGAGATACACCAAGAACGGATACCAGACCCGCTTTCTTCCCTTGATCGATGCTTCTAGCCATAATATAGAATACAGCGGGTCCAGGTATGATTAACAATGTAGCAGCAGCCACTACAAATAGCCAAATCGTTGAAAACTCCATAAAATGCAACTCCTTGTTGTATATTTTCCCATGATGGAACCGGACTCCTCCTCGGCAGGTAAAAAGCAGTGTTACCCTTTATTTGTAAGGTTCTTTTTCATCAAGGAGGCAATTTGTTGCTCGGCTGAAAATGAAATCTGTTCCAACTGTTTGATAACGAGCCCTTGTCTGTGTAAGGAATGGTTTTGACTTAGTTTTGCTTTCCCTTCCATCCGATCGATTTTTATTTTGAATCCTTGCACACCTTTGTTCATACCGGCGAGAAACTTCGCATCCACATCCTGCAATCTGTAAGAGCTGTCGGGGGTTTCATACTTCAGTACCATTTCATTCAAGGATCTCATCAACTCGTCCTCATCCTGGATTAGCTCAACTTCTCCGTAAACATGAACGGTCACATAATTCCACGTTGGCACTGCTTTATCGGTCTCATACCATGAGGGAGAAATATAACAATGAGGACCGTGGAAAACAGCTAAGATTGTCTGATTTTGAATATCCTGCCACTGCGGGTTCGGACGGGCAAAATGACCGTACAAATAGGTTTTCTCCTTATTCAACACTAAAGGTAAATGTGTAGCGAAGGGTATTCCTTTATGAATGGAAAACAATGTTGCAAAACTGTTCTCCTGTATGACATTGTAAGCGGCGGTTACTTCTTTCATCGAAAAATGCTCTGGGATATACATGTGAAACCTCCTCAATCCTATATTTGACAAACATCAAATATCCTTTACCGGTATGATAGTATTAAAACTGACATTTAAAAAGGTACAATTATAAACAAATATACATGTCAGAGGGGATGCATATGATCAATACCATGTTTACCTTCAAAGATAATTCCCCAAAATACGAACAAATCTACGAGAAATTTAAATCATTTATTGAGCACGGCGATATTCTGGCGAATGAGAAATTGCCCTCCATTCGTCAACTTGCAGATTCCTTACATGTAAGCCGTAATACAACATTAATGGCATATGAGCAACTTGTTGCTGAAGGGTATATTCGTGGAGAGGGCCGAAAAGGTTATTTTGTAAATGAATTAGAGCCCCTATTATCTCAAGAGGTATTAGAATCTAAAAATAAAAAGCAAACAGAGTCAAAGAAACCCCCGGTAGTGAATTTCAGGGCGGATGCCGTTGATCAAACACATTTCCCACTGAAAATTTGGAGGAGAATTGCCAATCAAGTATTAACATTACCGGATAGCTTTCGATATGGAGAACCATTTGGGGAAGCATGTTTGCGCGAACAAATCTCCACCTATTTATTTCAATCACGCGGAGTAAAAACGAATGCGAATGCTATTATTATCGGAAGCAGTACCCAACAAATGCTTGTATACCTTGGGCATATACTGAAGGATGAATTCCAGAGTATTATCGTTGAAGACCCTGGTTACGACGGTGCTAGGGAAGCCTTTCAATTCCATCGTTTTATGTTTGAAACTTTGCCGGTTTATGAAACCGGTGCCGATCTTTCACAATTAGAACAAATGAATTCACGATTGCTCTATATAACCCCTTCGCATCAAAGCCCACTTGGAGTAAGCATGTCGATTCAACAACGGCAAATGCTTATTCATTGGGTTAACAAGATGTGTGGATATATTATCGAAGACGATTATGATAGTGAATTTCGCTATACACAAAAACCATTTCCTGCTCTTGCCTCCATCGATTCAGCAAGAGTCATTTATTTAGGGAATTTCTCAAAATCATTTCTTCCAGGAATCCGTTTATCTTATATGGTGCTGCCCGAGTCAATTTTAAACCGTTATAAATTGCATTTTACTCGTTTTGAGAGTCCTGCTTCGCTTTTCAGCCAGCTCACAATGGCAAAATTTATGGAATTGGGAGAATGGAATCGCCACATTAAACGAATGCGTCTTGTGTATAAGAGGAAAATGCTGTACTTAGTATCTGAACTAAAAAAGCAATTTGGCCAAAATATCTCGATTATCGGCGAGCAGTCTGGTTTATACTTATTAATCAAATTACACCTGGGCCGTTCAGAAGAATGGTTAATCGAGCGCGCTTCTTCTTATGGTGTAAGAGTGTGCCCCACCTCAATCTACTTTATTAAGAATAATACAGATCATCCAATCATTAAGCTTGGATTTAGTCATCTTTCTTGTGATGAAATTGAGCTTGGTGTCAGGCTCTTAAAAAAGGCATGGATGTGAATGGAAAGGTTTGAAAATGGTGCCGTTCTTCAAGGTGAAAGTACCCGGGGGAATTATATCACTTGCACGTGACGTAACGTCATGTTTTATAGTGTAGATACCGGTAATCAGATGCGCAGCAAAAAAGAGGTGATTATGAAGCGACTTTGGAAGGTGGGGGAGCTAGCTAAGCTCACGGGACTCACGATACGAACATTGAGGTTTAACGATCAGATCGGCCTGTTTTCCCCGTCGGCGCATTCCGATTCGGGGCACAGGCTGTATAACGAGGCCGACCTCTCGAGATTGCAGCAAATTTTGTCGCTAAAAGAGCTTGGCTTATCGCTAGAGGAGATTAAGTCCGTAGTAACCGGCGGGCACTTCAGTCCGCTGGAAATCGTGTCGCTGCAAATCGACCGTCTGAAAGAAACGATCCGGAAGCAACAAAAGCTTTTGGCCGAATTGGAATATGTCTCCAACCTGATGCATTTGAAGCAACCTGTCACGGTCGAAGATTTTACAAAATTATTGGAAATGATGAAAAAGAACAATGAAAAAATGATCCTCGAACGCCGGATGACTTGGGAGCGCCACCTGGACCTGCTGGGAGACTTGCTAGACAAGGATGCCGAGGAATCGAATCAAGGGAGCTGAAAATCATGAACGAACGATTTGCCGTTCATAACACTTTCGTCGTAGAACGGGTGTACAAGGCCACGCCAGCAAAGGTTTTTGCCTATTGGGCAGACCCACGCCTGAAAGAGCAATGGTTTTCAAAAGCGAATGAGTTTGACTTCCGAATCGGTGGTGGAGAAAGCAGTCAAGGCGGGCCTCCCGGTGGACCGGTATTTACCTTCGATGCCCGGTACCACGACATTGTGCCGGACGAGCGCATCGTTTACAGCTACACTTTGGATATGGGCGAGACGCGGGTGTCCGTTTCCGTAACGACCGTCGAGTTCAAGCTGGAGGGCGAAGGCACAAAGCTGATTTTCACAGAGCAAGGCGTCTTCCTGGACGGCCACGATACGCCGGCTCAGCGTGAGCACGGCACCAAGGAGATGCTGGACAAGCTGGTTGTGTTGCTGGAGATCGGCTAACCTACTTAAACATGCAGAGGTGGAATGGACATGACGGAAAACCGTGCAGCAAACAACGAAATCAGCGCAACGGAAGAATACGAATTGGTAACAACGCGGGTGATGAATGCATCTCCAGCTCTCGTTTACGAAGCCTGGACAAAACCGGAACATTTGGCACAGTGGTGGGGACCGAACGGCTTTACGAACACTTTTCACGAATTTGATTTACGGCCGGGAGGGGTATGGGAGTTTGTGATGCACGGACCGAATGGAGTCGATTATCCCAACAAAAGCGAATTTGTTGAAATTGGGCCTGAACGGATCGTACTGCGGCACCTTTGCGCCCCCTATTATCAACTCACGGCAACCTTCGAGGATCTTGGCGGAAGAACCAGACTAACTTGGCGCCAGCTTTTCGAAACCGCTGACGTATTCAACGCGATCAAGAAAATAGCACTTCCGGCCAACGAGGAAAATCTTGACCGGCTCGAAGCGCATTTAAAGAGGATGTCCGTCTAAGAACCTCAGATCGCGACCGGCTGAAAGGCCGGTTTTTTCTTGTGCAAAAAAGACCCGGTGATGAACAATCACCTACCATACAGAAGAGGTGTGTTTATGACCAATCAAGCGTTAGATTTCCGTGGAAGTCGCCCGATTGAAGCACATTAAAGTGACAATACAAACGGCTTTGATGAATACTCATCGAAGCCGTTTGGTTTCATGGAAACTATTCTTCATCTCCCGTTTTTCCACGATACATATGGGAGTGTGGCTGTATTCCGTCCACAGTTGTATATCCCTCGAAATAATGATAATGACCACCATTTGGTAATGGGACTGCTGGACCTGTTGTTCCTTTGATTCTATGTGTATGACCTTCGCTTACAGCGGTCACTGTATAATACTTATGAACGTGAGGAACTCCCGATAATGCAGGCTCCGTCATTCCAGCATAATAGTGCGAGTGACCAACATCACAAGAAGTACATCCTGAAAAAGCGTGTGTGTGGACAGGCTTACCATCCCAGGTCGAAATGTACAATGTGTGGGAGTGTTGAGAACCAAATCCACTTGATTCAATAACAAATCCTGTCACAGGTATCCGCATGTAATAGTCCCCTTTTCTAAATGTTTATCCATTGTATGAGGAAGAATGAGTGGTTGTTCGGTTTTAGCTACTAGGTATTGGACTATTTTGGGTTTCACGCAAAAACCTGAACTCATTTCCTTAAGAAAAGTTTTATTTTTGCCCTACTTTTTATTTAAACAGTTTTGTCTATCCTGAGTGTGCGAAGTACAAAGGAGGAAACTGTACATGAAAAAGAGGGTTTTTTTGCTTGTCATCCTTTTGCTGTGCGGTTATGTCGCTGTTCAGCAGTTAGCACAGGGTGCGCTGAAGAAAGTAGATGACCAATACGATCAGACACAAGAAAAAACTCCCAAAGAGGGGTACCAAACCATAAAAATCGCAAAAGATCAGGTCTACCACGGCAATCTGCTACTGGTGAACAAAGAATACCCCGTTCAGAAGGAAGCGATCAAATCCGATGTCGTCCTGCTCTCTCAGAATAAGGACCTGGTCCAGGGATACCGTTTACAGGATGACACGATTCAGGCGTCGGAGAGCATGGTACGGGTATTTAAGGAGATGGTTCACGCTGCGCAAGAAGATAACGTGAGCAACTTTATCATCAACAGCGGATTTCGAAGCCTGGAAGAACAGGAGCAGCTCCATAATGAAATGGCCCCCGGACTTGCCATGCCAGCGGGCTTCAGCGAACACAATCTCGGCCTGGCTCTCGATATCGGGTCTACCCAAATGAAAATGGAGCGTGCACCCGAGGGAAAATGGCTGGAGAAAAACTCTTGGAAATACGGATTTATTTTGCGCTATCCAAAGGACAAGACAGAGATTACGGGCACCATGTCCGAACCCTGGCATTACCGTTACGTAGGGCTGCCGCATAGCGCGATTATCAAGAAGAACAACTTTTCACTGGAAGAATATCTGGCTTACCTGAGAGAGCAAAAACAGATTGTTGTTCCGATCGATGGTGAAACGTATGAAATCTACTATTACCCGATTTACGAAAAGACAACGATTGATGTGCCAATCCGTAAACATTATCAGATTTCAGGTGACAACATGGGGGGAGTTATTATGACCGTCTTCTCTGACAAGCTGGATAAGGAGTGAATCCTATGAAGAAAATCACAGTCGCGATCTTGTTTGGGGGGTGTTCCTCCGAGTATGAGGTATCTCTAAAATCAGCAACGGCGGTTTTGGAAAACCTGGACCTGGAAAAATACGATGTGTTGTTACTAGGGATCACAAAAGAGGGGCAATGGCTGCAATATGGTGGAAGCACTGACCGGATCAAGAATGATACCTGGCATCAAAGCAAAGAGTGCGTACCTGCCTTTCTATCTCCATGCAGACAGGTGCAAGGAGTTGTCGCACTTCACAACGGTGTGATGATGACTACCAGGGTGGATGTAGTTTTTCCGGTTCTGCATGGCAAAAACGGAGAGGATGGAACGGTCCAGGGCTTGCTTGCGCTGGCCGGAATTCCGTTTGTTGGCTGCCATAGCCTTTCCTCAGCGATATGTATGGACAAGGATATCGCCCACATTCTGGCTGCAAGCTCCGGTGTAAAAACGCCGCGATCCGTTACTGTTTTTAAAAACACCGACCCTGACAACGTTATCGCTGCTGTAGAATCGTTAGGCTTCCCTTTGTACGTAAAACCGGCAAAATCCGGGTCCTCCCTGGGGATTACAAAAGCACATAACACCGCTGATTTGGTAAAGGGAATAGAAAATGCCTTTTATCACGATAACAAAGTGGTCATCGAGGAAAACATTGAGGGCTTTGAAGTAGGCTGCGCGGTGCTGGGAAACGGTGATGTAATCGTGGGCGAAGTAGATGAAATTGAGTTATCTCACGGATTTTTCAATTATAACGAAAAATATTCACTTGAGACCTCACGCATCCATGTACCAGCAAGAATTGAAAAGGAGATGGCTGAAAAAATCAAGGAAACAGCGATCCGTCTCTACCAGGTTCTTGACTGTCGCGGTTTCGCGCGGGTCGATATGTTTGTTACACCAACGAATGAAATTGTGTTTAACGAAGTAAATACGATTCCTGGCTTTACTACAAAAAGCAGATATCCAAGTATGCTGCGGGCAGCGGGTATCTCCTATAAGGAGCTTCTGGATACCCTTATCTTTCTGGCGATGGAGGCGGACTAACGATGAAACAAGCAGACAAGCATACATTCTCTACTCTTTCTCTGAACAGCGAGAATATGTATCATGGCCATCTGATCCTTGTGAATCGTTATCACCCGATCCGTTGGCAAAATGACGACGGTATCCTGCTTAACCGCATGAGACTGATTGACGGAATACACCACAATATCATGCTGGAACACACAGCCGCGGCGATGCTGGGCAAGCTCCTGAAAGCTTGCAACGCAGAGCACGGCATCGTACCTGTAAGCGGATATCGCAGCAAGGCTGAACAAAAAAATATCTACGACCAATCGTTATATGAAAATGGTTTGGAATTCACGAAGCAATATGTTGCACGACCAAATGAAAGTGAGCATCAGACAGGCATGGCGATTGATGTAGGTGAGAGGAAGGAGGAGATTGATTTTATCTGCCCATCCTTTCCCGACCACGGAGTATGTCGCACGTTTCGCCAAAGGGCAAGTGAATACGGGTTTATCAAGCGCTACGCAAAAGAGAAAGAACAGCTTACTGGCATTTCGGATGAACCCTGGCATTTCCGCTACGTGGGCTATCCGCACGCTGCTCTCATGGAAAAGCATCAGCTGTGTTTGGAGGAGTATATCCAGTTTCTAAAAAACTACGAGTTTCACGGCGAGCATCTACTAGTGGATGATGAGGCAATCGAAATCTACTATGTAAAGGCCGGCGAAACCGTCACGCAAATCCCGCTTGTCGATGGTGCAAGATGCGAGATATCCGGCAACAATGTGGATGGATTTATTGTGACATTGTTTCATCAGGAGTATTCTGATGGGTACAGGTAGTGAAAAGAAGTACGGCGGTCTGGATGGTTTTAGAATCATTGCCGCAATCCTCGTGATCGCCAACCATACGTCGCCACTCCTGTCCTATGATGCGTTTGCTGATTTCACCCTCACACGAATTGTTTCCAGGGTGACGGTTCCGTTTTTCTTTATGTGCACGGGCTATTTTTTCTTGCAACAGATTGGCACGGATAAAGATAAGAATTTTGATAGGCTCTTGAAGTTCTTATATAAAGTGGGAAAGCTATACATGCTTTCAATCCTTTTGTACCTCCCGATAAATGTGTACGCCGGATATTTTACAAATCAATTTTCAGTTATGACCATGGTTAAAGACATCTTGTTTAACGGGACGCTGTATCATCTGTGGTATTTTCCCGGCGTCATGCTGGGAGTTTGTATCTGTTACTTTCTCCATACAAGGCTTTCTGCTATAGGAGCTTTCTTGATCGCGTTGCTCCTGTATGGGATCGGATTATTGGGTGACAGTTATTATGCTTTTGCACAGATGAATCCGTATATAGAAAGCTTCTATCAAGCTATGTTTTCCTTGTTCGATTTCACGAGGAACGGTATTTTCTTTGCCCCTGTGTTTATTATGCTGGGTGGCCTGATTGCGACATACGGCAAACATGATCAGACAAAGAGGATGTCGTACACAGTTGGATTTGTCTTTTTCTTCGCCATGATGGTGACGGAAGGCTTGCTTGTCCATGCATTTCATCTGTCCCGGCATGATAGTATGTATCTGTTGTCGATTCCGTGTATGTATTTTTTGTTTCAACTCTTGCTTAGTATGAGAATCAGAAGCAGGAGGTATCTGAGGAATCTGGGCATGTATGTCTATATCCTGCATCCGATGTGCATCGTGATCATCCGGGCAATGGGAAAAGCAACAGGACTTACATCGTTGGTCGTTGAAAACAGCCTGGTTCATTTCTTACTGGTAACGGTGCTGTCATTTGTTGTCTCCGTATTCGCGATAATACTTGTAAAAAAGATAAAAAAAGAGAGCAGCAGAGCGCCCGATTACTCAGAGCGAGCATGGGCCGAGATCAATGTCGCTCATTTGCAGCATAACGTGAGGGAAATCCGGCGTGTTCTGCCTAAGGGCTGTGACATCATGGCGGTAGTAAAAGCGCAGGCATACGGTCATGGCGGATGGCAAATAGCCAGGTACCTGCAGAAGCTGGGGATCGGACATTTTGCTGTTGCAACGCTGGAAGAGGGGATCGAGCTTCGAAAAAAAGGGGTAAGAGGAGAAATCCTCGTTTTGGGACATACCCATGAAAGTCATATTCGTCAGATTGCCCGCTATAGGCTGACGCAAACAGTGGTGGATGCAGAGCATGCCAAAAAGCTGAATGACTGCAAAGTAAAAATCCACGTTCATATCAAGATCGACACAGGAATGGGCAGACTGGGCGAGTCTTATCATAACATAGAAGAGATAGCTTCCCTGTATCGGTATCGGAACCTGTATGTCTGCGGTACATTTACGCATCTGAATGCGGCTGACAGCTTGGAAGAGCCCGATGTCATCTATACCAAAAATCAAATCTCGCGTTTTCAGAAAGTGATTGAGCAGCTGCGGGCAAAAGGAATCGATCCGCAAAAGCTGCATGTGCAAAGCAGCTATGGTGTGTTCAATTATAGTGAACTTAATTATGATTATGCGCGAATTGGCATCGCTCTCTATGGGATGTTAAGTAGTGAGGGCGACAAGGTAAAAACACACATGGAGCTGCGCCCTGTGCTATCACTTAAAGCACGAGTTGTACAGGTAAAGCAGGTGGAAAAAGGTGCTTCAGTCGGCTATGGACGTGCCTACACAGCGGATAGGGACGGCAAAATCGCCATCATCTCAATCGGGTATGCAGATGGAATGCCGCGCTTATTGTCACATGCCAGCGCAAGCTGTCTCATCAAGGGGAAAAGAGTACCGATTATCGGCTCAGTTTGCATGGACCAGCTTATCGTAGATATCTCGGATTTGGATGATGCAGTGCAGGGGGATATCGCGACATTGATCGGGGTGGATCAGGCTGAATGCATATCAGCTGAGGAATTGGCGAGCCAGTGCAGCACGATAACCAATGAATTGGTGAGCCGTTTGGGAGAGCGGGTAAAAAAGGTATACAGGTCCGATTCCATCGTCCTTTGACCTGTGAACAAGTCGTGTGAGGGTATTTGCTATAATGGTAAAAATGCCTGATTTATAATAGCGATGGAGGAAAAGATGAAAAGCATAACGATATTGATAGCGGACGATGAGGCGGAGATTGCTGAGCTGATTGCCTTACATGTAAAAAAAGAGGGCTACGACTATATCATTGCATCCGATGGAAAGGCAGCGTTCCAGGCTGTCCAGGCGCATTCGATTGACTTGGCGATCCTGGATATCATGATGCCCGAGTTGAACGGGTATGACGTGACCCGACTGATTCGCGAGCAGCATAATATGCCGATCATCTTTTTGAGTGCCAAAACCTCTGATCTGGATAAAATTTCTGGACTTGTCATGGGTGCAGATGATTATGTGACAAAGCCGTTCAACCCGATGGAATTGATCGCGCGTGTAAATGCACAACTACGACGTTACAAGCAGCTTAATCAATCGATAGCCGCAGACAAAAAGGTAATTGAGGCGGGGGGGCTGGTCATTTATCCCGATCAGCGCGCGGTTAGCCTGTACGGAGAAACGATTGAGCTTACGCCAAAGGAGTTTGATATATTGTACCTTTTGGCCAGCTACCCCAAAAAGGTGTTTAGTGCCGAAAACATTTTCCAGCAGGTGTGGGGCGAAGCGTACCTTGATAGCAGCAATACGGTCATGGTACATATTCGAACCTTGCGAAAAAAGCTTGGCGAAGAGAAAGCGAAGAACAAACTGATCAAAACGGTTTGGGGCGTGGGGTACTCCTTCAATGGCTAAAAGATCAAGTTTTCGGTCCAAAATGATCATGCTGTTTGGGCTTAGCATGCTTGTATCTGGTGTCATCACCTATTTACTCTATAAAGTGCTTCAGTATTACTATCGGACGCAGGTCCGGTTAGAAGACTCATTGGCACTGATTCGCCGCATGATCAGAGAAATTGGTGACGTCAACGTCTTTTTGCTTTTCTTCGTTCCGCTTTCAATTCTGTTTTTCTATCTCTTCACCAAACCGTATGACATCTATTTTCGGGAGATTTCCACGGGCATTCACCATCTCGCCAATGGAGACTTTTCCAGGAAGGTTCATATTCCGTCCAATGATGAATTAGGGGAGATTGCCAAAGATATCAATCTGGCGGGTGAAAAATTGCAAGAGGCTGTAGAGCGGGGAGATTTTGCGGAAAGCAGCAAGGATCAGCTCGTGCTTAATCTGGCGCATGATTTGCGTACACCGCTTACTTCTGTGTTGGGATATCTCGATTTTATTTTGCGGGACGAGCAGCTGACTGCCGAGCAGGTCAGGCACTATGCGACGATTGCGTTTACCAAGTCGCAGCGTCTGGAAAAGCTGATCGATGAGCTTTTCGAAATCACCAGAATGAAATATGGCAAGGTTACCATCGACGAAAAGATAATTGATCTAAGTGAGCTGCTTGTACAGCTGAACGAAGAGATGTATCCCGCCTTGGAAAAAAATAACCTCGTCGCAAGGATGAATGTGGCCCCGCAATTGATGATTCGCGGAGATGGCGAGCTGCTGGCACGCGTGTTTGAGAATCTCCTGATGAATGCCTGTCGCTACGGGAGCGATGGACAGTTTGTTGATATGAACGGCTATCGTGATGACGGGGCAGTGGTGATTCAAATCATCAATTATGGTGACCCGATTCCCGAGGAGATTCAGGCGCATATTTTTGAGATGTTTTTTACTGGCGACAAGGCGCGAACGCATCAGGACGGGAGTACTGGCCTTGGTTTGTTCATAGCTAAAAATATTGTAGAGCAGCATCAAGGGACGATCTCTGTCCAGAGCGATCTGATCCGTACCCAGTTTGAAGTGCGGCTGCCTTATGAATCCAAAGCGTAATTTACGAGTGAATGTGTACAGTCGCAGAGCACCGGACGACATGCCGATACCCTGCGACTTTTTTGTCAAAATTAATATTGACATGACACCATTTAGTGCCCTATGATAAGGACACCAAAAGGTGTCTAATTAAGAGGGATCTTGATCGAGAAAAATCAGTGAGGGGTGTCCCTTTATGACAAAGAGTAGAACGAATCCTAAGGTTGATGAATTTTTAAGTAAAGCGAAAAAGTGGAAGGCAGAATATGAGAAGTTGAGAAATATTGTTCTTGACTGCGAGCTGACTGAAGAATTTAAGTGGATGCATCCTTGTTACACGTTTGAGAAAAAAAACATCGTTTTGATACATGGATTTAAAGAATATTGTGCGCTACTGTTTCACAAAGGTGCCTTGTTACAGGATTCCCATGGGATTCTCATCCAACAAACGGAGAATGTACAGTCGGCGCGCCAGATTCGGTTCACCAATCTTCAAGAAATAGTTGAAATGGAAACCATCTTGAAAGCCTATATTCATGAAGCCATTGAAATTGAAAAATCCGGTTTAGAAGTGAATTTTAAAAAGACTCCAGAATACGTAGTTCCTCAAGAACTTCAAACGAAATTCGATGAAATCCCTGCCTTGAAAACTGCTTTTGAAGCATTGACGCCGGGACGTCAAAGAGCCTACATTCTTCATTTTTCAACGCCCAAACAATCCAAAACGAGAGAGTCAAGGATTGAAAAATGTATGCAGCAAATTCTCGATGGAAAGGGATTAAATGAATAGTCAGGCTTACGCATTCTAGCTATTCCGTTTCAAAAACTGCGTGGCGTAGTAAATGTCCAAGAATGTGTTGCTTCCCTACCGATCGTGTACCCCCTTTCTTTAATGATAAAAAAGGTTCATGGCGTCCCTCAATGCTATGAACCTTTTCGACGTTAATTTCGGATTGGTAGCCATGTCATTCAGTAGTACTTGTTCTGCTCAAATGAAATCCCAGTCGAACGGGATCGCGGAAGAAATCGATAGTCTGACTTATCCTTTTTTCAAGATCTGCACTCGATTCCCACTTCTAGCAAGGTTTATGACTGAAACTTAAATGCAAATGTGCTTTGGCAACACTGAGGAAAAGAAGGGGGTAAAGAAAGTGAACATCCAAAATATAAAAGCGTTTATCTATGTCGTACAATTCGGAAGTTTTAATAAAGCAGCGGAAGCGTTGTATTTATCTCAACCATCGATATCGGCACGGATACGATCGCTAGAAAACGACGTCGCGCAAAAACTGTTTGTACGAGACCGGAACAAATGCGTGCTAACCGATGCCGGCAAAAGTTTTCTTCCGTACGCTGAAAAAATTTTACGTGAGTACCAAGAATCCGTATATAAAATGAACCAGCAATTGCATATACCCGATCAGGTAAAAATTGCTTGTTCCATTTCCATTTCAAACTATGTTATCCCTATCATACTCCCGGTACTGCAACAACAATTTCCAGCTTGTCGTTTCAAGATTGTATCTGATCATTCAGAGTCATCGTTATCCAAAGTGCTGAACCACGAGGTGGATTGCGGCCTCATCCGAGAGCTGATGCATCCACGTATCGAATCCAAGGTATTGATGAAATTTCCTGTTGGCTTATACGCTCATAGAGACCACCCGTTGGCTCAAAAGGAAACTAGTGTATCGATCGAACAATTGGCAGATCACAATATTATTTTCTACGACCATAATTCACCGGAATGGTTGGGGATTACGAATTTATTGGAAAAAGTCAATTTCCAGCAACATCTCCTTGTCGATATCGATAATATGGAAGCGGCAAAAAGATTAGTTATGAAAGGGATAGGTATCTGTTTCCTCCCTGAAAACGCAGTAGAAGATGAAGTGCAAAACCAGAGGATGAAAAAAATTCCCCTCACTCTGCCACATGAGTTTCAAACCAGCATTGCCCTTGTGCATGTGAAGGATGCAACAATATCTACGATCGTCTCCTATATCAAAAAAATGTTCGAATAAGTGTCGAGTAAGGGTAAAGCCAGTAAGCCAGTTTGCGACGGTATCCGGCTGGTGCATGCTGGCTTTCCTATTGAGGATGAGTTTACTAATAGACATTATCTATTAGTTGATAAATCTCTCACATTATTTTTGATAGCGCTTACGTGATAGTCTTATTCGTAAGACGTCGACGATCCTATATGGAAAGGGGACAGGTTATTCGTGATCATCAATGAAGGAGTTTTGGAACTGAACCTGATTACTTCGACAGCCGTGGGAATCTTTCTTCTTTTACTCGGTATGTGGTTGAACAAGAAAGTCGATATTTTTAAGAAATATTGCATACCAAGCCCGGTTATCGGTGGATTTAGTTTTGCGGTGATCGTTTGGCTTCTGAGAGAATTTGATGTCGTCCAATTGAAAACGGATACCACGATAGGCGATTTGCTTATGTTTGTTTTCTTCGTCACGATCGGTTTGGCTGGGAGTCTTTCTTTAATCAAAAAAGGGGGGAAAGTTTTATTTTTTTACATCCTCGTTTGTTGGGGGTTGGCAATCTTTCAAAATGGGTTTGGTGTTGCCCTGGCGTCGTTGCTAGGAATAGATCCGTTGCTTGGCATTGCATCCGGTTCAGCAGCACTAGAAGGTGGTCATGGAATGGCAGCTGCGATGGCGCCTTCCATTGAAGCTGCGGGAGGAACGGGGGCGCTAACTGTGGGACTGGCCGCCGCCACATATGGTTTAGTCGCAGGTAGTTTAATCGGAGGTCCGCTGGGAAACTGGCTGATTAAAAAGAACAAGTTGAAGATTGAAACGGATGACAATTGGGCCAGAAGTGTCGATGAACCTGAAAAACAGAACCAGGTGGCGAGCATCAATTATAAAAACGTCTTGACCATAGTGGCAGTCATCTTACTCGTTTTGGCTTTTGGTACAAACGTCGCAAAATGGCTAACCTACGTAACCGGATTCACGATCCCCGGTCATGTATTCAGTTTATTTGTCGGTTTACTATTTGCTTCCTTCAACAATAAGAAAAACATCGTGCACATAGATAGTAAAATACTGGATGTCTTTTCGATGGTAGCGCTTGAGCTCTTTTTAACCATGGCGATGATGAATCTGAAAATTTGGGAATTATATGACCTTGCTGTTCCACTCCTCATTATTTTACTTGCACAAACCATCGCGATCATTTTCATTGCTTGGTTAATCATTTTCAAGGTCACAGGTAAAAACTACGACGCAGCTTTACTTGCAGCTGGTTTTATCGGTCATGGTTTAGGTGCGACGGCGAATGCTCTCGCCGTCATGGATGCTATCACCAAGAAATACGGAGTCGTTTCGAAAAAGGCATTTTTCATTATCCCGGTCAGCGGATCGATGCTCGTGGATATCGTCGGGGTTCCCTCTATAGTAATTTTTACCAACTTTTTTGCGCATTGACTTGATTTGTTGATCCAATAATCTCGGTCTGCTCAAGGAGTCATGACCGGATTCATTGAATAAAAAACTTGTGGAGGATCAAAAATGAAAAAAGTAAACATGCCCATAACCGGAATTTGTACGTTCGCAAAATATCCTATTTGCGACGACTTGGAACAACTGGACGCCGATGTAGCTGTACTGGGAGTTCCCTATGATACAGGAGTTGGTTTTTTATCTGGATGCCGTTTTGGCCCACGACGCATCCGCGAGATTTCTACACATTACGCACGCGGCGATGCAGGATTTTATGATCCAGAAAGAGATGAGGTATTTTTGGGAGCGCCTTTCAAAATTGTTGATGTTGGAGACGCAGATGTAGTCCATGGAGATATTGAAGGGTCATTTACTGCGATTGAGTATGCGGTAAGCAAAATAAGAGAAAAGGGGGCGATACCTGCCATTATGGGCGGCGATCATTCTATCTCTATTCCCATCGCAAGAGGCTTGAAAGCGGAAGGGGACGTGACAGTGATCCAACTAGACGCCCATCTTGACTGGTCGGATGCTCCAGGTGGACAGCGTTTGGGGAATGGAAGTCCGATGAGGAGAATGTCAGAAATGAGCCATATAAAAGAAATGGTGCAAATCGGATTACGTGGACTTGGTAGTAGCAGAAAAGAGGATTTTGACGCAGCGAAAGCGTATCATAGTAAATTGATTTCTGCGAAGGAAGCCATGCAGTTGGGAGTAGAAGGCGTTTTGCAGAAAATCCCTAAGGCGGAAAAGTATTATGTCACTATCGACATTGATTGTTTTGATATTTCCTTGGCTACAGGAACGGGTTCTCCTTCACCAGGCGGATTCTCCTACGACTTTTTAAATGACATCCTGATCGGCATCGCAGAAAAAGGAAATGTCATTTGCTTTGATTTAGTAGAGGTAGCACCACAATATGACCCGACGAATTCTACGACACGAGTTGCGGCCATGACCATGTTAAACTTTATGGGGCATATCTTAAAACAAAAGAGATAAGCATACAGGCAGTAAGGAAAGCCATGATAGCGTGCACAACAGTCTATCATGGCTTTTTTCTATTGTCTGAAGTCCGCCGAGTGAGCCGAGGATGGGGATGCCAAAGTAATCGACCTGATGTATTTCGTCCATTCCTTTGGGAAAGAATGGGAGAACGAGAGTCGTCCAGGCATGAGCGCTTCCCAATAGCCCTGTAATCAGAGCGGCGAACTGATTCCAATAATACAGCAATCAAGTGCATGAAGTTACGATTGGACGGTGCAAAAATGTCGATTTTAAAATGGTATAAAAAATCAAAAAGACGGGCTGCTGTTAGTGTGCGGGATCAAGTATTAGAACAACACCAGACCGTGAGAATAAACGGCGATTTGGAACATACGATCGACTCGATCCAGCGAATACTAGGAATGAATGACGACTTTACGATTCGCCGCTTTCACGTATTCGGAAAGTATCCGGCAGTCATGTTTTATTTTTCGAATATGATCGATCAAGCTTCAATTAATATCAATATTTTAAAACCGTTCATGTATTTGCCTCCCCATTTGGAAGGAAAGGAAATTGAATCCTCCCAATTAAAGGATGTCCTGCTCTACGATTCGCTGTATCACAGCGAAGGTATGTTGGAAAGCCAGTTTACGCAACTCATCAAGGGTTTGTTACGCGGAGAGACTGTCGTAGCCATCGAGGGGTTGGAGGAAGCTTTTCTAATCGGTACGCGCAGTATAGAGAATAGGTCACCGGACCAACCAGCAACCGAACAGGTGATTCGTGGGCCTCGTGATGGTTTCATCGAACAATTGGGGACGAATATCGCCTTACTGCGATATCGGTTACAGACGACAGATTTTCGTGTCCGAACGATGCAACTCGGCCGTAGGACGAATTCGAAAGTCGCGATTTGTTATATGGAGGGTATTACAAGCCCAGATCTTGTAGAGGAAGTAAATAGACGTCTTAGCAACATCGATATCGAAGCGGTGCTCGATTCGGGTTATTTGGAGCAGTTTATCGAGGATAATCATGTGTCCCCATTTCCGCAAGTTCAGTATACGGAGCGGCCGGATAAAGTCGTCGCCAACCTGTTGGAAGGAAGGGTCGCCATTCTGGTCGATGGTTCCCCATTAGCACTGCTCGTACCGACTATCTTCAACCAGTTTTATCAGACAGTAGAGGACTATACGGAAAGATTTGTACTGATGAGTGCAATTCGCCTGGCAAGGTTTGTAGCCTTGATCTTTTCTCTAATCTTTCCGTCTCTTTATGTTGCTATTATTTCCTTCAATCCGGAATTGATTCCGACCGAATTTGCAGTAGCTGTAGCAGGAGGGCGGGCTGGCGTTCCTTTCCCGGCGATCATCGAAGTGCTGGTGATTGAAATATCCATGGAAGTATTGCGGGAAGCAACGATCCGATTGCCCCAACAGGTCGGCGGCGCTCTTTCTATCGTCGGTGTACTCGTTATCGGACAGGCAGCAGTGTCTGCGGGATTTGCGAGTCCCATCACCATTGTTATTATCGCCTTGACTACGATCGGGTCATTCGCTACTCCTGCCTACAATGCAGCGTTAGCCCTACGGCTCCTGCGATTCCCGCTCATTGTTTTAGCTGGAATTTTTGGCCTTTACGGCATCATGATCGGTTTGATTCTCATCGTGAATCATCTTCTTTCATTAAAATCGTTCGGCGTCCCTTACTTGAGCCCTCTGGTTCCGGGAAGCTTTCAGGGAATGAAAGATTTGCTCATACGCGGGCCGTTATGGTGGATGAAAAGCAGACCTGTATTTCTACATGTTCAAGATAAGACCAGAGTGGACAGTAGCACGGTGGAACAGCTTAATGAATCGCAAGGCGTTGAGTTAGATCCGTTAAAATCCAAAGGGCGGAAGGAGGAGCGTTAACGATGGAGCATCCCCGTCAGATAACCGTATTTCAAGCAACGGCAATTCTTGTTAGTACCATTATAGGTGTCGGCGTTCTTGCCCTCCCCCTTTTTGCTGTTCGGGCAGCAGACTCTGGTGCTCCTCTCGTCACGCTATTAGGCGTCCTGCTTGGCTTTGTTGGGCTGGCATTGATTACTGTGCTAGGTATGCGTTTTCCGACGAAATCCATCGTTCAATACAGCGAGGATATTATCGGAAAATGGTTCGCATGGATCGGCAGTGTATTCATCGTCGCCTTCTTTGCAGTGTTAACTTCTCTTACCGCACGTGAGTTTGGTGAAGTAGTCGTGACATCGGTTCTGACAAGAACTCCTGTGGAGGTCACTGTAATTGTCATGCTGCTTTTGGCAGCTATCTCGACTCGCAATAACATCACGACATTCGCATACATTCATTATTTCTATACTCCCATCCTTCTGGGACCAGGTCTGTTGATCGTCGTGCTCTCATTGAAAAATGCCGAGGTGATCAATCTTCAGCCTATTTGGGGAAACGAACCGGGCGGTATGCTGCTTGGCGTTGTTACGATAGCTGCCTTGTTTCAAGGGTCCTTTATTGTGACTGCAGTTATTCCAGCCATGCGTCGACCCCAGAAGGCGATGAAGGCTAGTATATGGGGAATGGTAATCGCAGGAGGGCTGTATGTTTCGATTGTCGTGGCGGCTGTCAGCGTGTTCGGCGCCGAAGAGATCAAGTTTTTGCTCTGGCCGACACTGGAGTTAGCCAAAGCGACCTCCTTGCCAGCGAATATTTTGGAACGACTGGATGCCGCCTTTCTTGCTGTTTGGGTGACCGCCGTGTTTACCACTCTTTTTTCAAGTTATTTTCTTACGATTCACTCAGCGAGCAAACTTTTTCGCTTACGCGACTATCGACTGTTTTCTTTTTTCATATTGCCGATTGTTTTTATTATGGCTATGTTCCCTCAAAACATCATGCATATGTATGAAATCATTCAAAAAGTCGGCCGCGTCGGTCTCATTATTACGATCGCTTATCCGGGAATGTTGTTGTTGATCGCTATTCTTCGCAGGAAAAGAGGGGATCGTGTTGAGGATAAGCCCATGGATTAAACAGCTGAAGTTTCTGTGTGTCATTCTCCTCGCGTTTCCGATTCTGACAGGATGCTGGGATCGTCTCGAAATCGAAAATCGTGCCGTCGTATTGGGGGTTTCAATTGATGAGGCGGGCCCAGAAGCTGAAAAAAAAGAGGACGAAATTTCACACCTTCGCGGGAAATTCCCAGCACCTCATAAAGACATGATTCGCATCGCCGTGCAGATCGCGCTTCCTGGGAGAATTCCGCTCGGACCGGGCGAAAGCGGAGGAGGGGGAGGAGGAAACAATGGAGTTGAACAAACCGTTTGGGTCATCGAGGTAGTGGGTCACACAATCGATGATGCCCTTATGAATTTAGATCAGCAGATTTCGGGGAGACTCTTCTTCGGGCATTTACGCGTCATTGTTGTATCCGAAGCCGTGGCCAAAAAAGGATTGCAAAATTTGAATGATTTCTTTCGACGCAATTCAGAAGTGCGCAGAATGGCCTGGATGATGATTTCGAAAGGACCTGCGATAGAATTAATGAAGGCCGCACCAAAGTTGGAACGTGTGCCGACGCTGTATTTGATGTCGACGTTGGATGACGCCATCAAGGTAGGCAAACTTCCAACCGATTATGTCGGTATGTTCTGGAGCAATTCCTCAAAGAAAGGGCAGGAAGGGTTTCTTCCTTATGTGCAAAAGATGAAAGAAGATAATATCGAAATTAAAGGATTAGCTTATTTTAAAGGCAGCAAAATGGTAGGTGTAACGAAGCCTATCGAAATCGCAGGGTACATGGGGATTAAAGGGATCAATCCCGCTGGGTATCGGGGCATGGTGAACGTGGACAGGAAATCGATGGCGACTTTGTATGCAATCCATCGGAAATCAAGAATTGAGACTCAGATCAAAAACGGACGTCCGCATATTACTGTCTCCATCTGAGTTGAGCTTAATTTAGAGGAAAAATTGAACGAGCAAATTCCCATAAATAGTTCCGATATCCTTGAAAAACTCAGACAGGAGGATGAAAAGGCGATTGCAAAGCTGTACAAAGGTTTAATTGAACAAACACAGAAGAAACAATCCGATATTTTCGGTTTTGGCGAATATGTTCGTGCGAAACAATCTCAATATTGGAATCGGGAAATCAAAACGAAAGAGCGATGGCAGGAAATGTACAAAGACATTTCAGTCGATATTAAAGTAGAATCGCGAATTCGCCGTGTCGGTATGAAAGCAAAATAATAGACAGGATGAATTGGAAATTGAGGGGGCTACAAGCCATGCCTTACGCTGGGTTTACGAGTTATATCGGTTACGTTACATCCTTATGGTTGGTTACTGGGTTGTTAATGTTACGGTTGGATGTAGGAAGTTATGCGCTGGCGGAGATGAACAAGGAAAAAAGTGTAGCCCGTTTTCTTGGATGGCTCAATGTAGCATTAGGGACTTTGTTGTTAATCGTATATTGGGCGTTCTGAAAGTGGTAGAGTGCATTGTAAAGTTCTAGAACGAAAACAGAAACAATTCCAGCAGGGCTGCTACTGTACAAAAAGCCAGTCAAAACACGAGTATAAAGTGTTAGACTGGCTTGGTTTATTAAACGCTCGTACCCTTTTTGCTTTGGTTCATACATAGGAGTATCCTACTGTTGCGAAGTTGTTAAAAAATTGTAGGCACCATGCCCCCGTCCATCCGGATCGGAGAACCTTTAAATGCGGATGCATAAGGGCTGCATAGGAATGCAGCCAGCCTGCCTATTTCAAAAGGCTTGATAAACCGCTGTATTTCTGATTGAGGCAGGTTCGCAGCCATAAATTTTTTCTCTTTTTCCGGAAATGCCATATCATCAGGAAACAAACTTTCAATGATTTGATATACATTTTCGGAAAGCGTTGGTCCTGGCATGATTGTATTCGATGTGACTTCCGTTCCTATCGTCAGTTTAGACAAGCTTTTTGACAGGGATAATAACATCGATTTGGTCATACAATACTGGGGCATTTGCCCTGAAGGCATGACCGCTTCTTCACTTGCAATAAAAATGATTCGTCCATAATTGTTTTTCAACATTTGAGGCAAATAAAACTTAGATAATCCATTCGCGGCAAGGACATTCGTTCGGAAGTACTTTTCCCATACTTCATCGTCAACGTCCTCATATGACATGATTTCATAAATGCCCATATTGTTAACCAGAATATCGACATGGGGATATTTCTCAAATAAAGCCTCTCTTTGCTGCTTATCCACAATATCAGCTGTAGCATTCTGAGGGGAAGTAGCCGGGAACTCCGACTTCAGTTCATTTACGGTTCGTTCTACCTCTTCATGATTTCGTCCATTAATGAGGACATTGACGCCTTCTCTGGCAAGTTCAATGGCAATTGCTTTCCCAATACCTTTCGTTGATCCTGTTACCATAGCTGTTTTGTTCATTAATCCCATATCCATAACACATGTCTCCTTTGGTGTCATTCATGGCAAGCTGATTAGAAGTTATTCTTGGAACAGCCAAGTGCTCCGGATAGAGATTATATTACTTCATCCGAATCGTTCGGTAACTAGCGTATAACGCCAAATTTCTTGTTTAAGCCGCCAAATAATGAAACTCGAAAACGGCTAGCCTTGCTTAGAAGGGGAAGGGTTGCGGATTCTATGACGGCGGGTTTGCCCCTAAATATTCGGTACGCCAATTGGAAGGAGTATCGCCTTCCCAAAGGCGAAAGGCGCGGTAAAACGAGTTTTGGTCTTCATATCCAATTAAGAAAGCCACTTCTTTGATATCGAGCTTAGGGTCTGCCAAGTATTTTCGTGCCTGTTCATGCCGAACATGCGTCAACAACTCCGTGAAAGTTGTGCCTTCTTCAGTTAGACGGCGCTGCAAAGTACGATCGCTCATGCCCAGGTCGCTCGCCACAGCCCGAATGTCAAGGCGCCCTCCGGATAGGCTGCGCTTTAATATCCACTTGACCATCTCGGCGGCTGAACGGCTGCGCTGTTCATCTAATGTTCGGTCCAATACAGGGGTCAGGATCTCCAGCAACTCTTTATTATACGAAATAAAAGGGCGGTCCAGGTCTCTTCGATGCAGTGTTAATCGGTTAGCGGTTGCACCAATTCGAATCGGGCACCCGAAGTAAGCTTCGAGGGCCGCTGCATCGCCCATCGGCTGAGAAAATTCCACGGACTGTGCAGGTAAAGGTTGGCCCGTACCCCGGCGCCCCAGCTCCAGAAGAAAGGCCAGTGTGGTTCCAACCAGCACGGGAGGTCCGGGTTGCTCGCTGCGTATCCATTCCAATTCGATCGTACAGAGCTCGCCCTCTTCGGTTATTCGCAAGCTTTCTGGAGGACACAGCTGTTTGTACCGGGCCATTCGGTTAAGGGCGTCGCGATAGTTACGAGCATGATAGGTCGCTAAGACGGTTGGTGGGTATTGTGCTGTTTCAAAGACTGTTACAAGCTTGATGATTCCGGTGGCAGTGTCACCAACGAGATCGGAGTACGCTTGCCAGATTCTGAAATAGTGGGCGGTGGTGACTCCAGCTGGTTCTGTAATAATGGTGAGCGGCAGACGCGCTTTGCGAGCTACATCGTGTGGGGCAATCCCTAATTGTTGTAATCCCGCCCAAAATCCCGGTGGGAGTTTAATACGGTCAGATTTCATTAGGTATGGATCTCCTTTAGCTGCTTACCTTATCGTTCCGGCTATGATTAAGTATACAAAAGAATGTTCTTATCTTCATGTAAGCGTCCGGTTTAGGTCGTGAAGCCGCACAGCCCTGTGGACTTAAGGCGTTCCTTGAACATAACATTGTCTTGAATCTTGTAGCGGACAAAGTTCCTGACGCCAATGCCAACAAATAGAGATTGGTAGCTGAGTGAGCGATTATCAAAAAAGCAGAGATACAACCAGAAGTGTTGTATCTCTGTAAAGTAACATTTTATTGGCCTTGGCCTCGTTCAAATCAACGAGGCAAACCTAGCTAAGCCTTTCGAATCATTTTTTTATCCTTAATTTCAAATACCATATCGGCAACGTTCTCCAGCAGACGGACATCGTGTGATATGAAAACAATTGTGCCAGTGTAGTTTTTCATTAAATTCTCCAGTGCTTCTTATCGATATTCAAGACTTCGCGGCCCATATATTCTACATAAATATATTTAGCTTTTATCAATGCCATCATTCATGTAACCTCCTTCAAAAATCGCAGTTTTCAGTTCGCAGGATTTCCTGCGATTTGAGAAGGGAGGGATTAGTGTCCGAAAATTTAACATTGATTTGCATAAATGTCAATCTGCATGAAGTCCTCAGCGGATTGACTAATGATAAGAAATCAGATAAAATGAGCTATCAATTTAGTAATTAAGTAATTTAGTAAATGAAAAGAGGTAATGAAATTGAAAATACCTACATCGTTAAAGCATAAGCCTGTTATTGTTTCAGAAAACTACGAGCAGGTTGACGGAAGATTCGCTAGAAACAGTGATGCGAAAGGCCTCTCCCTGGGATTGGCCCAGTGGAACGATCGAGGAAAAGTCGATATTTCCGCCAAAGTATGGAGATATACGGGAGAAAAATGGTCCAGACAGTCAGAGGAACTGCCGCTTCATCGCGTTTTAGATTTGTCAATCCTTATCTGTAGGACCATGGAGCATTTTCAAGAGGCTTATCGATACGAGAATTTTTATGATCCGCAGAAGCCTGTCATCGACCGAATTGGACTGCAAGGATATGCCATGACGGTGGCAATATGTACGGACAATGACAAAATAAATGAGGATGTCAAACTGTTCAACCAGGCGTTAAGCGAAGACGGAGAGTTGATCGGCGAGCGGCTGCGTACGTTATCAAGAATTTTAAAGGAAATGGGTTATTAACGACAGTGAATTAGTTGTGGTATAATATACCAGTTCGAAATTCATGAGCTACTCTTATTGGGAGGCGTTACTATGAGGTACACCATGCAGAAAAGGGCACTAAAAATAGGGGAATACGCATCATTGGCCCTGTAAACTGCGCGATTCCCCTTGCGTTATTAAGGGGTTAACCAATTGAAGAAGTTATTGATGGCAGGCGGCCATACCAAATCGATCGTCTGGCTTAGCTTTCTTGCATTTTTCAGCGTTCTCAACGAGACCATTTTTAATGTATCGCTACCGGATATCGCTACCCATTTTCGTATCACGCCTTCGGCAGCGAATTGGGTAAATACCAGCTTTATACTGACGTTTGCAATTGGGACGGCAGTGTATGGGAAGCTGTCCGATTTGTATGGTTCGAAAAAACTGCTCCTGCTCGGTTTGTGGATCTACGGAGCGGGGTCCTTGCTAGGGCTGTTTTTCCATTCGTGGTATCCGGGTGTATTGGCGGCTCGAATGATACAAGGAGCAGGAGTATCTGCTGTTCCGGCGTTGATTTTGGTCATCATTACGCGATATATCGATAGGAAACACCATGGAAAAGCTTTCGGTATGGTGGGTTCGATGGTAGCTTGCGGCGAAGGAATCGCTCCTGTGATCGGAGGGGTTGTGACCGAGTATCTCCATTGGTTCATGTTGTTCCTTCTGCCGATGATGATGCTTCTGACGATTCCGATATTCATGAGAATCATTCCTGACGAAACTTCAGTAAAAGGAAAGACCGATGTCATCGGCGCCTCTTTGTTAAGTGGCGGGATTGTAGCGTTTACGCTGTTTATGACGGCATACCAGTGGGGATATCTGGCCGTGTGCTTGCTGTTTTTCTTGGCATTTGGCCTACGTATTCGACAAGCGGAACAACCTTTTATCGAACCCTCTTTGTTAGGAAAGCGAACGTTTATTATCGGTGTGCTCACGGGAAGCATACTGCTGGGAACAGTCGCCGGGTATGTATCCATGATTCCATATATGATGAAAGAGGTCCATCAACTACCGACAAGTCTGATCGGAATCGGTGTCTTGTTTCCCGGGACAGTCAGTGTCGCCCTGTTCGGAATTGTCGGTGGTGCATTGGTCGATAAGTTAGGGAAGGTATTCACAATGTCGGCAGGCTTAAGCATGATCGGCTCAAGTTTTCTGATCGTTTCATTATTCCCGGATCGAACGCCATGGCTTGTTTCTGGCGCCGTAGTTCTGACATTCGGCGGACTTTCATTAGTAAAAACCGTCGTATCCACCTTCGTTGCAGCCACACTGAGGCCCGAGGAATCCGGCTCGGGCATGGGTTTGTTGAACTTTGCCTGCTTCCTGGGCGAAGGGATTGGAGTGGCCACTGTCGGAGGTTTGCTGACAAAATCATGGCTCGCTTTCCCGCTCCTTCCGACTGTAACCGATGCTGCCGCATTTCATTACAGCAACCTGATACTGATCAATATTGCCGTTCTGGTCCTGGGAGGGATCGGTTTCCTTTTCCTTATCCCGTATCGACAATGGTGGGAAGTCCGAAAAACGATGTAACAGAGTGAATCAAAGAATTTACAGAACCGGCATGTAGACATGAGGGATCGTTCTCAATAATGAGTGATGCACATACGCAGGAAACGAAAGGACCGTCAGGGTGTTTGCCCCTGACGTTTTTTCTTATAAATATTGGAGGATGAATATGGATATTTTCATTAGGGAACTGAGGGCAGGGGACAATGAGTGTGGTGCAAACATTGATGGGAGCTTTATCGTGGACTCTACCCTTGTCTTGCAACTAATGGGACAGCGAATCGGATTTACGGTGAAGGAGATACCTCCTAGAAATAAAAGCTACGATGATGAACAGGTTGAAGAAGACACTGTTGAGGATTATTCGAACTATATCGGCAATCCCCATCAAATCATTTATTTAGCGCTCGTAAATAATCAAGTTGTGGGTCAAATTGTTTTGAAAAGAAATTGGAACAAATATGCCTATGTGGAAGATATCAAAGTTGATAAGCAATATAGAGGATACGGTGTCGGTAAAAAACTAATCGAACAGGCTAAACGTTGGACGAAGGATAACGGTATGACGGGAATCATGCTAGAGACACAAAGTAATAATGTCCGTGCATGTAAATTCTACGAAAGCTGTGGTTTTGTCATCGGAGGTTTCGATTCCTACGTCTACAGAGGTCTAGGTAAAGATAGTGATGAGATAGCAATTTATTGGTATCTCATGCTTGATTCGTAAGTGATTGATCCTCAGCACTTTTCAACGATCAAAGAACGATAGTTCAATGAAACAGCGGTAGACTAGGACTTTATTTTATAAGTCAGAGTGTGCCGCTGTTTTCTTTTATGGGCGGCGCTGATTGTAAAAGGGGGGTGCCGGCTATATATGTTACGCAACGAGTATTCTTCTTCAAAAATGGATGGCAGATAACAGATTGACGAAGGAGAAGTTATCAGTTAAGATAAGCAAGTAATTTAGTAAATCACTAATTTATTAATTCACTAAATAAGTAGATGCGAATTGACGTCATAACACTATTTAGAAAGGAGAACAATCATGCATAACGATGAATATATTTTGTCACCCGCGAGGCAACTGTCAGATGCAGAAAAAGAACTTATTTGGAAAAAGCCTTTCTCTCATAAGGTTAGCGAAGAAGAACGGCGCATTTGTAAAGAAATAAAGCGAAATTGGAATCGCGGGGAAATGAAAATCGCCAATATTTTGCTGGAGGGTGACGCCGGTTCCGGTAAAACTCAGCTTGCCAAAGCATTGTCCGCAAATTTCGGGCTTCCGTATACGAAAGTGACCTGTTTTGCCGATATGGATAAATCGGATATTATTGGCGCCATTTTGCCGGTTATTTCCTCCGAAAGATTAGAGAAAATGGACCCTGCGGACCAAAGCGTCTTGCAAGCACTGTATGAGAGCGATGGTTTTCAAAGCGCAACGGAAGTCATGATGGAGGTACTCGGTATTACTCAGGAGGCTGCAGCACGAAAGATGAAGCAATTATTGAAGAAGGCCTCGAAAAATATGGAGGGTGAAGCCGTTGAATATCGCTTCTACCCGTCTGAAATCGTCAGAGCTTTTCAGAAAGGATATCTTCTGGAAATTCAGGAGCCAAACGTTATTCGCGATGCCGCGGTGTTAATGGCTCTAAATTCGGCTTTGGAGCTGGACGGCAGCATCAATCTTCCAACAGAAATCATACACAGACATCCGGATTTTATTGCGGTCATTACCACAAATCGCAGTTATGCAGGGGCCAGGCCGCTAAACGAAGCATTGCGTGACAGGGTTCAGCATACGGAAAAGATGGATCTGCCTACGAAAGAAGTCATGATCGATCGTGCGAAGGCGAAAACAGGCTACGCAAATGAGCAGGTTTTAGACGTTCTAGCAGAAGCCATTATGGTCCTGGACAAAACAGCACGGGCAAATGCGATTAAAGGTGTAGCCGGCATGCGTTCCTACTTCTACTGGGTAGACGCATTTGCCGCAGGTGCTTCGGGAATTGAATCTTTGTATCACAAGGTTATTTACAAAATTACGACCGATTCAGAGGAAATAAAAATACTGGAAGAAGCGCTTAAAACGCATGGTTTGGTAGAGAAGATCGATGAAATTGAGGTCGGGATAAAAAAAAACGGATTGTAGACACGGCGGAAATGAGAACTTGGGGAAGTGTAGATGATTCGGGCTCTGATCTTGCCAACAATGAAGGAGAAACAGGGATTGCTTTGAAAAAGTCCGCTGAAAGTGATGAAAACTCATCTGACAGTGCTTCCGATGATTCTAATGTAACGGAAAGCTCGGATTTGGGAGAGAATGGATTGCCGATGGTTCATCAGGCAAATCCTGACCCAAAGTCGGTGGATGCGAAGCAAAAAGAACGTGATTTCCGGAAAAAGCTGAATCGAGATGCGCGGGAGATTGTGTCCGAATCGATTCATAAAGGGGTAAAGCTGATTGTGCACCGTCCGGAATACAATCCGGAAAATAAACAGGAGTATATCGCCTTAAGCAAGGAGCTAATGCCTGTCGTAAGGGAAATCGCCAGAAAAACGCTTCCGTTGTTGGAGCATGAGGTATCTTCTAAATTTGCGAGAAATCATTATTACGGTACCAAATTTCAAGCAGAAAGCGTAGCTTACCGGGATTACAAGTATTTTGCCAAGAAACTCCCTCCGACGGAATCTCCCTCCCTAGTGGTAGGCCTGAGAATTGATGAATCAGCATCGATGGCGGCATTCGGGAGATTGGAGGCAGCAAAACGCGCGGTAATTGCGGTATATGAATTTTGTCAAATTTGTAAGATCCCCATTTTGATCTACGGTGATACAGCCGATGTGTCCAAGATGGAGCAAATGTCGCTATTTGCGTATGCTGATTTTAATAACGCGGATTCCCATGATCGATTCAGGCTCATGAACATACGTGCAAGAAGTAATAACCGAGATGGCATGGCGCTTAGAATCCTTGCGGAGAAGCTAGTGGCTGCTCCTCAAGAGACAAAGCTATTGATCAGTTTAAGCGACGGACAACCCAAGGCTATGGACAACTATACCGGAGTTTATGCGGCCCAAGACATGCAACAAACGATAGCTGAATATGAACGGAAAGGAATTGCATTTTTGGCAGCCGCAATCGGGCAGGACAAAGATGTCATTCAACAAATTTATGGGAATGAGAGATTTTTGGATATTTCGGATCTGAATGAGTTCCCGGCCAAGTTGGTTCGAATTATTGCACGGTATTTGTAAGTTCGATGATCATGGAAGTCTGGGGGAAGAAAAGACAGGGATACGAATAGACACAAGCAAGGGCCGTTTGCAGCATAGAAGCAGCAGATAAGAAAACCCGTCAATTATGTGAATTGGCGGGTATTTCTTTACGTTCCGCTCAACTTCAGAAATTTTTCAGAAATTCCTTTGCTCGTTCCGAAGATATTTTTCTTAGCATAAGGATACTGATCTGAGGGAGGGAGACTTATGATACACATGATTCAAGAGAAGCTGTTGTTTCTGTACAAATTTTTACGGGATCCAAAACAAATCGGCAGCCTTACGCCAAGCTCAATGTTTTTGGCCAAAAAAATGCTCGAACCGGTGAATTGGAATCGGGTTGAGCATATTGCTGAGTTAGGGGCGGGCACGGGGGCTATCACCAAATATATCGAAGCAGCAAATATGAAAAATGCGAAGGTCTTGCTTTTTGAAAAGGATACATTCTTGCGCAACAAATTGGCACAACGATTCCCTGCGTATACCGGTTACGCCGATGCGTGCGTGCTACATGATACACTTCGGAGAGAACACATCGGACATTTGGACTGTATTGTGAGCGGACTGCCGTTTTTCAACTTTCCGCAGCAATTGCGTGACCAGCTTATGGAACAAATCGTAACCTCACTGAAGCCGGGCGGTTTATTCATCGCCTTTCAATACTCGCTGCAGATGAAAAACCAGCTCAGCAGCCTGTTCGATATTGAGCATATTCATTACGTCCCTTTGAATATACCTCCGGCATTCGTATACGTCTGTCGAAACCGGTAACGGCAAGCAGGCTTTTTCACTTGGTCCCCGCCTTTGTTTTGAAACGCATGGGTGTGTTTATCAGCTTGCTGTTAGGTGTGTGGTTCGGTTATTTGAAAAATGAGTGATTGATCGGCTGAGCCGAAGGAAAAAATGAAGGTATAGAGGTTCAGAGACACTTGTATATAAATGTGGTAGCTTTGCATTAAGTAGAAATGATTTCTTCTTTTAGACATTCACGTCATGTCCTCTGTGGTTGGCCACAGCAAAATTTTTCAAGGAGTGATAAAGCTTGACTCACAAAGTGCTTGTCGTCGATGACGATCCGGAAATTCGAGATGTGGTTCATATTTTTTTGCGAAATGAAGGGTTTCATGTATGGGAGGCCGAGGACGGCTTGCAGGCCTTGCAAATTTTGAACCGTGAAGCAGTCGATCTGATCATTTTGGATGTAATGATGCCCAATCTCGACGGGATTAAAGCGTGTTTCAAAATCCGTGAAATGTCGAATATTCCGATCATTATGCTTTCCGCCAAAGGCGAGGATATCGATAAAATAACCGGGCTGACGACGGGGGCTGACGATTATGTCGCCAAGCCGTTTAATCCACTGGAACTGATCGCTCGGGTAAAGGCGCAGCTTCGCAGGCAGAAGCTGGCGGGAGGAGGTAGCAGCAAGTCCGTGTCCGACAGTGGGATTATCGAAATTAACGATCTGATCATCGATAAAAATCGCCATGTTGTGACGGTGCGCAGTAAAGAAGTATCGCTCACTCCGCTCGAGTTTTCGATTCTGGAGCTGATGGCCAGCCATCGTGGACATGTGTTTAATGTGGAAAAAATATACCAAAGCGTGTGGAAAGAGGACAAATTTTTATCCGATAACACCATCATGGTTCATATCCGCAATATTCGCGAAAAAATTGAAGACAATCCGCGAGAGCCTAGGTATATCAAAACCGTTTGGGGAGTGGGGTATAAGGTTGAATAAGAAGCAGAAACGAAAGCTCCTTTCCACTTTAAGCTGGAAAAAGAATATTCGAATCCGAATGTTCTGGGCAGCTTTTCTAAGCTTTAGCTGTATGGTGGCTTTATCATATATTCTCACGTATTTATCGCTCGATCTTATGTTTTTTGGGGTGATTGGCGATCTCATTTTTATGATCGTCTCGTTTTTGTTCTTCTTCTTCCTCTTCACGCGCCCCATTGTTCGTTATTTGCGGACACTTGCCGAAGGCCTCTTAACCATAGCGGGCGGGAATCTGGATTATCGGCTGCCAGCGTCCAATGAAGACGAGCTGGGAGAAGTCGCCAAGAGCATTAACTTTATGGCTGAGCAGCTCCAGGAAAAAATAAATCGGGAACGCCAAATCGAAAATTCGAAAATGGAACTGATTACGAGTGTTTCCCATGATCTGCGTACGCCTTTAACCAGCATCATTGGTTATTTGAATTTGTTGAAGAATGATAATCTCGAAGATCTCGATGAACATAAGCGCTATATCAACAACGCCTACAACAAATCTCAACAGCTGAAGAAGCTGATCGACGACTTGTTTGAATACACACGATTAACAAGTGGAGCGGCGAACCTTTCTTTTACGAAGGTGGATGTGAACAGTTTATTGGAGCAGATCATGAATGAATTCGAACCGATTGCGCTGGAAAAATCGCTCACGGTTCGTACGTTTCTGGATCAGAAGCCGATTTACGGTTATGTCGATACTGAAAAAATGGTCCGCGCCATCGATAACCTGTTGATGAATGCGCTCAAGTTTTCGGTAAAGCCGGGTGAAATCACGGTACGGCTGTCAGCGGATGAGCAGCATATTTATTTTGCGGTTGAAAATAGGGGGAAACCAATCCCGGAAGAGCAGGAGAAACTGCTTTTCGAACGGTTTTATAAAGCTGATCCGTCAAGAAACGACCATCACGGGTCGCCCGGTGCAGGCATGGGCCTTTCCATTGCCAAAAACATTGTCGAGCTGCATGGAGGGCGAATCGGGTTGAACCATCAAAACGGACACTTCACTTTTTTTATCATTATTTGACCAGAAGACTCCTACCTTCTATAAGTGGGAGATGAATGGTCGACTTCTTTGGAATTACATGGTAAACTGGACTAAGAACAAGTGTTCTTAAAGGGGGTGAAACTCCATGGAACAATACAAAGCGTTTCAATTCCGTCTATATCCAACACCAGAACAGGCCACGCTCATCAACAAAACGATTGGATGCTGCCGGTTTGTGTTCAATCATTTCCTCGACAAGTGGAATCAATCGTATCAGGAAACAGGGAAAGGACTAACGTATCGTCGTTGCTCCTCACAACTTCCTGCTCTCAAAACCATGTATGGATGGCTAAAAGAAGCAGATTCCATTGCCATTCAAACGACTGTAAAGAATTTGGGAGACAGCTTCGCGCGGTTTTTCAAGGGACAAAATGATCGGCCCAGATTCAAAAGTAAGAAGAATCTTGTGCAATCCTACACAACGAAGTACACCAATGGAAATATAGGAATGGTCGGTCATCATGTGAAACTTCCGAAACTGGGACTTGTGAAATGTGTCAAGTCAAGAGAAATAGAGGGACGGATCTTGTCTGCTACCATCAGACGCAAACCATCCGGGAAATACTTTGTTTCCATTCTCTGTGAAGTGGCCATCAAACCATTCGAACAAGGAGAACAAACGGTAGGCGTTGATCTTGGGATCAAGGATTTTGCTACGCTTTCCACTGGAGAAAAAATAGCGAATCCAAAGAACGATCGAAAGTATGAGAAGCAACTAGCCAGATGGCAACGAATCCTTTCTCGTAGAAAGAAAGGAGGGAAAAACCGGGAAAAAGCACGGATCAAAGTTGCTCACTTACATGAAAAAATATCCAACACACGCAACGACTTTCTCCACAAGCTCTCTGCCAGACTGATTCGCGAAAACCAAGTGATCTGTATGGAGGACTTGCAGGTGGAAAACATGGCCAAAAATCACAAGCTGGCAAAATCAATCGCAGATGCATCATGGGCTGCTTTTCGTACCATGGTTGAATACAAGGCGAAATGGTACGGTAGAATCATCAGCATCGTAGACAAACGGTTCCCATCCAGTCAGCTATGTTCCCATCCCTCTTGTGGATATCGACATAAAGAGGTAAAGAATCTCAATCTACGTGAATGGGAATGTCCATCGTGTGGAACCGTCCATGATCGCGATATTAATGCAAGTAAGAATATTGAGCAAGAAGGACTTCGATTGTTAGGGATCATCCTAACTTAACTGTGGGTCGCACAGGGATCGCTTGGTACATTTGGCTTCGGTAGAAGTCATTACCCAAGAATCCCCCACTTCAAGCGAACGCGAGTAAAAGCTAAGTGGTGGGAGCGTTCAATGAAATTTCGAGAATGTGGTCCTTCGATTTTATCCTTTTTTAGATTTTGGTTAGTGTCCATTTAGATACACACACTATCATATTCATTAAGCACTTCCGCGATGTTCGCGATATCGGTCTTCAAACCGTGGGGAAAGAGTAAAAACGTTAAAATCAAAAGGGAACTACGATAAAGAAAATCGGCGGCCGCTTTTCGGGATTTGACCGAAAAATGATCGCCGATTTTTGGGGATTGATTACGCAACCAGCCACGAAAGACTCAAATTTCGCTCGTGTTTCTCACCCAAGCCTCCAAATTCAACTCATTGTTGATAGCCGCGGCGGCAAATGAGCCCATAGAGGCGGCGGCAATGGCCTGATGCATTCGCGTTGCCGCATCGCCAGCGCTGTAGACGCCCGGAACGTTCGTTTTCCCAAACTGATCGACGACGACTGATCCCGCTTCTGTGATGTCGCATCCAATGGCTCTCGGCAAATCCGATCCCGTAACCAGCTCCGGTTTAAAAAAGATCCCCCTGCATGGAACGGTGGTCCCGTTTTCAAGAACAACTTGCTGCACAATTCCGTCGTTTGATTCGATGGATCGGATCGGCGATTCGAATACGGGAACACCATGCTGGCTGAGCTCCTCGCGTTGAGCATCCGTCAGCTCATCGGGGCCATTCGTGCAGATGGTAAAACGGTTCGTCCATCCGGATATGAGTGGAGCAAAATGCATGAGATCAGCCCCCTTAACAATAATGACAAGCGGCTGATCCCTTAATTCCCAACCATCGCAATACGGGCAGACAAAGGCGCTTTTCCCGTATACCTCCGCAAGTCCTGGAATGTCCAACGGACGATCCTTCATGCCGACGGCAAATAATACCTTTTTGCTTTCAAAAGCTTGTCCTTGCGCCGTCTCAATTTGAAACTGGCCGTTCGTTCCCGCAATCGACACGGCTGTATCCGCCACGAAAGACACAGAGGGATACGCGCTGATCTCTTCCTGCGCAATCCGCCGAAACTCGCTCGGACTGATCCCGTCGCGGGTAAGAAACCCGTGGGCCTCACGAGTCACTGCGTTTCGGGGACGGCCTTCATCAATCACCGCCACGTTTTTTCGCGCCCGTCCCAGCACGAGGGCCGCATTCAACCCTGCGGGTCCTCCGCCAATAATCGCCACATCGAGAAGTTGTTTCTTCATGTGTTCATGCACCTCCGTGGATCTGTAATATCCATAATTAGAATACAAGAAGAGAAGTGGATCACTTCTTGTTTACAGCTTGGTTGCAATTCTTGATCGCTTCGTTCAGCACCGATTGGATGGTATGCTCCCGCAAGTATTGATACAGATGTTGTTGGGCGCCGTCCATTACCTTTTTAACGAGGCATTCACATTTTTCCTGATCCCGTTCTGCAGTTTTTTCTTCCGCTAACATCCGATGCTGTTGCGAATTCAAATTTGAGCATTCGAACAGTTGTTGCCTGCCTTCGATCACTTGGATAACGTCAAGAAATGTAATCTGCTCGGCCGGTCGTGCAAGCTCGTAACCACCGTTTACCCCAGGCACGGCACGTACGATCCCATCCTGACGCAGCTTGGACATGATTTTAGATAAGTAGCTGTCCGAAACGCCAAGTGTCGCTGACAGTTCCCTGATTCCAATGTTGTGGCGATGCTCCGAGTGAGCCAAATGAAGTAAGGCGTGAAGGGCGTAATCGGTACTTTTGGAAAACTGGATGTTTCCTTCCTCCTTTCTAAGCAATTGATCTTATTATAGACCTTCAATGTCCATGATATACAATTTGATCTAAATTTTCAAGGACAAATGTAACAGCTGACAAAATGCGAATCATTGCGATAAGCGGAATAGAACAGCTAGGTGTAAGAAGGAACTTCAGACGGATTGAAGAATGAAACATTGCTCCCAATTTTACGGGAAAGGGGATATAGTGCTTATGATTGAGTTATCCAAGGATTCCTTTTATAAAGTCATGCCTCTTCTTAAAAATGGTCATCCTCATCCTGAGGTTCTTTCCATTCTAGAAAATAATAACCCAGGTTGGGTCTTTTCTGATCAATTAGACTCGCCCACGACTGCCTTGATTTGGAGCAAGGGAATAAGAGGATTTTACCTTATTGGTGACCACAACAATCATGTTTTTAACAACGAACTAAATAATTATATAACAAATAAAATGAAGCCAAGGATGAAGGAACAGGGTTTGGACAACTTCGAAGTTTCGGGTCATCATGACAAATGGAATCTGGAATCGCTTTTTGCTTCAAGGCAACTTCAGCAATGGGACCAACTAGTGTTTCAGCTAACGGATTTTGAAAACAAAGCTCTTGAACCGAGTGATAATCGAATGACAGCTCTGCATTTACAGTCACACGAATGGAGAGATCGAAACTTTATGAATAGCAAATTTGTGGATGACCATATCGATCTGTTCTGGTGTACACAGGATGATTTTTATAAAAAAGGTTACGGCTATGTTGCGATTGATGGGCCTGAAATAATTGGTGTTTGTTACTCTAGTTTTGTTACTCAGGAAACTCATGCTATCGGAATTGAAACTCTTCCTCACTATCAAAAAAGCGGTGTAGGTACGTACCTGGCAGGCTTACTTGTGAATAAAATTATTGAAAATGGCTTTTCAGCCTACTGGGATTGTTCGTTGAGTAATGATGCATCGAAAAAATTAGCACTCCGATTAGGGTTTAAACAGGTTCATCAATATAAGTGCGTTGGTTTTGCAATTTGAGTACCTAATTTAGCCTATGGGTTTGAGTGCCTTGTAAATGAAACAGCGGCAATCCATGACTTTATTTTCCAGTCATTTTTGGCTGCCGCTGTTTTGGGTCCAACCTAAGGCCGGACTTTTCTATTTTATTTGGGGGAACGGTGTATTTCCTATTTGCTCTTCTGTAAACGCTCTTCCAGACGGTCCCAAGTTTCGGTGATACCTTGCAGCATACCCATATCCATGACCGTTTTGAGAGATTCCGCGGAAGCATATTCCGCACGGCTGACCAGTTTGGTCTGGCCGCCTAGATCGATGAATTCCATCGTGATTTCGGTCGACGGCATGTTTTCGTTAATATTGCCTTCGGAATCCGAGAAGTAATCCATATAGACGATGGACTTTGGCTCGTTAATCTCTTTGTAAATGGCTTTGCCCCAAGATTCCATTCCGTAAAATTCGCCTTGGTTCGGATCGACGCATTTCATACAGAAGTGCCAGGCTCCGCCCGGTCGGAAATCGACAGTGCAAACCGGAAGCTCCCAGCCTCTCGGTCCCCACCAATGCTTAAGATGCTCAGGCTCTTTGAACATGCTGAACACGAGGTCGCGCGGTGCGTCGAATACTCGTTCCAACACCAGCACCCGATCGTTCTCAACTCTTGAAACCATTTGTTTGTTTGACATTGAAACTCCTCCTCGTCAATTTTCCCACTCATCAATTCATCGGTTTTTTGCCCTGCAATACATTAAGATAATCGTCCAACTGATCCAACCGTTTTTCCCACATTCGTCTGTAGGAGTCAAGCCACTTATCCATTTCTTGAAGTGGTTCGGGTCTTAGCCTGTATATTCGTCGATTCGCGACCGGTTGGACCTCCACTAGACCGGAGTCGCACAGGACGCGAAGATGCTTGGAGGTTTGAGGTTGGTTCAGTTCCAGCTTCTCCGCAATTTTCCCCACCGGAAGCGGTCCGTCCAGCAGAAGTTCGACGATATTCAGGCGGTTGGGCTCAGCCAGGGCGCTGAAGGTTTGTACCTTCATGTCGGATCCTCTCCCAATGTTTTTTCTTCCGTGTTCGCCTCCAAAACCGTGTATTTCTACATTAGAAATCACCTTACTTTTTCCGAAGAAACATGTCGTAGCTTGTTACTGATTTAAATATACGTGATACGGAATATTCCTGTCAAGTAATATACAAACCCTTGCTTTTAAACCAGCAGTGCAGAAATTGATGTTGCTCCAAGGCTCGGACCGGAGCCAGTGGAGCAGCCTGATCGAAATGACTACTTTCAACTTTGGTGCAAAGGAAATGTAGCGTGAAAATGTCTTTTGCGACACTTTTGATATAATGGTAACGAAAAACCTAGAAACGCAATGACCGAATGGATATTACTCATAGAGAGACCCTGGCAACATTACGCGTTAACATGTTGACAGGACTCCTTTACGAAAAAGTTTGAAAGTATGCGCTAAAAAAATGTTGAGAGGTTGTTATATGTCAAAAACCATACTGATTGTAGAAGATGAGCCTATTTTACGCGAAATCATTAAGGATTATCTGCTTGAGGAAGGATTTATGGTGCTGGAAGCTTCAGACGGGAAACAAGCGCTCGCGTTATTTCAGGAACATGAGCTGGATTTAATCATTTTGGACATCATGCTGCCTGAATTAGACGGATGGTCCGTGTGCAAGCGCATCCGCAAAGTTTCAAACGTCCCCATACTCATGTTGACCGCCCGTGCGGATGAGGACGATACATTGCTTGGTTTCGAATTGGGCGCCGATGATTATGTAACCAAGCCGTACAGCCCTCCCATCTTATTGGCGAGGGCGAAACGTCTGTTGGAGAGCCGACATATTCGTGAGCTAGAGAACGATACGTTATCCAGCAGTGGCATTGCCATCCATTTTCCATCCCGATCCGTTTCCGTCGATGGGAAGAACTGCAGTTTAACGCACACGGAATTCGAAATGCTGGCTTATCTGATGAAAAACAAAGGAATCATCATAACGAGGGAACAGTTGATTACAAAGATATGGGGATATGACTTCGTAGGAGACGATCGGACGATCAACAGCCATATCCGCAACCTGCGTTCCAAGCTGGGAGAACATGCCAAGCACATCGTCACTGTGGTCCGTTCAGGATACAAATTTGAGGATCAACCATGAAAAAGGGTATTGTGCGCAAGCTGTTTTTGTTGACGACCGGATTATGCGTGTTGATCCTTGCCGTTATTTTTGTTGGACAAACCGTGTTCTTCAAACAATTCTATGTTCATCAAAAGGTGAAGGACGTACAGGCAGCGCTCATGTCATACGAACGCGACTACCTGAATGATGCCACCAATACACAGGAAATAGCGATTCTCGAGCAAAATTTTTATCAAAAGTATAATACCTGGATCACGACATTGGATGCCCGAGGCAATTTGATAAATACCGACGATTTCTTCATGGAGATCAAGCTGAATGCTTCGGATGATACACTGTCAAATAAGACGTTGAAGGTTCCGCTGTACAGTGTGATCAACGTAGAGGATTTCAGCAGCAACAACCCGTTCCTCATTCCTTGGATTGAAGAAGGGGGGACGATCGCGATTGAAGGCATTATCATGAACAATCAACCGGTTATCCTGCGGATGGGGAGAGCGGTATCCAACCTGCGAGAGGAAAACCAACTGGAAAATCGCCAGATGGTGAACAAGGAGTATGAAGTCGTCGTCAAACGATTTGCGAATCCGACCCAGTATCATGAAAAATATCCAGGATTTCTCGTCGAGGGAACGATTACAAAAGTACAATTACCGGAAGGTGCAGGAGTATCTCGTTATACGAACCATCTATTCCTGGAGCGTATCAAAGCTTTCCAAGCCGACCTGCTGTACGGAGACTATGATAGCAGCGGGAACGTGAATCAAATCGTTGATTTTGAAGAGAACCATGTGAATTACAAAATCTTCGTAAACCGCATGAACGATCACCACGGGAATCCCGCATATCTCTTCGCGGTGACGTCACTGCAGCCCGTAAATGAAGCCGCGGGGATGATTGAAAAATACTATGTGTACATTATTATCGGCACGCTTCTGCTCGTACTGTTTGCATCGTTTTTTTATTCCCGCTGGATCGCTCGTCCCTTGCTGCGCATCAACCGTACGACGCAGCAAATGGCAAGTCTTAACTTTTCCGAAAAATTACCGGTCACGACCAAGGATGAGATCGGAGATTTGTCGCGAAACATTAACGCGCTTTCCGATCGTCTGCATGCCCATATCCTCCGATTAGAGCAGGACATCGAGAAAGAAAAGCAGCTGGAGCACACGCGGAAGGAATTTATAGCCGGCGTATCGCATGAGCTGAAAACTCCGTTAAGCGTCATGCAAAGCTGTCTTTCGATTCTGCAGGATGAGGTTGCACCCCATAAGCGGGATCATTATTTTAAAGCGATGGAAGACGAAGTAAAAAGAATGGACCTGCTGATCGCGGATATGCTGGAATTGGCAAAATATGAATCCGGGACGTATCAGATGAAAATCGATTCGTTTCCTATCGATACTCTCATCGAGCGAGTTTGCGAAAAATTAGCTGCGGGCATTGCGAGCAAGCAATTGCATCTGAACACTGCTCTGATATCCGTCGAAGTCGTTGCCAATGAACTTAGGATTGAACAAGTCCTTGTCAATTTCCTCACCAACGCAATTCGCTACACTCCGGAGCAGGAGTCTATTTTTATCACAACCACTGAAGAGCGGGACACCGTTAAAATTTGTATTGAAAACAAAGGAGCCCATATTCCGGATGAACAACTGGAGAAGATCTGGGACCGATTCTATCGCGGAGAACCTTCCCGTCATCGGTCCAGCGGAGGAACCGGCCTCGGCCTCGCCATCTCCAAAAAGATTCTGGAGATGCATGATGTGCCATATGGCGTAACCAATACGGCGGAGGGCGTAATGTTTTATTTTCATTTGAAGAAAAAAGCGTAGAACTTCGGTTCTGCGCTTTTTTTAATTTTATGTTTATTTCATCTGCACTTTATCTTTATCCTGGGCGATTACACTCTTTACCGGAAGGAGGAGAGAAAGGATGAAGAAAGGTGTCCCGATCCTTACATTTATTCTGTCTGCGGTGTTGATCGTTCTTCTGTATAACATCTGTTCAGGGAATGGTGCAGCAAGCGTAACCAGCCATCACCAGCAGGGGAAGGTATATAAAATCGTGATTGATCCCGGACATGGCGGCAAGGATCACGGCGCGACAGGCGCCAGCGGACGTTTAGAGAAGGATTTTACGCTGCAGCTGGCTCGCAAGGTGGAGGAATTGGCGAAACAAGAGCCGCGATTCGAGGTGTATCTCACCCGGACGGATGATGGTTTTCTATCTTCAATTGACCGGGAAAGACCGGAATTCGCCAACCAACTGGGCGCGGATTTGTTCATATCTATTCACGGCAATACGTACGAGGACCCTAGCGTTTCGGGTACGGAAACCTACTATTACCACGAAGATTCCTTGTCCTTGGCTGAAATCATGCAAAAGCATATGGTCCAAGCAAATGGATTTCGGGATCGGGGAGTAAAAAAAGAGGATTTTTTCGTCGTGAAGGATACGAACATGCCGGCGGTTCTAATTGAAATGGGGTATTTAACAAATCCGCAAGAAGAGAAAGAAATGTTGACGGAAGAAGTCCAATACCGGATGGCAAACTCCATTCTGGACGGAATTAAAGAAGTTCTAAAATTAACTTGAAGAGAGGAACATGATCATGAAAAAAATGAATTCGACTTTATTGATTGGTAGCATCGCGCTTGTATTGGCGGCATGCGGAAACGAACCTGCAAGCCCGAATCCGCAGCAACTGTCGCCTCAAGCCCAAGAACAGAAAGGGGCTTCTGCGGGGGCAACCACAACCTCGTTTCAATCGCTCTTTCAAAACAGCGTATTTTTGGGAGACTCCATTACGGAGGGTATGTCTTTTCATGATGTGCTAGATGAGGGCAATGTACTGGCAGGCGCAGGAAAAACGGCGGAGTTTGCGCTGAAAGATATCGACGAGTTGAGCCGGCGAAACCCGAAACATATTTTTATCCAATTGGGATCGGATGACATTTTGTGGCCTACCGACAATCCGAAAGAGTACTCTCTAAAAAACTACGCGAAACTGATCGGTCTGATCAAGGAGAAACTGCCGCAGGCAGATATTACGCTGCTAACAGTAACCCCCGTGACATCGGAAGCGGAAAGGCAAGAACCGCGCTACGGAAAGATAAATGAATATAATCAAGGGTTAAAAGAACTGGCGGGAAAAGAACATGTCGGATTTATCGATTTATCCCCGATATTTTCAAATGGTTCTGACCTGTACGATTCGGACGGCATTCATTTTAAACCTGAGTACTACACGCGCTTGTTGGATCTGCTGAAAGATCAAGTGAAATAGCTGCACACGGGTCAACCTTTTTGGAGGTGTAATCTTGGTCTTTAGCAGTCTCATCTTTCTTTTCCTTTTCTTGCCGGTCACCCTATTGATCTATTATGTTTCGCCGGCGAAGCTGCGAAATGCCGTCCTGCTTGTCACGAGTCTGATCTTCTATGCATGGGGAGAGCCGTTATACATTTTCATCATGATCTTTTCTACCGTGTTCGATTATTTCAACGGGCTGCTGATCGACAGGTACAGACATCGAAAAACGATCGCCCGAGTGGCATTTATCGGTTCGATGGCAGGCAGTCTGAGCATTCTCGGCTTTTTTAAATATGCTGGTTTTGTTGTGGACAATATCAATCAGCTGTTTCATCTGCAAATACAAACAGCCGATCTGCCGCTGCCGGTGGGCATATCATTCTATACATTCCAAACGATGTCCTATGTAGTGGACGTATATCTGAACAGAGTGCCGGTACAACGGAATATCGTCTCATTCGGAGCGTACGTGACGATGTTTCCACAGCTTGTAGCCGGTCCGATCGTCAAATACGGCGATATCGCGGGGCAGCTTATTTCCCGTAAAGTGACGCTGGATCGTTTTGGCGAAGGGGCGGAGCTGTTTATCAAAGGCCTCGCAAAAAAAGTGCTGTTTGCCAATAATATCGGATTGCTCTGGGTAAGCGTAAAAGGGACGCCGACCGAGGAATTGACCGTACTTTCCGCTTGGCTAGGCATTCTTGCCTTTACGTTGCAAATCTATTTCGATTTCAGCGGGTATTCCGATATGGCGCGCGGGCTTGGCAAAATGTTCGGGTTCGATTTCATGGAAAACTTTCGTTACCCTTATATCTCCAGGAGTGTGACGGAATTTTGGCGCAGATGGCATATTTCGCTGGGCAGCTGGTTTCGGGAGTACGTTTATATACCGCTGGGCGGCAACCGTTT